>NZ_JBFBCI010000028.1:0-103932 GCF_040683095.1 Sphaerisporangium sp. NPDC051017
CGCCTGTGGCGCTCGGCCGCACTGATCGGCAGGAACGACACGGCCGCGCGGTCGGGCACGCTGATGAAGAAGCACAACGCCCTGGCCACCCGGATGCTTGCCCGCCAGGACGACTACCTGCGGTTCACCCGAGACCAACGGGTGCCCTTCGACAACAACGCGGCCGAGCGCGAGATCAGGTCTGGCTGCGAGCAACCGCCGAACATCATGACTGGGCGAGTGGCGAGGTGTGGACCGGTAACCGTGACGCCGCTGCGATCGCCGGCGTCCCCAAACCTACGCTCCTGGCCCGGACCGAATGGGACGAGCCGCCTGCTGTCATGTACGCCGAGCTGATGACCTACGTCCCCGACGCGCCGTGCTCGTCCACTCCCGAACTCACCGAGCCCCTCACGCTCCCCGACTCCTGGTGGACCGGCCTACGCCGCGCGTTCGACTCGCTCGCCGCGCACCCCACCAGCCGAGGCGATCACGATCCGGATGTCTACCTCCGGGAGATGGAAGACTTGTTCGGTCACCCGCTCGGCCTTCCTGCCCCCGCCTTGCGGACCGAACACACAGACCTGCACTGGGCGAACCTCACCCACCCCCGGCTGTGCCTGCTGGACTGGGAATACTGGGGAAGTGCCCCCGCCGGTTACGGTGCGGCGCTCCTGCATTGCCACAGCCTGCTCGTCCCTGCCATGGCAGCCCAGGTGCACGAGGCCTTCATCGACCTACTCGACACCCCCACCGGCCGGCTGGCCCAGCTCGCCGCTGCCTCCCACATTCTCGACAGGGCCAACCGCATGGGTGACTACCCCCAGTTGCGTCATGCGGTCCGCGGCCACGTCAGACGGCTGCTTGACCATGCCGGGCAGGCGTGACCTGATGCTGATCACCGGGCTCACTGCTACCGAAAACCCTCCGGCGAGGTGGCCGTTTACTCTTCCGGCCGTCCGACATCTCACGCACGGCGTCAAGCTGACCGCCCCGGTTACGTTTCTGGTCGGGGAGAACGGCTCAGGCAAGTCGACGATCGTCGAAGCCATAGCCGACGTGTGCGGTATCAACGCGGAAGGCGGCAAGGCCGGCACCCGGTACGCGAGCACAGGAACGGCGACACCGCTCGGCAAGGTCCTCGAGGCCGAGCTGACCTCCTCGGGTCTACGGTTCATCCGCGGTATCCGCACCAAACGTCGTGCGTTCTTCTTCCGCGCCGAAACCCTGTTCAACCTCGGCCAGAAAGTCTCAGGGTTGTACGGGTTCTGGGAGGAGAAGCTCACCGAGCGATCCCACGGGGAGGGGTTCTTCACCGTACTGGAACGGATGGTGTCCGGTCCGGGCCTATACCTCATGGACGAGCCTGAGGCCGCCCTATCGTTTGGCTCCTGCCTGCGCCTCCTCGGGCTGATCGACCAAGTGGCCAAGGAAGGTGGACAGATCATCTGCGCCACGCATTCACCCGTGCTCGCGAGCCTTCCGGGCGCACAGATCCTTGAGCTCGGTGATCACGGCATCCGTATCGCCGAATGGGACGAGTTGGAGTTGGTCGACCACTGGCGGCGCTTCTTGGTCAAGCCAGAGTCCTATCTGAGGCACGTCTTGGACGACGGCTGAGTAGCCTAATACGCCAGGGAGAACCGTTTGCGCTCTTCCTGAGATACGCCTCTGGAAGGAACAGCACCCGAGATCACGTAAATCGTCGACGAGAACTCATAGGGTTCCCGCTCTCACATCGTCGAGGAAGGCCCCCACGCCGCACCAGGCACGACAAGCACGGCCCTGTCCAGGTTCTTGCTGTCCTGTACGGCCCGACGACCACCGAACACGCGAGCGACCTCCACGCAACTGCTTCCGTCACCGCCGGAGAAGCTGGACTTGCGCCACACCACATCGTCGAACTCGTGAATCACGTCGCCCATCGCCGCACCGCAAAGGCGCCGCCGGCCCCTCTACGGCTGAACGATGCGGCCAGGGCGGGGCTCGGTCCTGGCCGCGCACGGGCGGCAGGGCGCGGAGGGGCGCGTCTCCTCATGCCCGAACCTGTGGGTACAACTCGATGTCGTCAACCGTGCCTCGATGATCTCCGTAGAACGCCGGAAGGCTCGGATGGCTGAGTGCCAGGTGGATTGACTAGGTGGGTTGGATTTCATGACATTCAAGGATTGCCAAGATCGTAGAGTACGGCGATAGTGGGGGTGAGCGGCGTTCACTTATCGGAGGACCGTATGTCCGTGCCCACCGCCCCTGTCTTCACCGAACCGGTCCGGCCGGTGACGGCCTCCGGAGTTCCGCTGCTGGGCAATCTGCCCGAGTTCGCCAGGGACCCGCTTGCCTTCTTCACGCGGTTGCGCGACGACCACGGCGACATGGTCGAATGGCGGCTCGGCCGGCAGCGGTGCCTGTTCCTCTCCAGGCCCGACCACGTCGGCGAGTTGCTCGGCGGCGCCGAGAGCACTTTCGAGCACGCCAAAATGCCGCCCACCTTCCTCCTGTTGCACGGCGAGGGGATGGTCAACAGCAAGGGGGACGAGTGGCGGCGTAAGCGTGCCCTGGTCCAGCCCGCGATACGCCCGCGCCAGGTGCGGTCCTACGCGCGCACGATGGCGCAGTGCGCCGAGGAGTTCGCCGAGGGGTTGACGGTGGGCGAACGCCTCGACGTCCGGCGGAGCATGCTGAAGCTGACCCAGCGCATCGCCGTGCGCACGCTGTTCGGCACCGACACCGCCGAACAGGAGGCGACCGTCGCCCGCACCATGGACGTCGCCCAGCGGGAGGTCGGGGCTGAACTGGGTGGTTTCGCCTCGATGGTGCCGGGCTGGGCACCCACCCCCGGACGACGCCGTCTCAAAGCCGCCATCGCGGAACTGGACGCCGAGGTGCTCCGGCTCATCAGGGAACACAAGGGGACCGCCGGGGAGCGCGAGGACTTGATCAGCCGCCTGCTGACGGCCCGGGACGAGCAGGGCCGGTCGCTCACAGACCGCGAGATCCGCGACGAGGCGGTGACGCTCTACATCGCCGGGCACGAGACCACCGGCACCACGCTGACCTGGGCGTGGTACCTGCTGTCCGGCCACCCGGAGGTGCGGGCCAGGCTCGTCGCGGAGGCACGCGAGGTGTTCGGGGACCGCTTCCCCGACCACGACGACTACCCGCGCCTGACCTACACCCAGCAGGTGATCAAGGAGACCCTGCGCCTCTACCCGCCGGTGTGGCTGGTGTACGGCCATGCGACCGACCGCTCCACCGTGGGCGGCGTACGCATCCCCGCGGGGAGCCGCGTCTACGCCAGCCCCTGGGTCACCCACCGTGACCCGCGCTGGTTCCCCGACCCCGAAACGTTCCGGCCAGAGCGCTGGACCGAGGAGTTCGACGCCGTCCTGCCCGCCCACGCGTGGTTCCCCTTCGGCGGCGGCCCGCGCGCCTGCCCCGGCGCCCGCTTCGCACTGGTCGAATCGGCCCTGGTACTGGCAACGGTGGCCCGCCGCTTCTCCCTGCACGTAGACCCCGGCGCCCTACCGGCAAAGGCCGCCCTGACCCTACAACCGGCCAAGAACGTCCTCGGCACGGTGACCACGGCCTGAAAGCACGGTGACGGTATCCGCCCGGCGTCTACCAATGGCACCTCGCCGAGCGGCCCGCGAGTGGGCCACATGAGCGAAGCGGCCGACTGCCCCAGCCCCGTCCGCACTACGGGGCCGCGGCTTTCTCCGCTTATCGGATGGTCACCCCATCGGCGGCCGGCCGAAGAGGCCGCCGACGGCGTCCGTGAGGTCGGCCAATCGTTCCCGCTCACGGCGCCGTTCGTAGTCGATCCACCTTTTTCCTTCGGCGGCGACGCCTTCGATGACGTGCAGGGTGTTCTCGAGACCCGCGGAGTCGAGCGTCACCTGCGACACGGTTCCCGAGTCGGGCTCCCACGTGTCCATGGGCAGAGGAGGCCCGGTGACGTCGATCCTTATCGCGGGACCGTTCACCAGTGTCAGTTCGAACGTTCTGCGCCCGTCGTCGGCTTGGGTCACCTGGACCGCGGCGACGGCATCGTAACGGTAGTTGATCCGTCCCCGGAAATGGAGTTCGGCTTTCCCGAAGTCGAGTTCGGCGGTCACCTGCCGTACGCCGTCGGCGGTGAGAAGGAAGACCACCAACCGGTATCGCGAATAGCGCCAGGGACCGTTCCTGACCCGTGCGCGGTCGTAAGGCGCGGCGGGCGCTTCGATGAAGCCGTGGGCGACGACATCGCGCGGGGTGAGCTTGTAGTGGCGCATCGCCTCTTCGAGGAACGCCTTGCGGTCGCAGTCCAGCCAGTGGGCCATCTCGATGTCGCTGGGTTTGTCCGCGAGCTTGGCCTTCCACCGGGCGAACGCCGCCCGGCGCTCGTCCAGCAGCGTCCGGGCCTCCGTCTCTTCGGCGTCGTATCTCTTCCGTTCCAGAACGACACGCAGCCAGCCGCGGACGGCGGCCCAGCCGCTCACCAGGGCGATGACTACAGGAACGAGGGTCGTGCCCGATTCCGCCCGCGAAGCGGCGTCCATCACCACGCCCGCGCTCGCGACCACCGCGGCGGCACCTAGCGCGAACAGCATCTTCGTGGACAGGGGCACGCGCAGACGGTCGCGATACTCCCAGAGCGTGCCCGCCTGCCAGCGCCTTCTGACATCGCTGACGAGATATCGGGTCAGCCAGGCGACCCGCTTGGCTTCGGTTCTGCTTTCCCGGTACAGGTAGACGACCTCGTCGCGCAGGGACTCGCGAATGCCGGCCGTATACGCCAGCCACTGCCCCCTGTCGACGCCTGGGGGAACGTACCTCGCGAAGTAGTGGTCGAACTGCCGATCGATGGCGGCGGCGAAGCCGCCCTGGGGGGCGGGCGTCCGCTGTCCTCTGGCCAGATGTTCACGGTCCTTGGCCCGGCGGCGCTCGACCCAGAACCGCCAATTCACCCCGTTTCGCGCGCACGCGTAGCTGCCGATGGCGAACATCAGCAGGGCGAGCGCGGTCGACGGCCAGTCGTACCGCCACGACTGGGCGCCGACGAGGCCGGCGGACGCCAGGGACACAGCGGTGGTCGCGATCGTACGGCCCCAGTCGCCGTTCGTGGTCTGGATCGGACGGGGCGGCCGTACCCGTGCACCGATCGGCTCGGGCTGGAAGAAACGCCAGACCCGGTCCAGACGCCTTCTGTCGCACCGGTCGCTCTTCGCCAAGTCGAACGCCCGCGCCCAGAGCCCGTCCTGGATCGGACCGCTCAGAAACATCTCAAGGTGCTGGAGGATCTCATCCTGTTGGTGGGCGCCCAGCTTCCTGATCTCCCCGTCGATGACGGAGGAATCAACCGGGCCCGCGCGTAACGCCGCCAGCAGCCAGACGATCATTCTGATCGCGCCGGTCCATTCGTCCTCGGGCTGCCGGGCGATGCTCCCCTCCACGTAGCGCAGGGCGTAAAGCTCCTCTTTCGACACCTGCTGCAACGTCCGGCCGCTCAGCATGGCGAGCAGCAGGTAGAAACAGGAACGGGTCGTCACATAACCGTTGAGCACGGCCTCGCCGATGTATTCCCTGGCCTTCCCCGGCATGCCGCCGTGCAGATAACTGACGCCCAGTTCGAACCGTTCTTGGGGCGAGGGATCGGGGGAAAGCTGGTACACGTTGACGTCGCCGTGCACAGCCTCGGTCTGGATGCCGACCGTGGCCGACCCCTCCGCGACGTTCACCATGGTGTCGTTCGGGTGGCTCATAACATGCCCCGCAGGGTGACGATGATGGACATGACCTTCGACGCCAGGTCGGCGACGTCCGCCAGCAGGCCGTGCAACTTCTTGAGCGCGATCATCGCCCGGTTCTTCCCCTTCTCGCTGCTCACCGGCAGGGACTCGTTCACAGCGGCGATCTCGTCCTCGGCTGCGGTGAACGTCGCCTCGTCCACCTCCCCGGTCCTGCGCGCCCGTCCGAGCCGGTAGCGGAGTTCCGCGAGCTGCGCCGCGATGTCCGGGGCCCTTCCCGGCGACTGTCCGATCGAGATGCCGCCGTGGACGTTGCCGGCCTGCACGCCCACCCGGGCGTTGCCGGTGGCGATGTTCCTCACGCGCTCCGTCACCTGTTCGGTTTCCTTTCGTGTCACGTTCCCGGACACACCGTGGTGTGATTCATGGGCCAGTTCTTCGGCGAGGGCGGTGGCGAACGCCGCCGCATTGGCCACGGCCCTGTCCTGCCAGTTCGCGCCATCGGTGGCCGCTTTGGTGCCGTCGGCCCTGTCGCTGACACCACGTACGACGACCATCGGCAGCGACCTGTTGTGATGCGCGGCCTGCGCCGCTCCGGCGGCTTCCATCTCGATCGCCAGCGCGTCGTTGTAGGTCCAGCGAACCCATCGCGCGTGCGCGGAGATCGCGGAATCCTGCACGACCTCGCCAGCAGCTATCGGCCCGAAACGCACCTCCGGAACGGCGGCACCTGGAGAAAGGTGCCGCCTCCACGTACCACTCCGCTTGAGGTGACGCGCGACCTGGTCCAGCTCGTGTGAGATCTCCCAGGCACGAGGGCGCGCCTTGAATCCATCGTCCTCACTGGTGCCGCCGTGGTAGGCGTAGACGTGGGTCGCGACCACCACGTCACCCAAGGCGACGTGGGGCCAGAGGGCGCCGGCCACGCCGACGAACAGCAAGGCGGACGGGTCGAACTCGGCGATGGCGCGCTCGGCGAGCACCGCCGCGGGCTGGTTCCCCTTGCCGGCCAACCCCAGGACAGCCCGGCCCCCGCCATCCGCGAGACGTCCGACCTCGAAACGGGTACCGGCGCGATGACGATGCACCCGCAGACCGGTCAGCTTCTGCCGAACGGCCTGGTACTCCAGATCCAGCGCCGTAAGGAAAACGATGGGACGGTCGTTCATGAACGGTCTCCTTCAGACACGATCTGGGCCGCCAGAGAGTCGGGGCCCTCCGGCGTGGTGTGCGCCGAACGGACCATCGGCGGGTTCAGCACTTGAACCGGGCCCGCCCTGAACAGTCGCGCGGGGCGGCCGTTCTCCGTCCGTCGCGTACGGCCTTCGTCGACGATGAATCCGCGCGCGCTCTGGACCTTGCGGTAGAAGTTCCGGGGGTCGAGCCGGACTCCCCACACCGCCTCGTACACCTGCTGGAGTTCCGAGATCGTGAAGGTCTCGCCGCAGAACGCCGCCGCCAGCGCCGAATACTCGAGCTTCACGCGCGCGCGTTCGACACCATCCGCGACGATCCGCCGATGGTCGAACGCCAACTCCAGCTGCGAGGACATGACCTGCTCGGCAGGCGTCCAGCACGCGCCGACCGCGTCCGTCCCCGCCACGGGCTCGGGGAGGCGTGGGGCGATCGCCAGGTAGGCGACCGAGACCACACGTCCGCGGGGATCCCGCCCGGGCTCGCCGTACACACCCAGCGGCTCAAGGTGCGGCACGTCGATCAGTCCGGCCTCCTCGGCCAGTTCCCGGTGTGCCGCCGCCAGGATGTCCTCTTCCTGATCGCGGAGGAAGCCTCCCGGCAGGGCCAGCGCGCCGCGATAGGGCTCGACGCCGCGTTCCACGAGCAGCACATGCAGGCGCGAACCACGCAGAGTCAGGATCACCAGGTCGGCCGCGAGCAAGACCTTCGGAGCTTCCCATTGGTCGTCATTCACGGGTACACCGTAGCTTCTTGTCAAACTGACAGGAAGCCCTGAATCATGCGCATTCGGCATGGCACGGTGGAGACATGCACCACGTCAGAGCGAGGCCGTGCACAGGTCCGATGGAGTGCTGATCCGAGAAGGTGAATTGACCAGTCCGACGGGAAACCCGTGTGGGTCGCCCGAGGTCCAGACTTGGCTGTGGGCTCACCACGCACCGGGACAAGGAACCCCGTACCCCTCGCGCTCGGATGTGTTCCACGCCCTCCGCGCCGACCTGCTCCGCCGCCTGAACCGAACCCGAGCCCGCCCACGCCTACAACCCGGCGATCACCTTCGCCCGCAACGTGGCCGAACGCGACTTCCTCCGCTGTGCCCGCCGAGCGCTACCCTGAGGTTCACATCGACCACGCCCCTTCGGGGAGCCCGAAAGACGGTACGGCGAGATGCATGGGCGCTTGCCGGGGGACAGCGAGGCGCGTCATCCACCCCACTTCTCTGGGCGTCTGTAGACGCGACCGTCGGGAGTGCTCACGACATCAGGGAGCAGCGAGGATTGAAGGTGCTTCTCGGGGATGGCGAACGCGAGGACCTGCTCGGAGAAGTCGTACTTGGGACCTACACGACCGGGCGGGCAGGCGATCATCACCGGGCGGCTGGGAGCCAGTCGCAGCGAGGCTTCGACCGCGGGGCGGAAGTCAGTGTCGGTCGACACGAGCAGCGACATGTCCCCGTAGCGGGACGCCGCGTCCATCGTCATGGCGACGGCCAGGGCCACGTCCGTCAGCTTCTCCTCGTAAGTATGGAAGATCTGGGATGGTTCGCAGGCGCATGTCCATCGAGAGCCACAATGCCTACACCGCGCGGTCTTCTTTTGAAATGCCCACGGACGATCTCCAGCTCCGGATGAGATGCCGCCAAGGCGCCCAAATAGGTCTCCTGCCGGAGCGCCGCATCAGGCTCGCCTCTGACGATCGCCGTAAAATACCTCACCTTGATCACCACATCATGCCGACGGGTCTGTCGTATGAGCTCCACCAGATCGAGCCAGAGGTACGCGCGGCCGTACTTGCTCTTCAGCCCGTGGTACAGGTTGAAGCCGTCGACGTACGCAACCACATCCACCTGCGGGTACCTCCAGTGTTGGCCTGCCACGCTGATCGTAGCTATCATGGGAGGTACACGAAGTTGGTTACGGCCAACTGGGCGGCCCCGTAAGGGGCCGCATTTTTTATTGACACCGTATCTGTCATAGCGAGTGCCGCATCAGCGGAAATTACCTAAATCATCCAGGTATGTCGGTTCCCATGCCGGACGGCCCCGATCAGATGACCCTCGCACCAACCGGACATCCGCAAGCAGGCGGACTGCTTGGCACGGGCTGGGCGTCTCCCGGCCGGGTCAGGCACGGTAGAGGACATCGCCAGCCGAAGGGGGCGCATCGGCGGCGTGTCGTGCGCACCCCTTCGGTCATTTCATCCGTTCGGCGGCGATCAGCCGCACAGGGAGTAGATCGATCTGGCGCATGGATGCGTCACGAACGCTACAGGGATCTGACCAGGCCCCTTGGAGACTCCCTGTGCCGCCAGGGTTCCGGGCGGACCGGGAGGACCCTGCGGCCCCGTCGGCCCCTGTGGTCCCGGCAGACCGGCAGGACCCTGGGCACCATCGGCCCCGGGCGGGCCACAAGGACCTGGAGAGCCCGCGGGCCCAGCGTGCCCGGCAGGACCTGCGGGTCCCGTAGCGCCGTGGGCCCCCGGCGGACCGGCAGGCCCGGGCGGGCAGGGGGACCCGCGGGGCCGCGAAACACCGCGCAGAGATAGGGAATACAGTCGGCCGAACCCGCGAAAGCCACGAAGGGGTCGATGGGACCCCGGCACGCGCTCCTTCGCTCATGACTGTCCATTCCCGTATGGTCGCCCACCGCGCGATCAGGCGGCAGGATGGTCGTTGTTTCCGTGCCCGCCGGAGCGGGCGAGTAGAGGAGTACGACCCCGCCGAGCGCGCCGCCGACCCGGAACCGCGAATTCACCCCGTTTCGCGGGCACGCGTAGCTACCGATGGCGAACATCAGCAGGGCGAGCGCGGTCGACGCCGTGTAGGGTTCGATGTCGATTCGGGCTGGTGCCATCGTGCAGGAGGCGAGACGCGGCGGTAGCGTCGTCACGTTCAGGCAGATCAGGAGACGATCAGATCAAGGCGACGAGGTCGCTGGGGACGGCTCCGGCGACTGTCCGAGTTCACGGACGTGCTGCGCACCTTGGCGGTTCTCGGTGATGATGTCCTGCGTCCTGGGCGCGACGATCTGACCAGCGGTGTATTCGACCCTGTTCCGGAAGGCGAGTGACGTGGAAAGCACCCACAGGCAGTTGCCGGGCCTCGTCTGGAAGGTGGCCGATCTGCCGCGCGGTGACGCCGGGCAGCAAAGGCGCTGCAGAGTGATCCTGCCGTTCACCATGCCACGGCGGATGGTGAACGTAATCGCGCCGACTCGCAAGCTGGAAGTGTGATGGGGCGGACTGTGCCGTTTCTACAGCGGGTGCGGGTGAGGAACTACAAGAGCATCGCCTCCTGCGATGTCGGCTTCACACCGCTGCTCGTACTCCTGGGCCCCAATGGAGCGGGGAAGAGCAACTTCGTGGACGCGCTCCGGTTCGTGGCGGACGCGTTGAATACGACACCGGCCGATGCCGTGGCCAAACGGGGTGGCCTGAATGAAGTGCTTCGGCAGGCGCCCGAGGCCGTGGACGAGTTCTCCATTCATCTCGAGTTTGTCAGCGGGGAAGGCCGGTCCTCACCGGTCGAGTACGGATTCACCATCGGCCGTGATTCCACAGGACGCCGACCGCTGGTGGTCAAAGAAGAACACTGTGTCATCCATCAGGTGGAGGGCGAGCCGGGGTCCCGGCCGGCCCAGTTCCACACGGCTGACGGCCTGGTCCTCGACGGGGGAGGAATCGAGCGAGATCGACTCTACCTTCCGCTGGCCGCCACCGGAGAAGACTTCAGCGGTGTCTATTACGACCTCCGGGACATGCTGTTTCACCATCTGGATACCGATGAGATGCGAAAGCTGCACTCAGACCAACGGACCGGGAGGATCGGGTACTCGGGACAGCACATCGGACCCGTGCTAGGGGAGCTCGCGTTCAGATATCCCGCTTTCAAGGCCCGCATCGATGACTATCTCAGGGCGATCGTCCCGGACGCGTTGGGAATCGACGAGCGGGTCGTCGACAAGTACTCCACAGTGGAGTTGCGCACCCGCGACGGGGGTCGGCCGTTCGGACCCGAAGCCATTTCCGTGGGGACGCTGCACGCGGCGGGCGTACTCACCGCCTTGTTCCAACCCGCCGTATTGGACGGGGAGGCGAAAGTGGTGGCGATCGAGGAACCGGAGACCGCCCTCCACCCCGCGGCGGCGGGGGCGTTGTTCGACGCACTGACCGAGGCCGGCGAGCGCGTCCAGGTCATCGTCACCACACAGAGCGCCGACCTGCTCGACCGTGACGAGGTCGACCCGGACTTCGTCCGAGTGGTGACGATGACCGAGGGGGTCACTGTGATCGGAGAGATCGACGAGGTCAGCCGTCGCCTGGTCGAAGATCGACGAACCACTCTGGGCGAGCTGATGCGCGGCGGCCAGCTCCAGCCGGGGGCGGGCGAATGACCGGCCCGATCAGCCCATCGTTCCGAGTGACCGGTCCCATCACGATCGCCTCCGTCGTGGAAGGCGAGGGCGAGGTGTCCGCACTCCCCCTGCTGCTCCGCAGGATTGCCGGCGAACTCTCGATTTGGAATGTGCGCACTCCCGCGCCTCGACGTATCCCGCGCAGCAAGCTGATCGCGCCCGGTGGAGTCGAGGGAGCCGATCTCCAGGCCTCTTACCAGGTCACCGGTGCCGGCGGGGTCTTAGTGCTGATCGACTCCGATGACGACTGCCCGGCCTCACTCGGCCCGGACCTGCTGGAGCGGGCACTGCGGACGCGCGGCGACAAGGAAATCTCCGTGGTGGTCGCCCACAGGGAGTTCGAGGCATGGTTCCTGGCAGCCGCCGCCTCGTTGTCGGGACGCCGCGGCCTCGCAGACCCGCTGGATCCTCCCTCAGATCCGGAGAGCATCCGCGGCGCCAAGGAATGGCTCTCCGCCCGCAAGACCAACGGAACACCCTACAAGCCGACCGTGGACCAGGCGGGTCTTGCCGAGGCCTTCGACATGACGCAGGCCCGTAAGACCGCGCCCTCCTTCGACAAGTTCTGGCGTGATATCGAACGACTGCTGCGAAGTGGCTCCTGACGGCGGCGCCCCGTGATCGAGAGCCGCTGGGGGCCTACCGGCCCCATGGTGATCCTTTCCCGGCCAAGATTCTGAAGCCGGTCCCGTATCTGTCATAGCGAGTGCCGCATCGGCGGAAATTGCCTAGATGGCCCTGGTGTGCCGATTCCCATGCCGAATGGGCCCGATCAGATGACCTTCGCACCGACAGGGGTGCGCACCGGCGGCGTGCCGTGCGCACCCCTTCGGTCATCTCGTCCGTTCGGCGGTGATCAGCCGCACGGGGAGTAGATCGATCTGGCGCATGGATACGTCACGAACGTTACGGGGAGCTGAGCAGGTCCCTTGGAGATCGCCTGCGCCGCCGGGGTTCCGGGCGGGCCGGGAGGACCCTGGGGCCCGGGCGGCCCCGCCGGTCCCTGTGGTCCAGGCGGACCGGCAGGGCCCTGGGCGCCGTCGGCCCCGGGCGGACCGGGAGGACCGGCGGGCCCCGCAGGACCGGCGGGTCCCGTAGCGCCGTCTGCTCCCGGCGGGCCGGGAGGACCGGCGGCGCCGTCTGCCCCCGGACGACCGGCAGGACCCGCAGGGCCAACGGGCCCAATCGCCCCGGCAGGACCCGCGGGGCCCGCGGGACCATCAGCGCCATCGGCCCCGGCGGGACCCGGAGGTCCGGCAGGACCCGCAGGACCGGCGACCCCCGGAGGACCGGCGGGACCGGCAGGGCCCGGAGCGCCGTCGGCCCCGGGCGGGCCGGGCGGACCGGCGGGACCCGCGGCGCCGTCCGCTCCGGGAGGACCAGGAGGACCGGCAGGACCGGCGGGGCCGGCAGGGCCAGGTGGGCCCGCGGGACCCGCAGGGCCGTCGGCTCCAGGAGGGCCGGCAGGACCAGGCCTGCCTATGGGGCCGGGGAGACCCGCGGGACCGGCGGGTCCTGGCGCGCCGTCGGCCCCTGCCGGGCCGGGGAGTCCTTGCGGACCCGGAGGTCCAGGCGGACCCGCGGGGCCCGGAGGTCCGGGGGGACCCGCGGGGCCGCGGGGCCCGGGGGGCACCTTGCAGAGGATTTCGGGCACGTGAAGCCATCTGCAGAGCGGGATGGTCCCAGGCTCGGCCCCGACGGTTTCGGGCGACTCGACCCATTGGACGGCCATACCCGACGGCACCGCGCAGAGATAGGGAATACAGTCGGCGGGACCCGCGAAAAGCCACGAAGGGGTCGATGGGACCCCGGCACGCGCTTCTTCGCTTATGCCCATTCCCGTATGGTCGCCCACCGCACGATCAGGCGGCAGGATGGTCGTTGTTTCCGCGCCCGCCGGAGCGGGCGAGTAGAGGAGGACGACCCCGCCGAGCGCGCCGCCCAGCAGGGTCCGTTTCATCAGCATAGCCACTTCCGCTCTCTTCCCAAGGGTCCGTGAAAAGCACCTGCACGACGAAGAATTTCTGTGATGGAGTTCTAGATGCCCAATCATTTCCGACACGGCGAACTTCCCTGCCCGGCGCCGCGCGATTCTTTGCCCGGCCATTCCGGGACACCCGCCAGAGCACCCATAACGACACCTGTAGCGAATTGCCTGAATTAATGAAGCGAATAGCGGCCGGATGCGGGACCGCCGGACATTCCACGGAAACGCGGAGGGGACCGGCGCCGGCCGGAGCCCCCGCTCACGCGTTCACGACGGGAGGTCGGCCACCGGACCGAGGGTGTTGCGCATCTCGCAGTTGTTGCCGAAGGTACGGACGATCGTGACGAGGCGGCCGTCCCAGACGCCGGCCGTCGCCGCCGTGACCGGCGCGTAGATCGCCGGGCACGCCCGCCCCTCGGGGGCCTTGAGCTTGCGCAGGTCGCCGCCTACCGTCCCGAGCAGCGCGCACGCCTCGCTCGCCCGCGGATGCGTGCCGCCCTGCTGCGGCGCGCACTGCAGCACCACGCCGGTGGAGGGCGGTACGACGTCCTGCCCCTGACCGATGAGAAGTACCAGAGCGCGGGGGGACGGCGTGGTTTGCGGTGTTCCGGAAGTGACGGCGGAGTCCTTCGGCGGCGGGTCGTCGGCGGCCGAAGCGGCGTTGGCGGCCGTCTGCCAGAGCCCGGCCGTCGCGGCGAGGGTCACGGCGAGGCAGGCCACACGACTGAGACGTGGTCCCACGATTTCCTCCGATGGGTTGAAGAGCAGCGTTGCGGATCTTTCGGGCGGGCGCTCGAGGCGTTCGATGCCGGGCGCCCGCGGTGCCGGCCGGGCCGGGCACGAATGGGGAAGGGGCTACAGCCCCGCGGAGTACAGCAGCCGACTGTTGGCGGCGTAGGGGCCTGTGAGGACACCGCTCGTGGACGCGTCGCTGATCCACTTGTTGACGGTGGCCGTGGGGTAGTCCCCGTATGTCTGCTTGAACAGCGCGCCGACTCCGGTGACGTAGGGCGCGGCGAAGGAGGTCCCGCTGCCCTGGGCGCTGCCGCCGCCCAGCCTGGCCGAGACGATGTCGGTGCCGGGGGCGTACAGGCCCACACACGGGCCGACGTTGGTGAAGACGGACAGCGTGTCGTTGATGGCGGACGCTCCGACGGCCAGCACCCGAGGAGCGCCGGCCGGCGAGGAGTCGCACGCGTCGTCGCCGCTGTTCCCGGCGGCCACGCTGACGAAGATCCCCGCGTCGGCCAGCGCGGTGGCGGCGGCGTTGGTCGCGGCCGATTTCGGGCCGCCGAGGGACACGTTCGCGACCGCGGGTTTGACCGCGTGCGCGGCCACCCAGTCCAGGCCGGCGATGATCTGGGAGTACGCGCCGGTGCCGTCGCAGCCGAGGACGCGTACCGGGGAGAGTTTGACCGCGCGGGCGACCCCCCACGTGGCGCCGCCGACGATGCCGGCGGTCATGGTGCCGTGGCCCAGGCAGTCGTTGGTGCCGTTGTCGTCGCCGACCGTGCTGTACCCGGGGACGACGCGGCCGGTGAACTGGCTGTTGGTCTTGTCGATGCCGCTGTCGACGATGTACGCGGTCACCCCGGCACCGGTGTGCGCGGCGTTGTAAGTACGGTTGAGCGGCAGACGGCGTTGGTCGATGCGGTCGAGCCCCCAGGACGTGGTGGGCGCCACCGGAGGAACGCGCGTGCCCGGCGCGGCGGGGCCCTCCGGGACGTTCAGGGCCGTGGCGACGGCGTCCTGTTCGATCGCGGCGACCGCCGGATGCGTCCGTATCTCGTTGAGCCGCGCGGTCGTCATCCGGGCGGCGAACCCGTTGATCACGTGCTCGTAGGTGTAGAGGGGGCGTATACCGAGCGGGCTCATCACACCGGAGACGAGGACGCCCGGTTTGAGCCTGATGATGTACTGGCCCGGGATGGCGCTCGCACCTGGAGGAACCGTTACCTCTATCGCGGTTCGCCGCATGGTGACCGTATCGGCCTGGGCGGCCGGGGCCACTGCGATCGAAGCGCTGAGGAACGTAAGCCCGATCAGCGCGTGCGGGGCGCGTCCCCTGATCCTGTGAAATCCGCGTGCGCGGCGCATGAATATCGCATCCCTTCAGAGATCGTCGCCGTCGTGAGTTTCACTCGCCATCCGACAGTAACGATCACCCGTCCGGCGTAATCGCCGTGCCGCTCGGCGCGCCGCGTCCGTTCGGGTCAAAATTCGTCAGGGCGCCGGTCGCCGTACGGCTACCGGCGGACATTTCCGCACCCCCGTAAATGTCCCGCTTTGCAGGGAAATGCCGGTGGCGGCGTCCGCGAAGGCGGGCAGGCTCGCCGAGCCTGGACGACGACCGCCATTCTTACCAATTCCTGGCCTTCCCACGCTCGCCGCCTCCGACGTGCGACGGCCACATAATGCGAGCATCGCGGTAGGTCGAAAGGCTGACATACCAAATGCCCTACGATTCCATGCGATGTCCTGCGCATTTCCGCCCGTGAATCCATGGATCGACCGAAGGAAAGTCGGGTGAATATGTTCCGAAAAGCGTTCGTCATCGCGGCCGCCATGGCCGGGCTGACGTTCTCCGCAGTGGCCGCGCCGGCCCACGCGGCACGCCTCACGCCCGCGGTGTCGGCGCGGCCGGCGGCATCGCCGACCGTGGCGGCTCCGGCCCTGCGGCCCGCGTGCGCGCCGCAGGGCTGCGCCGAGGTGATGTGCCCGCAGGGCTACGTCTGTGTGTACGCGCCCAAGCAGTGCCTGACCACGCCCTGCCCTCAGTACGAATGCGTCCCGGACGGGACCGTGACCACGCCGAACCAGCCGGTCGTCCTGCCGGTGTACCCGTACCCGTATCCGTATCCGAACCCGTATCCGTATCCGTACCCGTACCCGACGCCCGCCTGGCCGCCCTACGGGTGGTACGGCAAGCATCACCACCATCACCACCCCCCCGTCCCGTACCCGCGGCCCCAGTTGCCGCGGCCGCCCGGCCATCGGAACCCGGTGACGATCCAGGCGTCGGCCCCGCAGCCGGCGGCCGCCGGGCAGGCGGCTCAGGCCCCGAACCGCGAGGTTCCCGGTCTCCCGGAGGCGGAGAGGCCCGGCGCTTCGGCGGCAGGCGCGCGGTAGTCACGCCTTCCCGGAGGGCCGGCCGTCGGACGGGGTCTCGTGGCGCACTGCCGCGGACCCCGCCCGGCGCTTCGCCGGGGGCGTTGGAGGGGGCGGGAAGCGCTGTGATTGGCTTCTGACTAACAGGAGGGTACGAAACAGACACCCCCACGAACCCGGGACGGTGATCGGCATTAACGCCCACGACTTTCTCGAGGTGGATCGCGAGCTATCCGACGAGGAGCGCGCGATCCGCGACGCCGTCCGCGACTACGCGAGCGCCGAACTGCTGCCGCACGTCGCCGACTGGTACGACGCCGGGACGCTGCCCGACCCGCGCGGGCTGGCCAAGGGGCTCGGCAAACTCGGCGTCTTCGGCATGCACCTGACCGGGTACGGATGCGCGGGCACGAACGCCGTCAGTTACGGCCTGACCTGCCGCGAGCTGGAGGCCGTGGACAGCGGGCTGCGCAGCTTCGTCTCCGTCCAGGGGTCGCTGGCGATGACGGCGATCCACAGGTACGGCTCGCCCGAGCAGAAGGAAGAGTGGCTCCCCCGCATGGCGACGGGCGACGCGCTCGGCTGCTTCGGCCTCACCGAACCCGACTCGGGAAGCGACCCCGGCTCGATGCGCACCCACGCCCGCCGCGACGGTGGCGACTGGGTGCTGGACGGCACCAAGATGTGGATCACCAACGGCTCGGTGGCGGACGTCGCGGTCGTCTGGGCCGCGACCGACGAGGGCATCCGCGGGTTCCTGGTGCCCGCCTCCACGCCCGGGTTCTCCGCGAACGTGATCCACAAGAAGCTGTCGCTGCGCGCGTCCATCACCTCCGAGCTGGTGCTGGACGGGGTACGGCTGCCCGGGGACGCGATCCTGCCCAGCGCGGAGGGGCTCAAGGCGCCACTGTCGTGCCTGTCGGAGGCCCGGTACGGCATCGTCTGGGGCGTCGCGGGCGCGGCCAGGGCCTGCCTGATGGCGTCGATCGACTATGCCAAGCACCGCGTGCAGTTCGACCGGCCGATCGCCGGCTTCCAGCTCACCCAGGCCAAGCTCGCCGACATGCTCGTGGACGTGAACCACGCGATGCTGACCGCCCTGCGCATCGGCCGCCTGAAGGACGAGGGCCTGGCGACCCACGCGCACGTGAGCTTCGGCAAGCTGGCCAACGTCCGCGCCGCGCAGCGCGTCGCCGCCACGGCCCGGAGCATCCACGGCGCCAACGGCATCACCCTCGAGTATCCCGTGATGCGCCACATGGTGAACCTCGAGACGGTCGCCACGTACGAGGGCACCGCCGAGGTCCACGCCCTGACCCTCGGCCGCGCCCTCACCGGCCTGGACGCCTTCCGCTGAGCGAACGCCCACCGCCGCCGACGGCGCTGTGAGCGTGATCTGTGCGGCCCCGCAGCGGTACCGTGCCCGTCACACGGGGCCTTGTGGCGGCGGTGCGCGCCCTCCTACTATTACGTCACACGATATAACGTCGCACGATATAGATAGAGGAGAGCATGGACGGGCTTGGGAGATTCGCGGATCCGGCCGTGCTGATCCTGACCAGCCTCGCGGGGGGCCCGAAACACGGGTACGCGCTGATCAAGGACATCGAGCGGCTCGCCGAGACGACCCTCGGCCCCGGAACCCTGTACGGGGCGATCGGCCGCCTCGAACGGCGCGGGCTGATCGAGGCCCTGCCGGAAACGGACCGGCGCAGGCCCTACCGGATGACGCCCGCGGGAGCCGAAGCGCTGCGGTCCTACCTGGAACACGCGCGCCGGGTGACCGCCACCGGGCTCACGCGGCTGGAGGCGTTCGCGTGAAACGCCTGATCCTGCTGTATCCGCCGCGATGGCGGCGCCGGTACGGCGACGAGATGAGCCGCCTGATCGACGACCTCGGGCCGACGTCCCTCCGCGCGCGCCTGTCGGTCGGCGCGGATCTGCTGCGCGGAGCCTTCGACGCCCACCTCGCCAAGGAGGCCCGGATGACCAGGGACACACGCATGGCCGTACGACGCGGCGTCCTCGTCGCCCTCGTGGTGTGGGGCGCGCTCTCGGTGGAGATCGTGCTGTCCAACGTGGTCTTCCCCACCACCGGAGACGATGACGGCCTCGCGGTGCTCGTCTCCTATCTCTGCGTCTTCGCGGCGCCGGCGTTCACCGGAGTCCTGGCCGCCCGGACCACCACGGGCCCGCGCGGCCTGGCCGCGGCCGGCGCCATCGCCGGCGCGCTGGTCGGCGCGCTGACCGTCACCACCTACCTGGTGATCGACAACGTCTTCCTCGACACCATCGGCCGGCAGCAATCCAAGATCGACGGCCTGGCGCACAGCGGAATGACATCCATGCGGGCCTACGTCAACGTCAACCTTCTGTTCGCCCTGGCCGCGCTCACCATCTTCCTCGGCGTTGCCGGCGCGGGGCTGTCGGTGGCGAGCGGGCTGATCGCCCGAGCCCGGCGGGCGGCCAAGAACGCGCGGACGGTATGAGATGGACGATGACCACCTGCATTCGGTTCAGCAGTGCTTGCTCAAAGACATGCGCTTGATCAGGGGGAACAGGTTCGGGTTGAACCGGCCGGAGGCGAGCCGGCGGTAGTTCCGCCAGGCGACGTTCAGGTTCTTGACGAACTTGGTGCTGGTGCTGTTGTACACCCGGACATATCCCCGTTTCACCCGGCCGTTGAAGAGGCGGGGCGGCGGGTTCCGGGAAGGGCAAAGGCCCGTCTCAGGCTTCGCTGAGGACGGGCCTTTCGCGGGAAAGTGGCTCCGGGGGTCAGCCGCTCTTGCGGCGGAAGGAGCGCTTGCCGGCCGCGGGGCCGTGCGCGCCGCCGATCTTGGAGGCGTTCTTGCCCCGGGCGGCGGCGTTCGACTCCGCCTGGGTCTGGCGCTTGCGTTCCAGGGCCTCGCGGAACTTGCGCTTCAGCTCGTCGTCCGGAGTCTCGGCCTCCGGCTCCGGTGCGTTGGCGGTCATGCGGACCTCCTGCTGCTCTTGATAGGGCTACCACTGGGCCTCGCACGCGCGCGTGACCGCTCGCCCGACGACGGTGGCCTGCCCCCGCCCCCGATTACGTCACGCCGAGATCCGGCGAAGCACGCGGACATCATCTCATGGGTGGCCGTTCGGCTTCATACGGCTGTCCTGACATGAACTGACTTCGAGGTGCAAGTGTGTCGACACGGACAGTGGTATTTAGCCGCATTTGTCGATGAACGCCGATTAATGTGCGGAGTATCAGTCCCACCAGAACGACCAGGTGTACTTGCCCACAATCTGCTCGGCGTAGTCGATCAGCGTGCCCGCGCTCTGGACGATCGCATCGGGGCAGAACGCCCAGTGCTCGGCGGCGACGTGCACGGCGTGGGCCGGCGTCTGCGGCGGCGCGGCGACGCTGAGCTCCAGCGTGTTGAACCCCATGCCGACCACGCGGGCGGCGAAGCGGTCCTCCCAGCTCCGTACGACGGCGGCGAGCGGGACGTTCCACTCGTTGTGGTGCAGGGCGCCCTGCCAGCCCATGACGGCCAGCGCGTCCGCCCCGCGCTGCACCGCGGCGAGCCCCACCGGCGTGCCCTGCTCGGCCAGCATGGCCGCGTACCGGTCGGCGAGGGTGTCGGGGTCGGTCTTCAGCTCGCCGGGGTCCGCGGGGCCGGGGCAGGCCGGGCCGAAGGGGTCGAGGATCTCGATCTGGTCCTCGTGCGCCTTCTCGATCCAGTCGGACCAGACCTCGTCCATGAACGCGCCGACGTTGTAGTTGTCGATCTCGGCGGCCGCGTCCGGCGCGATCTGGCCGACCGACCACGGCTGGACCGACTCCTCCAGCAGGACGGGCCACAGGCCGGACCTCGGGTGCTCGAGGCGCAGCCGCGTCCACAGCGCCCCCGTCGCGGGCGTCTCGCTCAGCCAGAAGGCGGGGCGCCGGCGCGCGGGGAACCGCGCGTACGTCGGATCCGGCCACACCAGCGATCCCGGCGGGAGATCCACCGAGAGCGTGCGCCCGCCGCCGCCGTCGTCGAACAACCGGCACACGGCGGCCGGCAGCATGCGGCCTTCACCATCGTCCATCTCAACCGATCCGGTACCGAGCACACCAAAAGCATTCCGGTAAGCCGAGATGGTAGTGCGAGGGGGATCCGTCACACCTTCCGTCGTACCGCACAACCGCCCGTCCTGTCTCACGCCCCCGGCCATGATCTCTACCGTACGGAAATGCGGCTCGATCGGCGCTTTGTTCGATCAACCATTCTTACACCGAGTATCAACCCCCGAACCGCAGGTCACGGACGACATGGACGAATACATAATGGGGTGATATAAGCGTGCGGGACGGGCCGCGCTGGACCGCCCGCCGCCCCCTTCAGGCGGGCTGGGGGACGTCGCCGCCGCGGTCCGAGCGGGTGAGGGCCGCGTCGCGGGTCTCGCGCATCGTCGTATAGACGACCAGCGACACCGCGGCGCAGCCGGCGACGTACCAGAAGAAACCGGACTCGACGCCGGCGTTCTTGAACCACAGCGCGACGTACTCGGCCGTGCCGCCGAACAGGGCGTTGGCGATGGCGTACGGCAGGGCGACGCCGAGCGCGCGCACGTGTGTGGGGAACAGCTCGGCCTTCACGCACGCGTTGATCGAGGCAGTCACGGCAAGCCGAGTCGAGGGCTAATCCGTGAGTCTTCGATAGGTGGTGGGCCGCCCCGGTCCGCCCAGCTGTTCCACGAGCCCTCTCGACCTCAGCTCGCGCAACGCCTTGCGCACATTGGGGGCGGACAGGCCCAGTTCGTGCTTCAATTCGGCCGCGCTGCGGCCGCCGGCCGCCAGGGCGTCGTAAACGCGCAGTTCGGTCTGGTTCAGGTCTTCGCCTGGCCGCATAGGGGGCACCGCCTGCTGGATCACGACCGTGAAACGAATGGTGGCATCGATGTAGTGAGCGGGCCGAAGCCCGGCCTCGGCGAGCACCTGGTTGACGATCGGGATTCCGGTCGCCAGGGCCTCGACGACTCGTGCACCGGTCTCCGGGGTACGAACGTGCTGACAGATCGCGACCAGGCGGGCGTTACGTGCTGAGGTGACGGCATCCCTGCCGAGCCGCTCCACCGTGATGCCGTACAGCCCCCCCGGGTTGGAGACGATCAGCCGATCCCGGCGGAGCCTCACCTCTGTAGCCATGCCCTCCGACCAGTGATCAAGATCGCGATGTAGAAGAGCGTTGGCGATGATCTCACGAAAGGCGACGTAGGGGTACGCGGGCCGATCATGAACCGTGCCATCAGGTGTGGACACGATCGTCGTGTCGAAGACCCGTCTCCCCCATGCCATGGCGGCGTCCAGCATCCGAGGAATGGGGCCGCTGATCGTCGTCTGATTACGGGCTCGCGCCCCCGCCGGATCCGATGACAATGGCTCCGCCGAAGCCTGGATGACGAACCGGGGGAACCACTCCTGGGGATGCACTCCCATGGCCAGCACCCCCGCGACCGTCGGGGTGCCGTCGGGGAGAGTCACACCCGCGCGCCGGAGCAACTCGGCATCCTCGTTGAACCGGCCCAGCCCTTGAGGATCCCGCTCCCGGACGGAGCGAAGAAAGGCGGCGACGAGCTCCTCGTCCAGGTCCTCCCGGGCAGCGCCCTCCACAGGCTTGCGGTCGAACAGGGGTGGTTGCCGAGCGACGAGGAACGCCTGCTCCTCGAGGGCGGACAGGGGAAAATCGCCATCGTGGCCCCGCATGTAGGCCACACCCGACGCGGCGACCCGGCACGGCTTGGCCGACGGATCACATTCATGAACGCGGGCGACGATGACCGGGATGCCGTCCACCTCCGCGTCACGGATGGCAAGCCGGACGGGAGGCGAGAAAGAGCGCGCCTTGCCTGCCAACCCCTGCTTCAGGGCTTGCGGGTCGGAGAGCCGCACCGGCCGGAAGCCGGTCGCCTCGTCCAGGCCGAGAATGATCGTCCCACCGCCTGGATGGTTGGCAAGAGCACTTAGGGTCGACGTGAGCGACTGCGGCAGTCCACCCGCGGCCGACTTCACCTCGACGTCGTCGTAGTCACCTCTGGTCGCACGCAGCCGTGCGACCAGCTCGTCCAGATCCTGGTCCACCCGGTAATGTAACCACACACTGGTTACATTCCCCCGGGTTTCAGTTACATTTCTGGGTCCGTCGGCATGCTCGGCCGGACCGCCCTAGCCCGCCGGGAAGAGGTCCTGGGTGATCGTGGTGAGCTCGGGGTGCAGGCCGGACACGGTCGCGCGGCCGGTGGCGTCCACCGCGGCGGTCACCTCGGCCCCGGCCACCCTGAGGCCCTTGGCGGTGACGGCGCCGAGGGGGGCGCCTGGGAGGGGGCGTAGGGAGATGGTGCCGCGCGGGACGTCGGGGTGGAGGCCGAGGGCCGCCTGGACGATCGTGACCGCGGCGGCGGCCGACCACGCCTGCGGGCGGCAGGCGGCGGGGTAGGGGACGGGGCGGATCACGGCGTCGCGGGCGTCGCCGGAGAACAACTCGGGCAGGCGGTAGTCGAAGGACTCGGCCGCGGCGAGCAGCCCCTCGGCCAGGCGGGCGGCCTCGGCGCCGAACCCCGCGCGGGCGAGGCCCGCGATCACGATGGCGGTGTCGTGCGTCCAGATCGAGCCGCAGTGGTAGGACAGCGGGCTGAAGCCGCCGTCGCCGGAGGACATCGTGCGCAGCCCGAAGCCCTCGGCCATCGCGGGCGAGCCCAGCAGGGCGGCGACGGCCGCGGACTCCTCCCGCGACAGCAGCCCGGTGCCGAGCAGGTGGCCGATGTTGCTGGTCAGTGCGTCGACCGGGCGTTTGTCGCGGTCGAGGGCGAGGGCCGGGTGCCTTCCGTGCGGGCCGTCGACCCAGAAGTGGGCGCGGAACCGGTCGGCCAGCGCCTCGGCGTACTCCTGCCAGCGGGCCGCGCCGGGGCGTCCGAAGGCCGTGAGCAGCTCCGCCGCGAGCCTGGCCGCCTCGTAGGCGTATCCCTGCACCTCGACCAGGGCGATCGGGCCTTCCGCCTGCCGCCCGTCGCGGAAGCGCACGGAGTCGCCGGAGTCCTTCCAGCCCTGGTTGGCGAGGCCGTGGCCGGTCGTGTCGATGTACTCCAGGAACCCGTCGCGGTCGGCGTCGGCGTCGCCCGCGAGCCATTCGAGAGCGGCCTCCATGGCCGGGAGCAGGTCGGCGACCTCGTGCTCGGGCATGCCCCACCGCCAGGCGTCGTGCAGGAGGCTGATCCACAGCGGCGTGGCGTCGATGGTGCCGTAGTAGGCGGTGGGCAGGCGCATGCCGTGCTGGGCCAGGACGAACTCGTGCCGCCGCAGCTCGTGCATGATCTTGCCGGGAGCCTCGCCCGACGCGGGGTCGAGCTTGACGCCCTGGCGACGCGCGAGTACGCGCAGCGTGCCCGCCGCGAGGCCGGTGCCGAGCGGCAGGAGCATACGGGCGGCCCAGATGCTGTCGCGCCCGAAGAGCGTGAGGAACCACGGCACGCCCGCTCCGAGGAACGTGTCGTCGGGGGCGCTCACCTCGGCCAGGCGCAGCGAGCGCAGGTCGTCGAGCGACCTGTCGAACAGGCGGGTCAGGCGGTGGTCGTCGGCCGTGACCCGGGCGGCGCCCCATTCGACGGGACGGGCGGGGGTGGTGACGACGGCCTTGGGGTCGTCGACCTCGGCCTGCCAGCGCAGGGTGACCCGCCCGCGCGGGGCGAGGGTGACCTCCCAGCGCAGGCGGGGGGCACTGATGTCGGCGTGGGCGCCGTCGCCGGTCACGGTGACGCGCACATCGTCCTCGGACTCCCACGCGAGGCACCCGGGGCGGTCGGTCCACGCCGGGGACGGGGAGGCGTCGCCGCCGGACTTCACCGTCTCGATCGGGGCGAAGTCGCAGCGCAGGTCGAGGGTGACGGTCGTGGTCACGGGGGCGCCGGCGGCGGAGACGATCTCGACGGTCTCGGTCATGCCCTCGGCGGTGACCTGACGAGTGCGGTCGACGCGGACCGTGGGGTCGGGGCCGGGGTCGCCGAGCCAGCGGGGCAGCACGACGAACCGGGCGCCGCCGGGGCCGGTGAGGGCGTGGGCGATCGGCTCGGGCTCGCGGCCGTCCAGCAGGAGGGTGGCCTGGGACAGCGCTCGGACGTCCGCGTGGAAGAGCCCCTGCACGCCGCCCGGACGGATCTGGCCGTCGGCGCCGCTGAGAGCGCTGGTGGGGGCGAGCACGGCGATCACCAGGTCGTGCAGCAAGGGCTGGTAGCGGCGCGGGGCCTCACCGTCGCCGGGCACGGCCGCCCGGCCCTCCCG
Organism: Sphaerisporangium sp. NPDC051017; assembly: GCF_040683095.1. Lineage (NCBI taxonomy): Bacteria > Bacillati > Actinomycetota > Actinomycetes > Streptosporangiales > Streptosporangiaceae > Sphaerisporangium > Sphaerisporangium sp. NPDC051017. The sequence continues at coordinate 24,700 of NZ_JBFBCI010000028.1, forward strand.
GTGCCCGTCCGCGGCGGCGGGGGCGGGGAGAGCAGGGTCGGAGGTGGGTGAGGGGTCCGTCACACCGGCGGGTTCGGGGGTCACCGCGTCGTCGAAGTCGTCGAACACCGTAGGGCCTCCGGGGGAAGAGCAGTGGGGAGCGAGGGGACGTCATCGCGATGCGGTCCGTGACATGACCGTCGCATACGGCTCGCGAAACATTCTCTTTACTTGAACGATCCAATCGTGCCATAGTCCGTCTTGAACGATCAAATGTTGAAAGGCACCCATGGCGGACAAGGTCACGATCGCCGATGTCGCGCGGTACGCCAACGTCTCGCGGCAGACGGTGTCGAACGTGCTGAACTCCCCGGAGGTGGTCCGCGAGGAGACCCGCCGCCGCGTCCGGGAAGCCGTCAGGGCGCTCGGATACCGGGCGAGTCAGGCCGCCCGCCAGATGCGCACCGGGCGCTCGCGCCTGATCGCGGCGCGCATCGAGCCCGCGCAGGAGGACGGCATCAACGGGTCGGTCTTCGACCGGTTCCTGCACGGCATCACCGAGTCCGCCGCCCGGTCGGGGTACCGCGTGCTGCTGTACACGGCGGACGACCACGACGCCGAGCTGGCGACGTTCGACGACCTGCTCGGCGTGTACGTGCCGGACGCCTTCGTGCTGACCAGCACCGACTACGACGACCCGCGCGCGGCCTGGCTGCTGGAGCAGCGCATCCCGTTCGTCACGTTCGGCCGGCCGTGGGGCGTGCCGGACGGCCAGAAGTACCCGTGGGTCGACGTGGACGGCGCCGCCGGCACGGCCATGGCGACCCGCCACCTGCTGGCGACCGGGCACCGGCGCATCGGCTTCCTCGGATGGCCCGAGGGCTCCGGCGTCGGCGACGACCGCAGGTCGGGCTGGGCGCGCACCCTCGCCGAGGCGGGGATCGGCCCGGACGAGCTCGCGGAGCTGGACCACCGCACCGAGGATGGCGTGCCGGAGGGGGCCGCGGCGGTCACGGCGCTGCTCGCGGCCGAACGACCGGTGACGGCGGTGGTCTGCGTCAGCGACTCGCTGGCGATCGGCGCGCTCCAGGCCGGAAACGGCATCGCGGTGATCGGCTTCGACGACACGCCCGTGGCCAGGGCGGTCGGGCTGACCAGCGTCAGCCAGCCGCTCGGCGAGGCGGCCGCGCGCTGCGTCGCCCTGCTCACGGACATGCTCGACGGGGACGCCGCCCGCCGCCGGCCCCGCGACGAGGAGACCACGCCCGGCGACGCGGACGCCCCGCCGGACGACCCATCGAACGACGGTGCCGGGGCTCGGGGACCCTCGCGCACCACCACCTCGGGCGACTCACCCGCACACATCCTGCTGGAACCCGCGCTGGTCCACCGGAGGTCGGCGTGAGCGCCCCGAGGCCCTCCCCCATCACCATCGAGTCAGGAAAGCACGATGATGCGCGGTAACCTCCGGACGGCGGCGCTGGCAGCGGCCGCCTGCGGCACCCTTCTCACCTCGGCGGCCTGCGGCAGCGGGTTCGACGACACGGCCGGGCAGAGCTCCTCGGCCCCGCAGAGCAGCGGGCCGGCGTCCCTGCAGATCCTCATCGGCTCCTCCGGCGACGCCGAGACCACGGCCGTGCGCGACGCGGCGGACGCGTGGTCCAAGGCCAGCGGCAACACCGCGACCGTAACGCCCGCGCAGGACCTCACCCAGCAGCTCGGCCAGGCGTTCGCCGGGAGCAACCCGCCCGACGTGTTCTACGTGGACGCCTCGCGCTTCGCCGACTACGCGAGCGTCGGCGCGCTGGAGCCGTACGGCGACAAGATCTCGCAGCCGACGGACTTCTACGAGACGCTGCGGACGGCGTTCACCCGCGACGGCACGTTCTACTGCGTCCCGAAGGACTTCTCCACGCTGGCGCTGATCGTCAACGACGACCTGTGGAAGAAGGCGGGCCTCGCCGAGGCGGACGTGCCGACGACCTGGGACCAGCTCACCGAGGTGTCCAAGAAGATCAAGGCCAAGGGCATGGTGCCGCTGGCGCTCGGCGACACCCGTGACCGCATGGGCGCCTTCATGGTGCAGGCCGGCGGCTGGATCATCAGCCCGGACGGCAAGCAGGCCACCGCGGACAGCCCCGAGAACGTCGAGGCCCTCGACTACGTGAAGTCGCTCCTGAAGGACGGCCTGGCCAAGACGCCCAAGCAGCTCGACGCGGGCTGGAGCGGCGAGGCGTTCGGCAAGGCCAAGGCCGCCATGACCATCGAGGGCAACTGGATCAAGGGCGCCATCAAGGCCGACTACCCCGACCTGAAGTACACCGCGCACGAGCTGCCCGCGGGCCCCAAGGGCAAGGGCACGCTGTCCTTCACCAACTGCTGGGGCATCGCGGCCAAGAGCAAGCACAAGGAGCAGGCCATCTCCTTCGTCGAGGCGATGACGAAGGCCGACCAGCAGATGGCGTTCGCCCGCGCGTTCGGCGTGATGCCGTCCCGCCAGTCGGCCAAGGACGCCTTCGCCCAGGCGTTCCCCGAGGACGTGCCGTTCGTGGACGGCGCCGCGTACGCGCAGGGCCCGGTTAACGCCCCCAAGATGGACAGCGTCCTGGCGGACTTCGACGCCGGCCTGCAGAACCTGACGACCACGGAGCCGAAGACGCTCCTGGAGCGGCTGCAGAAGAACACCCAGAGCGCCCTCGGCTGAGGCCCCGCTCCGCGCACCCGTCCCCGCTTTCCGGCGAGCCTTCCGGCGTGATCTCCCGCGAGGCTTCCAGGCGGAGCCTCCCGGAGAGGCGAGGGGGACGGGGCGCGGGCACGCCCATCGGAAGGAGGGAGCGAAGGTGGAGACCACGTCCGGCAGGCGGCGTCTCGGGCGAAGGTCCGCGACCAGGGAGAACCTCGCGGGCTGGCTGTTCCTGGCCCCCGTCGTCGTCATCCTCGCCCTGTTCATGCTGCTGCCGATCCTCATGGCGCTGTGGGTCAGCCTGACCTCCTGGAACGGGCAGGGCAGCCCGTTCACCGGGAAGGTGCCATTCGTCGGCGTCGACAACTACACGCGGCTGTTCGCCCAGGACGACCTGGCACGCCAGGACTTCATGACGAGCATCCGCAACACGATCTACTACGTCGCGATCGTCGTACCGGCGCAGACCACGCTCGCGCTCGGGCTGGCGCTGATCGTGAACAACCGCGTGTTGAAGGGCAAGACGTTCTTCCGCAGCGCGTTCTTCTTCCCGTCGGTCACCAGCTCGGTGGCGATCAGCGTGGTGTTCCTGTTCATCTTCGCCAACTCCGGCGCGGTGAACGGGCTGCTCGGGCTGTTCGGGATCAGAGGGCCGGAGTGGTTCTCCGACTCGCGTGGCCTGCTGCACCTGCTGCTCGGCGGGCTCGGCCTGGTCGATCCGAACGCGCCGCCCGCGGCGCTGACCGGCGGCGGCCCGTTCGGGCTGTCGTGGTGGGACTGGCTGTCGGGGCCGAGCGTCGCCATGGTGACGATCATCATGCTGGTCGTGTGGACGACCTCGGGCACGTTCATGCTGATGTTCCTGGCCGCCTTGCAGGGCATCCCGGTGACGCTGGAGGAGGCGAGCCTGCTGGACGGCGCGGGCCGGTGGCAGCGGTTCCGGTACGTGACGCTGCCCATCCTCAAGCCCACGATGTTCCTGGTGCTCACGCTCGGGCTGATCTCCACCTGGCAGGTCTTCGACCAGGTGTACGTGATGAGCCAGGGCAATCCCGCCAAGACCACGCTCACCCCCGCGTACCTGTCGTACCGGAAGGCGTTCCGCGACTTCGACTACGGGACGGGGACGGCGATCTCGTTCGTCCTGTTCGCGGTCATCGTCGTGCTCACGCTCGTCCAGCGCTGGGTGATGCGGGACCGGACGCCGACGATCCGGCCGGGGAGGTCGTGACATGTCCACGCACGCGCGGGAGAACCCGCGCCGGCCGGGAGAGGGACGGCGGCTGGCGTCCACCTTCGGCGGGTACGCGGTCCTGGTCTTCTTCGCGCTGGTGTTCCTGTACCCGTTCGTCATCCAGATCGCGAACTCGCTGAAGACCGAGGCGGACGCGACGGCCCACCCCCTGTCCCCCGTCCCCGGCCCGCTGTCGTTCGGCGCCTACGACCGGGTGTTCTTCCAGACCGACCTGCCGCTGTGGCTGGGCAACTCGCTGCTCGTGACGATCATCATCACCGTCGGGCGGGTCTTCCTGGACTCGATGGCCGGGTACGCGCTGGCGCGGCTGCGCTTCCGAGGCCGGCGCGAGGTGTTCGGCGCGATCGTCGCCGTCATCGCCGTGCCGGGAGTGGTGCTGTTCATCCCGAAGTTCCTGGTGCTCAACCAGCTCGGGATGTACGACAGCTACGCGGCGCTGATCCTGCCGATCATCGCGGACGCGGGCGGGGTCTTCATCATGAAGCAGTTCTTCGAGTCGATCCCGGTCAGCGTGGAGGAGGCGGCGCGGATCGACGGCGCCGGGGTGTTCCGCACGTTCTGGTCGGTCGTGCTGCCCATGGCCAGGCCCGCGCTGATCACGCTGACGATCATCTCGTTCCAGAGCAGCTGGAACGAGTTCCCGCACACGCTGGTCGCCGTGCAGAGCCCCGAGCTGTTCACGCTGCCGCGCGGGCTGGCCGACCTGGTCAGCGGGTCGCTCGGCGTCGGCACGCAGTACCCGCTCAAACTCGGCGCGGCCGTCCTCGCGACGATCCCGGTGGCCATCATCTTCGTGGTGTTCCAGCGGTACTTCGTCCGGGGCGCCAACGAGGGGGCCGACAAGGGCTGAGAAGGGCTGAGAGGCCAGTGCGCCGGGCCGGGACGCGCGTCGTCCCGGCCCTTCCCCGCCCTTCCCGACCCTTCCCGGCTCGCCGGCGGCCCTCAGAGCAGCCGCTTGATCTCGCCGTACGCGCGGTAGAAGCCGCCGCGCTCGGACGAGCGGACGCCCTGCACCAGGTAACGCGCGCCCGCCTCGCGCACGCCCTTGGGGAACTGCACGTTCCACAGCGGCTCGTAGCCCGGGCTGACCACGTGGACGCGCAGGCGGTCGCCCTCGCGGACGCACTCGACCACGATGCCGTCGCCGTCGGGCAGCGCGCTCGCCGGGACGCTCTCCAGCACGACCGACGGCTGCACCACCGCGAGACCGGCCGCCGCCTTGACGTCCACCGGCTCGGGGACGCTGCCCTCCTGGGCCGCCCTGATCGCCTCCTCGCTCGCGTCGATGCAGGCCAGCGTGCCGTTGGTCGTCACGATGTACAGCCGGTCGTCCAGGAACTGCATGGAGAACGCCGAGCCGCAGCCGGTGCCGAGCTTCCACAGCCGCTCGCCGCCGCGGTCGAAGCAGTAGATGGACGAGTGGTTGTCGCCCGCGAAGACGAACCGCCCGTCTGGGGCGGAGGCGCAGGAGAAGACCGCGCCGTCGCAGTCGTAGACCGCGCCGACCACGCCGTTGCGCTTGTTCAGGCGGTACACCTTGTTGTCGTGCGTACCGGCGTAGACGACGTCGCGCTCCTGCCAGCCGAACAGCACCTGGCCGCCGAGGGAGGTCTGCCAGACCGGCGTGCCGTCCGCGGCGTCGTAGCGGGCCACGCCGCGCGAGTGCCCGTGGTACACCGCGTCGCCGTCGCAGCGGACCATCCACGCCGAGTCGCCCTCGCCCTTCCTGGCCCACTGGAACTCGTCCTCGTGGTCGATCGTGGTGATCCGCCCGGCGCGGTCGGACACGCCGAGGACGCCGTCGTGGATGTCGAGCCAGTAGATGTCGACGTCCTCGGCGATCTCGTACGCCACGCGCGGGATCTTGCCGCTCAGGTCGTACACGTTGCCGTCGTCGGCGCCCGCGTAGATCCAGAAGTCGTCGGCCACGATGCACTTCACGCCGTCGGGCAGCAGGAAGTGGCCGGTCACCGTGCCGTCGTGGCCGACCGTGTAGACGTCGCCGTTCTGGTTGCCGACCCAGCACCGCTCCTCGTCCACGAAGATGCCGAACGCGGCGGCCCCGCTGGCGAAGCGCCACAGCACGGGGGCCTGGCGGGCGGTCGAGCGGATGCTCACGATCTGGCGGTGGGTGACCGTGCGCCGCTGCCGCACCCCGCGCACCGCGGGCGCGTACCCCTTGCGGACCTTCTCGGCGATCTTCTTCGCCGCGGCCGCCTCGGCCTTCTCGGCGCTGGCGAAGGCGGACACCTTGGTCTGGCCCTGCTCGCCGATCCTGCCGTAGGTGATCGCCACCTGGGTGCCGGTCACGACGACCTCGTAGAACTTGTGCGCGCTCCCGGTGTCCTCGGACAGCTCCAGATACGTGCTTCGCGGCGACATCGGCGTCCCTTTCCTTGATCGATTGCCCCGGAGCGTACGGGAAGCGTCCGACATTTCATGCGATATCCAGGACATCGCCACGTACGCCCGGCCCCGTCCGCGCCGCGCGAACCGTCCCCAGGACAGCGAGGGCCGATCCGAAAACCCATGTTTACCTGCGGCGATGCGGGCAACGCCCAAAGGAGGGAATTGCGCCACCGGCACGGGAGGCAAGCCATGGCGAACGTGTTCGAAGTCCTGCAACGGGACCACGAGATGGTCAAGCGCCTGATGCTCGAACTGGAGTCCGGGCCGCCGCTGACGGGGAGCGCCGAGCGTGAGAGCATGCTCGACCGCAGGCGGCAGGTCGACCAGCTCATCACCGAGGAGTCCAAGCACGAGGCCGTCGAGGAGGAGTACTTCTGGCCGGTGATCCGCGAACTGGTCCCGGGCGGGAACGAGATGGCCGACCACGGCATCGCCCAGGAGCAGCGGGGCAAGTTCATCCTGGATTCACTGATCGACTACCGTCCGGGCGACACCCGGTCCGAGGACACGCTGATGGGCTTCATCAGCGAGGCGCGCGAGCACATCGCGTTCGAGGAGGAACAGGTCTGGCCCGAGCTGCGCCTGGTCATCAGCCCCGAACGGTCCGCGGAACTGGGCGCGAAGATCGAACGGGCCAAGAGGATGGCCCCCACCCGCCCGCACCCGCACACCCCGCCCAAGCCGGGCCTGCTCAAGGCCGCCAGCCCGTTCATGGGCGCCGCCGACCGCATCCGCGACCTGGTCACCGGCCGAAGCCGCTAAGCTCCCCGCGAGCACAGCGATCCTCGATCTGCCGTGCCCAGGTTCGTCAGGAAACGGGACGCGACGGAGGCCGCGACGACCGCTCTGGTACCGGCACCCTCGGCGATCACCGCGACCGCCCACCAGCCGGCTACTTTAGATCGAGGACGGCTTTACCGTGGAGGCGACGGTCGAGCAGAACCTTGACCGCCTCGGAGTGGCGAGTCCAGGGGCCGCGCCAGCTGATGCCCGGATCGAGGCCGCCTGCGGCGATCTCTCCGGCCAGCCAGGTCAGATCCGAAGAGAAGTCGGTGGTGGGGTCGCCGAAGAGGAAGAAGGTGCGGATCGACCGGTCGTGCCGTCCTCCGTTGCCCAGCAGGGCATCCGGTGACAGCACCGCGTCGACCTCGGAGGAGCGGCCTACGCTGATGAGGCTGCCGCCGGTCGTCAGGGAGGCGAAGGCGTCGACGAGGTGCTGTCCGCCGACGTTGTCAAGAACGGCCGACACGGGCTGCTGCACGGCGGCCGGCTCGGGGTGGACCTCGTGGGCGCCCAGGGCTCGCAGCCCGTCCGCCTGAGCGGCGCTCCGGCTGATGGCAACGACGTGCGCGCCGGCGCGGGCGGCCAACTGGACGGCGTAGCGGCCGACGCCGCCGGAAGCACCGGTGACCATCACGCGGCGACCGAGCAGCGATCCCATCTGACGTAGCACGTGCAGGGCGCTCAGCCCGGCCACGGGAACGGTGCTCAACGCGCCGGGATCGGCGTCCTTTGGCGCGGTGCCGAGCAGGGCGGCGGGTACGGCCCGCAACTCGGCCCAGCCGGCCTCCCCGCCGAGGGTGACAACCCTCTCCCCCTCGGCCGGACCCGAACCGTCGGCGGCCGCCTGGACGACCACGCCGGCCGCGTCCCATCCGAGCACGGTGCCGTCCGGCAGCTCCGGACGGGTGGCCCCATGGACCTCACCGAAGTTCAGCGAGACCGCCTCGACCCGCACGAGCGCCTCGTGGGCGGCGGGTCGCGGAGCAGGGACGTCCGTCAGTGACAAGTGTCCAGGTGAGGTGTGATCCACGACGAGTGCACGCACAGGAAGATTCCCTTTCACAAAATGCCACAGTGTGGCGTTTGCTCCAGTAGAGCATATGCGTGATCTCGGCGTACTTGGTACAGTGATCGCGATGACGACCGTTGAACAGCCCGCCACCCTGCGCGAACGCAAAAAGCTGCGTACTCGCCAGGCACTGATCGAAACCGCCATCACGCTCTTCGGTGAACGCGGATTCGACAACACTCCACTGGACGCGCTGCTGGAGCAGGTGGAGGTGTCCCGGAGGACCTTCTTCCGCAACTTCCACTCCAAGGAGGACGTGGCACTCACCGCCGTCAAGCAGCTCTGGGACATCTACCTGGAAGTCTTCGACGGCATCGAGAAGTCCGGGCCGCTGGCCGATGTCTTCCTCGCCGCCATGCTGACCACCCTGGAGCGCATGGACGAGGACTGGTACCGGCGCTTCCCGCTCACGCTCCAGCTGATCGCCGACTCCGCCGCACTCGACGGGTACACGCTGCGGCACTGCGCCGAAGTCCAAGCCGAGATCGCGTGCCGACTTGACGAACAAAACCGTCTCGAACTGCGGCTCCTCATCGAGTTCTTCGTGGCCGCCTGGCGCTGCGCTCTGGACGAATGGCTGCCCGACTGCACACCGGGCGAACTGCCCGCGCTCTTGCGCCGGGCCTGCTCAACCATGAACTCCGCCCTCAGCCTGGAGGCATGAGCTCGTTCTGTGCCGCCCGGGCTCGAACAGGGCCTGGACGTGCTCACCCACAGGGATAAGAGCAGCAGCGCCGTGGACTTCTACCTATACCTCGCCGCCGCCTTCGTCACGCTCCGCATGCTCATCCGACGCTCGACGACCCGCTACCGCTGGGACCACCGCCCCACCGCCCGACGCCTGAAGTGATCCATTTGCCGGTCGGTCTTAGAAAACGTCATTTGCGATGCCTCTTTCTGGGCAATGGCCGCCCACCGTACTCATGTCCCCCTATGCTGCCGCCGAGGCAGCGACGAACGAACGGAGGCGGTCTTGGTCGAACTCGCCGAGTGGCGTGGTCTGGTCAGTGGTCGCACCGACGACTACGACGCCCTTCACATGGTCGCGATCGTCACCCCTGGCGGACAAAGCTGGGCCAGCCCTTTTCGCGCGATCGCCGACGATGGAAACGACTACTTCGTCAAGACTTTGGAGTCCTGCCGGCGAGACTGGGCAAGAGGATCGATCGCCGCCGAATACATCGTGGGAAAAGCAGGCAAATTGGTCGGCGCGCCGGTGTGCGACAGCACCTTGATCCGAATACCTGAAGAGTTCAGGGGCGAGGACATCCGCCCCGGCATCCCACTCGTTCCAGGGATCGCTCACGCGAGCAAGGCATTGGAACACGCCGACGAGCAGCGCCACCACCTTGCGTACCGCAACCAGGATCACAACCATGTCCGCCACGTCGGGGTGTACGCTCTGTACGACTGGTGCTATGGGGACGATGCCCAGTGGCTGTACGACCTCGACAATGACCGATCGATTACTCCCATGACCACGGCCTGTACTTTCCGCCCAACCATGGCGTCATAGATGCCGAGATTCTCAAGTTGTCCGTCGACGAGGCAAACGTCCTTCCGGATGTCCCGAATGGGTTGGCCCCAGAGGCGGTCGAGGCCGTTGCCGAGGCCCTTGAGACAATAGATCGTGATGCCCTCGTCAAGATCTTGCGTGCCGTACCGGCATCGTGGCCGGTGAGCGACGAGGCTCTGGCAACGCTGGGCTGGTTCCTGGAGCATCGGGCACCTGCGGTGGCGAATCGCCTTCGAGCGCTGGTCTGAAGGGAGTGTCTGAGCCAATGAGCAGATACATCTACTCGATCGTTCGCTGCCTGCCTGACCCGCGAACCGGGGAGTTCGTGAACGTCGGCGCCATTGCCGGTGATCCGACGACGGGCGACTGGGCCGTCCGGCGCCTCGGTAACACCGAACGGATCAAAAGGTTCGCGCTCCCTGCGGCCATCGACGTCACCGACCGCTTTCTAGTCCGCCTGAGCAGCGAAATCGCCGAGGCACGCGAGGTACTGGAAGCCGAGGGAAGCCACCCGCTCGCCGACGACTGGCTACTGAGGCTCCATCATGATCATCGGAACATCGTGCAGCTCAGTCCACCGGCCTCGATCATCGCCAATCACGCGGAAGCGGCCCTGGATGTCATCTTCAAGCGAATGATCATCGATCCCGCCACGCAACCACGGCAGGTCACCGTCGGCAAGGATCGAGTGGTGCAGGATCTCCGCAAGGCCTATCAGCGGGCTGAGATACCTGCGCACCTCCTTAAACCAAAATCGGACGTGTTCATCGGCGACAAGCTGCATTCCACCATCGACATAGCCATCGCAAACGGTAAAGCCGTGCAACTTGCACAAGGGTGGTCTTTTCGGGTCACGGGCCTGGAGAGACTCCTCACGCAGGTGAAGGCATGGGGTTTTGCACTTGAACGCCTCCGCCGCGGCGATCAGGCTCGGATGGTGGACGCCCAAGGCCGATCGAGTGAGGTCACCCGGGACGTGGACCTGCAAGTGGTGATCGCAACGCCGGAGACGGCTCAACAGGGCGCGGCCTACGAAGAGGCGGAGCAGGTCTTCCATGCGCTGGGGGCCGACGTTCATCCCGTAGAGGACGTCGGCGCTGTGAGTGTACAAGCGGCGGACCTCATCCGGAGGCTGCTCTGACCGCACGCCGTCTCGCCGCCTCGGAACCGGAATCCCTGCGACCGACGGCCTGTATCGCGGGGATGAACAGGTAGCGGCCACACGGAACTCCTCCGCGTAGGGGCACGCTTGAAACGGAGTATTAACTCCAGTTACTCCAGAATCCGGAGCAGCCACTCCGGTTGTCAGGCCGGGCCCTCGTCAGCCTCCCCGTCGGTCCTCGCCGTCAGCCTCCCGTCGGCCCGCAGTGCTCCGTCCTGATCCGCTTCGAGTCGTGGCCGTGCGAGGGCAGCAGGTCTGCGGCGACCTCCACGAACCCGTCGGTCCGCAGACGCCGAGGCGGCACGGGAACCTGTCCCGTGCCGCCGGCGGGCGTCCTAGCAGCGGCCGAGCATGCTCGACAGCGCCGACTTCTCCGCGCTGTCCACGCTCAGGCTCCACTCGTACTTCACGTCGATGTACGCCTTCGCGTAGGTGCACCAGAAGGAGGTGAGCGGGGGCTTCCAGCGCGCGGGGTCGTAGTCGCTCTTGGCCTGGTTGACGTTGTCGGTCACGGCCCAGAGCTGCGGGTTGGTGAGGTCGTTGGCGAAGGCCTGGCGCTTGGACGTGGTCCAGGCGTACGCGCCGGAGCGCCACGCCTCGGCCAGGGCCACCATGTGGTCGATGTCGAGGTCGGAGGCGAGAGTCCAGGTGGCGCCGTCGTACGGGGAGGTCCACCGGCCGGAGGTCGGGTAGCAGTCGGAGCCGGTGACCACGCCGACGCCGTCGCGCTTGAGCACCGTCTCACGGGTGTTGCAGGTACCGGAGATCGTGATCCAGTGCGGGAACAGGTTGCGGTCGTAAGTGCCGGCGTTCCGCTCGATGTCGACCTTGAGCGCGTTGAGCTCGGCGGTCGCCGTGCTGAGGGACGGGATGTTCGGCGGGGTGAACGCGTTCGCGGGGGAGGTCGCCACGGTGGTGACGACGAAGGCGAGGACGGTGGCCACAGCCAGGAACAGGACTCGTCTCACGAGTCTCTCCTTCTGTCTCCGGGCCTGCTGCGCGGGAAGCCGCAGGTCCAGGGGGTTGACGAGACAGATCGGACGATTACACCGCGTGGATTATCGGGAAATATCAGGCTTTGCTGACACGAATCGGTCGGCTTGGTAAGGTACTGCCGCTAGCTTTTCCCCACAAGCCACCGAACAGCCCAAACCCCCCGAACATCACCCAACGTCACCCATCGCGCCCATCAACGGCGATCTAACACCACCACGAATTGTTGGTTAACCCCGGCAACCCAACCTCTCCGCCGCCACGCCGAGAGCCCGACCGGGGAGTGTGCGGTGCCCGACCAACTCGTCTTCATCGACGACACGCGCCACGTCACATCCGGTTTTCTCGCGGGCCGGCGGCCACCTGGCCGCCGGTCGTCATAACCACCCCGCGAGTGTTAACGGGGCGTTCACGTCAATCTTGTCTGGTCTGGAGATGATTCTCCCCGAATGTGGAGGTGTGCGTGAATACGCGAAGTACGACTGGCCGTGTGGCCTTGATCATGTCCATCGTGGTGGCTCTGCTACTGGGCCTGACCCCCCCGGCGACAGCTGCCGGGGACATCACCCTGACCCTCAACGCCTCGGACATCGGCGTGGATCCTGCCGACCTGCGGGACATCGTGCCGGAGATGCAGGCGGACATCAGGGAGCACGGCGGACTGGGCAACGCGATCAAGCAGACGCTCGCGGAGAGCGAGGTGGACACCAACGTCAATACCTCGGAGTGGCCGAATTTCCAGGGCACGGTGGACGTGACCTCGGGCGGCCTGGCCATCACCATCCCGGCCGGGGAGATCACCACCGCCGGCTTCTGGTCGGGGGTCGCCGCCTCGCTGATCGGCTACGCCGCGGGGTACGGGCTCAGGGTGCTGTGCATCGCGGGCTTGACGTCCACCGGGGTGGGCGCCGCGACCATTCCGGTGATCTGCACCCCCCTCCAAGGCGCCGTTACCGGCATCGTGACGGCGATCGTGAACCACGGGTTCGCCGGAACCCTGGGCTCCAAGGAGTCGATCAGGGACATCATCATCGCCGGGCTGATCGGACTGGCCATCGGCGCCCTGTGGGAGAAGTATTTCTCCCCGTGGGCGAAGGACCATGTCGCCAAGGCCTTCAAGAACGTCGGTACCTGGATCAGGTCCAGGGTGCCCTGGGTCGACTCCTGGCTCGGAAGGAGTGCCGCCGACGGGGCGGATCATCTCGGCCACGAGCTTGAGGAACTGGAGGGACTCCTCGACGAAGCGATGAGGGACTGGGGCGGGCTGCGTCCCCACCCCGAGCAGGACATCTCGCTGCGGGTGATGCCCCTCGGAGACTCGATCACCTACGGCGTGGAGAGTTCCGATGGGAACGGCTACCGCGACGAGTTGTACGCCTACCTGAAGGACACCTGGAGCAGCGTTGACTTCGTCGGGTCGGTGAAGGCCGGCTCGATGAGTGACCCGGACAATCAGGGTCACCCGGGCAAGCGGATCGGCGAGATCGCGGCCTTCGCCTATTGCACTGTGCCGCGGTATCAGCCGAACGTGATCACCCTGCACGCCGGCACCAACGACATGAACCAGGACTACTACCTGTCGTCCGCGCCCACCCGGCTCAAGAAGCTGATCAACCAGGCGCTGACAGACTCGCCACGTGCCACGGTGCTGGTCGCCAAGCTCATCCCGACCGGCAAGGCCGGGCTACAGCCGCGCATCGACGCATACAACGCGGCGCTGCCCGGCATGGTGCGGGACCTGCAAAGCGAGGGCAAGCACGTACTTTTGGTGGACATGAGCCGGGTGTTGGTCAGCGACGGACTGGAGAACGACGCGCACCCGACGGACGCGGGCTACGCCAAGATGGCCGCCGCCTGGTACAGCGCCATATCGGCGGCGGATGCCAAGGGCTGGATTCAGACCCCGCTGCCCGAGAATGCAGCCGACGGCTGCAACCCGGCGGACTCTCCCGTCGACGACGGCCCAACGGACTCTAACGTCGGGTCCGGCGATGGCACGGGCTCTCCCATCGGGTCCAGCGGGACAGCTCTCGGCGAGGGATGGCGCGCGCTGGGCGTGATCGCGCCCGGATACGGCACCAGGATAGGCCGCACGATCATCGCCGAGCTCAATGGCGACCAGCGGGCCGACTACCTTCAGGTCGCCGCGGACGGCAGCTTCCGCGCATCGGTGAACACCGTCGGCACCCCCGGGCAACCCGACTGGGTGAACGTGGGCACGTACGCCCCGGCAAAGGACGACCTGTCCAAACCGATCGATGTCAATGGGGATGAGGTGCGGTTCGCCGACCTCAACGGGGACGGACGCGACGACTACCTCCTGGTCAGTTCCGACAGCAAGGTACGGGCCTACATCAACTTCCCAGGGCCGGACAACAAGCTTAGATTCGTCCACTGGGGGATCGTCTTCAGCGAGGAATCGTTCAGCCGGAACAACCTCCGATTCGCGGACGTCACCGGGGACGGACGCGACGACATCCTGCGGGTCAGCGCGGAGGGCGCGGTCCACGTGTACCAGAACATGTGGGACCCCAACAGCGGGCAACTGAGCAGCGAGCCACAGCCCCCAGACTGGCGACTGTGGCTCAACTGGGCCGGCGGCACACGGAGCTCATCGCTGGAAGCCGTCCGGTTCGCCGACGGCGACGGTGACGGCAAAGCCGACTACCTGCAGGTCGGCGCAGACGGCTCGGTGCACGCCTTCCTCAACCGCGGTGGCGGGGGCAACGGTAGCTTCGAGGCCCGCTACAACTGGGCCCAGGCGTCCAACTACCCCCGCCCGTACGTCCAGTTCGCCGACATCAGCGGTGACGGCAAAGCCGACTATCTGGTCGTCTACGACGGCGGCGCAGTCCGCGCCTGGCTGAACCGCGGCGGCAACTAGAAGCCGTCCTACGGACGGCCCGGTCCAGATAGTTCGCCGCAAGAGCGAGTGCGGCCTGGCAGCCTCCGGCAACTTCGTCGGCGCGCACAGCCAGGCCGTACCGCTGCCGAGTCGATCGATGCCGCGAGTCGTGCGGCGTGGGCCCTCCACGTCACTGTCCTCCCACCGAAACTCACGGCGGCATTCGCTCTGGTGACCGGGAGAACCCGCGAAAAAGCTTCCGGCCGGCATGTAGAGGACGGATGGTCGTGGGCCGGGGCCTTCCGGCGGGCCGGGGTAGGGCCCGCCGGAAGGTGGTCGTCTGCGTTTCTCAGTCGACGTCGACCCAGTTCAGGGTGCGTTCCACGGCCTTCTTCCAGCCCGCGTAGCCTTCCTCGCGGCGCTCGTCGGACCAGGCGGGGAGCCAGCGGCGGTCCTCGTTCCAGTTGCGCTTCAGTTCCTCGGTGGTGCTCCAGAAGCCGAGCGCGAGCCCGGCCGCGTACGCCGCGCCGAGGGCCGTCGTCTCGGGGACGACCGGCTTGGACACCGGCACGCCGAGGACGTCCGCCTGGATCTGCATGCACAGGTCGTTGGCGGTCACCCCGCCGTCCACGCGCAGCACGTCGAGGCGGACGCCGGAGTCGTTGGCCATGGCCTCGACGACGTCCCTGGTCTGGTAGCAGATCGCTTCCAGCGTGGCGCGGGCGATGTGCGCGTTGGTGTTGTACCGCGACAGGCCGACGATCGCGCCGCGCGCGTCGGACCGCCAGTACGGCGCGAACAGCCCGGAGAACGCGGGCACGAAGTACACGCCGCCGTTGTCGTCCACCTGGCGGGCCAGGGACTCGCTCTGCGCGGCGCCGGAGATGATGCCGAGCTGGTCGCGCAGCCACTGGACGGCCGACCCGGTGACGGCGATCGAGCCTTCCAGCGCGTACACCGGCTTCTCGTCGCCGAACTGGTAGCAGACCGTGGTGAGCAGCCCGTGCCGGGACCTGACCGGCTCGTTGCCAGTGTTGAGCAGCAGGAAGTTGCCGGTGCCGTAGGTGTTCTTGGCCTCGCCGACGCCGAAGCACACCTGCCCGACCGTCGCGGCCTGCTGGTCGCCGAGGTCGCCGGACAGCGGCACCTCGCCGTGCAGCGGGCCGCCGGCGCGCGTGACGCCGTACAGGCCGGGGTTGGAGGACGGGCGGATCTCGGGCAGCATGCCGCGCGGGATCCCGAAGAAGGACAGCAGCTCGTCGTCCCAGTCGAGCGTCTCGAGGTTCATCAGCATCGTGCGGCTGGCGTTGGTGGGGTCGGTGACGTGCACGCCGCCGTCCCGGCCGCCGGTGAGGTTCCACAGCAGCCAGGTGTCGGTGTTGCCGAAGACGGCGTGCCCGGCCTCGGCGGCCTCGCGTACGCCCTCGACGTTGTCGAGGATCCACTGGATCTTGCCGCCGGAGAAGTACGTCGCCGGGGGTAGGCCCGCCTTGCGCCGGATGACCTCGCCCTTGCCCTCGCGCTCCAGGGCGCTCGCGATGCGGTCGGTGCGGGTGTCCTGCCAGACGATCGCGTTGTAGTACGGACGGCCGGTCCTGCGGTCCCACACGACGGTGGTCTCGCGCTGGTTGGTGATGCCGAGCGCGACGAGGTCGGCCGCCGTGAGGTTCGCCTTGCCGAGCGCGGTCTCGATGACCGCGCGGGTGCGTTCCCAGATCTCCACGGGGTTGTGTTCGACCCAGCCGGCCTGCGGGAGGATCTGCTCGTGTTCGAGCTGGTGGCGTGTGATCTCGTTGCCGCCGTGGTCGAAGATCATGAAGCGGGTGCTGGTCGTGCCCTGGTCGACTGCTCCGACGAAGTCAGCCATGAATCGTTTGCCTCCTTATGCGGCCTCCGGCGGGCGGGGGCCGGAATTGCGGCGCCGGGCGCCTCAGGCTTCGGTGGGGACCCTTCCCGGCTCCTGCTCGCTCGAGCGGGGGAGGTACCGGGCCACGAGCGTCTGATACAGGCCGGCTCCGAGCACGGCGCCGATCAGGGGTGCCACGATCGGTACCCAGAAGTAGAGGTTGCCGTACTGGTCCCGCCACGCGGACGCGTATCCGGTGAGCCACGAGGCGAGGCGCGGCCCGAAGTCGCGGGCGGGGTTGATGGCGTACCCGGCGTTGGTGCCCCAGGCCATGCCGATGGCGACGACGACGAGGCCGACGACGAACGGCGCTAGGTTGGCCACGGGCGCGCTGTTGTTGACGTCGGTGACGGCGAGGATGAGGAACAGCAGGATCGCCGTGCCGATGACCTGGTCGCGGAAGGCGCCCCACTCGTGCACGGGCAGGGCGCCGTTGCCGGGCAGCGTGGAGAAGACGCCCTGGCTCTTGAGGGTGAAACCGGGGTCGAACTTGGCGAGCACCTCGCCGTAGTTCCAGCGGACGATGAGCGCGGCCACGAACGCGCCGAGGACCTGCGCGGCCGAGTACGGGAGCACCTTGCGCCACGCGAAGCCCTTGAAGACGGCGAGCGCGACGGTGACGGCGGGGTTGAGGTGGGCCCCGCTGATCCGGCCCGCGACGTAGACGCCGAGGGTGACGCCGAGGCCCCAGCCCCAGGCGATGCTGTCGTGGTCGCCGATGCCGCCCGCGACCACCTGCGCCACGACGGCCGTGCCGAAAAGAATGAGGATCAGTGTTCCCGCGAACTCCGCGGCGAGTTCGCCGGCCAGGGTGGGGGCTTCCCTAGGTTTGACCATGCTCTGCCGTCCTCTCCGTGCCAGTGGGGCTGGGCGTGCTCTGACGTCGGTCTCCTCGTCCCTCCCGCCGGTGAGATCGCCGGGGCTCGTCATGGGAGGCGGGGACCGGTGACGCGGCGTGGGCCGGGGTGGGCCGTGAGGGACGCGTGAGGGTCGCCATGCCTGTGACCTGCACCAACAGTGCACCCATGGCGGCGAAAGCCACGTCCACGCCCGGATCAAGAAATTTTTGCCGCGAAAGCCGGACAGGGTGGAACACGTCCGGCGATGTTTCGGTCTCCGCACCGATCACCCTTCCCGAGTATGAACGGTCGCGGGAAAATTTCCACACCTGACCGCCGCCGGGTGCCCGGAGTGTCGCCTACCGCGCCCGGAGGTCCTTGGCCGGTGGGTACCGCGATCGTGGTAGGGGCGTTCGGTCCTCGGGGACGAGGTGAGCGGTCCCGCGCGCCGCCTACCGTAGGGGCGTGACACGTGTGACCCGGCTGCGCGAGGCCCTCAGCGTGACCCGGCTGCGCGAAGCGCTCCGCTCCCGCCCCTACGTGGTGGATACGGGCATCGCCCTGCTCACCTTCGCGGTGGTCGTCGTGGGCCCTCCGTCCGACCGGCCGAGGGAGATCGTCCCGCTCACCGCGGAGATCGTGGCCCTCGTCGCCGTGATGTGCGCCGCGCTGGTGTTCCGGCGCGTCCGGCCCCGCCTGGTCGTGGCCGTGGAGGTCGTGAGCATGGTCGTGCTCCAGATCCTCACCGGCGGCGCGCGCAGCCCGCTCGACCTCATTCCCGCCCTCGCCGTCGCCACCCTGGCCGCGCACAGCTCGCGCCGCGTCGCCTGGACGGCGGGGACGGTGTGCGCGGTGGTCCTCGCGCTCGCCCGCGCCGTCGCCTCCGAACTGGCGTCGATGCCGCCGGAGGTCGTCGGGCAGGTCGCGTGGATCTGCATGGCGACCGCCGCCGGGGACGGGCTGCGCAGCCGCCGCGCCCATATCGCCGCGATCGAGGAGCGCGCGGCGCGGGCCGAGCGCACCCGCGAGGAGGAGGCGCGGCGGCGGGTCATGGAGGAACGGCTGCGCATCGCCAGGGAGCTGCACGACGTCCTGGCCCACCACATCGCGCTGATCAACGTGCAGGCGCAGGTCGCCGCGCACGTGATGGACGCGCGGCCGCGCGAGGCCCGCGAGGCGCTCGGCCACATCCGGCAGGCGGGGCGGGCCGCGCTCGACGAGCTGCGCACGACCGTCGGCCTGCTGCGCCAGCCGGGCGCCGCGGAGGACCTGCCCACCGAACCCGCTCCCGGCCTCGACCGGCTCCCCGACCTGATCACCTCGTTCACGGCGGCGGGCCTGGAGGTCGACTGCCGCCTGGAGGGCACGCCCCGGCCGCTGCCCTCCCCCGTCGAGCTGACGGCGTTCCGTGTCGTCCAGGAGGCGCTGACCAACGTCAGCAAGCACGCGGGCGAGGCGTCCACCCGCGTGCGCATCACCTACGGGCGGCGGGACCTGACCGTGGACGTCACCGACGACGGCAACGGCGGCCGGGTCCCGAATCAGGGCGACAAAGGCGGCACAAACGGCGCAGAGGGCACGGACGGCCCCAACGGCACCGGTCACGGCCTGCTGGGCATGCGTGAGCGCGCCCTTTCGGTGGGCGGCACGTTCAGCGTCGGGCCCGCCCCCGGCCGGGGCTTCCGCGTCCACGCCGTCCTGCCCGCCCCTGAGACGAGCGCGATTTGACCGCCCACCAGACCCGCCGCGACCGAACCATTCACGAGCCTGCGGCCCACGGCCGAACCACACACGAGCCCACGGCGTGGGGCGAGGAGTCGCGATGACCGTCCGGGTCGTGCTGGCCGACGACCAGGCCCTGGTGCGCGCCGGTTTCCGCGTCCTGGTGGACTCCGCGCCCGACCTGGAGGTGGTGGGCGAGGCCGACACCGGCCACGAGGCCGTGCGGCTGGCCCGCGCCACCCGCGCCGACGTCGTCCTGATGGACATCCGCATGCCCGAGATGGACGGCCTCGCCGCCACGCAGGCGATCACCTCCGACGAGGAGCTCTCGGGCGTGAAGGTCCTGGTGCTGACCACCTTCGAGATCGACGAGTACGTCTTCGCGGCGCTGCGCGCCGGGGCGAGCGGCTTCCTTGGCAAGAGCGTCGAGGCCGGCGAGTTGCAGGACGCGATCCGCGTGGTGGCGCGCGGCGACGCCCTGCTGTCCCCCGGCGCCACCAAGAGCCTCATCGCGCGGTTCCTGGCCGCGCCCGGCGCCTCGGCCGAGCACACGCCGAAGAGCCTGGAGGTGCTCACCGACCGCGAGCGCGAGGTCATGGCGCTGGTCGCGAGCGGCCTGACCAACGACGAGATCGCCGACCGCCTGCGCATCAGCCGCATGACGGCCAAGACCCACGCGAACCGCGCGATGCTCAAGCTCGGCGCCCACGACCGCGCCCAGCTCGTCGTCATCGCCTACGAGACCGGCCTGGTCCGCCCCAGGTCCCTGTCCTGAGACCCCCCGCGCGTGGTAGTGCGCCGCCGGGCGTACGACGTTCGCGGTACATGAAGACCATCCGATCGGCGGACCTTTCGCGCTCGTCCCGGCCACGAGCCTTGTAAGGGTGGGCCTGCGGCGACGTCATCGTCCGGTGGTGACCGACGCGCAGGCCCGCCATGACACCGCCCGAACAGAGAAGTGGACCGATGTCGATACTCGCAAGACTGAGCCTCGCAAACCGGGGGCTCGTCGCACTGATCACGATCGCGGTGGCCGCGTTCGGTTTCTTTACCATCCCGGCGCTCAAGCAGCAGTTGCTGCCCTCGCTGTCGTTTCCCGCCGTATCGATCATCGCGCCGTATCCGGGGGCGGCGCCGCAGATCGTCGAGGACCGCGTGGCGCGGCCGCTGGAGGACGGCGTGCGCGGCGTGGCGGGCGTCACGGGGGTGACTTCGACGTCCCGGGAGTCGAACGCGACCGTCCAGGTGCAGTTCGAATTCGGGGAGGACCTCGAGGCGGCGCAGAACCGGATCCAGCAGGTCGTCTCCCGGGTGAAGTCCCAGCTCCCGGACGGGGTGGACCCGCTGGTGTTCACCGGCAGCACCGACGACATCCCGGTCGTCCAGCTCGCCGTGGCCTCGACGCAGGACGAGCGGCGGCTCGCGGACAAGCTGCGCACCGAGGTGGTGCCCGCGCTCGCCGGCATCGACGGGGTCCGGGAGGCGACGGTCTCCGGCACCCGCGACGAGGTGGTCACGATCACCCCGGATGAGAAGAAGCTGGCCGAGCACGGGCTGTCCGCCGCGGCGATCGCCACCGCCATCCAGTCGGCCGGCACCCCGCTGCCGGCGGGCTCGCTGACCGACTCGGGCAAGTCGCTGACCGTCCAGGTCGGGACGGCGCTCGGCTCGGTGAAGGACATCCGCGACCTGTACCTGCCCGCCGCCCCCGCCGTTCCGGGCGCCCAGGGCCAGGCGCAGCGGCCGGGCGCCCCGCCCGCGCAGGCCGTGTCCGCGCCGCCCGCGCAGCCCAAGCCCGTCCGTCTCGGGGACGTCGCGACCGTCGAGCAGGGGCTCGCCGACTCGACCACGCTGACCAGGACGAACGGCAAGCCGAGCCTCGCCGTGGCGATCACCATGAAGCCGGACGGCAACGCGGTGTCGATCTCGCACGCCGTGCGGGACAAGCTGCCCGACCTGGAGGCGTCGCTCGGCGGCGACGCGAAGTTCACGATCATCTTCGACCAGGCGCCGTCGGTGGAGAAGTCCATCGAGAGCCTCACCACCGAGGGCCTGCTGGGCCTGGCCATGGCCGTGCTGGTGATCCTGGTGTTCCTGTTCTCGGTGCGCTCGACGATCGTGACGGCGCTGTCGATCCCGCTGTCGGTGCTGGTCGCGCTGATCGCCCTATGGACGCAGGGCTTCTCGCTCAACATGCTGACGCTGGGCGCGCTGACGATCGCGGTCGGCCGGGTGGTCGACGACTCGATCGTCGTCCTGGAGAACATCAAACGCCACCTGTCCTACGGCGAGGACAGGCGGACGGCGACGGAGAACGGCGTCCGGGAGGTCGCGGGCGCGGTCACCTCGTCCACGCTGACGACGGTGGCGGTGTTCCTGCCGATCGCCTTCGTCGGCGGGCTGGTGGGCCAGCTGTTCAGCCCGTTCGCGATCACGGTGACGGTGGCGCTGCTGGCCTCGCTGCTGGTGTCGCTGACGGTCGTCCCGGTGCTGAGCTACTGGTTCCTGAAGCCGCCGAAGAGCGGCGACGCCGAGGCGATCCGGCGGGCGGCCGACGAGAAGGAGCGGAACAGCCGGTTGCAGCGGGCGTACGTCCCGATGATCCGGTTCGTCACCCGGCACCGCATCTCGACGATCGCGGGCGCGCTGGTGATCTTCGTGGGGACGCTGGCGCTGGTGCCGCTGCTCCAGACCAGCTTCATCGACAACTCCGGCCAGAACACGGTCAGCGTGCGGCAGACCTTCCCCGCCGGCACCTCCCTCGCCTCCGCCGACGCCATGGCCAAGCGGGTCGAGGACGTGATCGCGGGCACCAAGGAGGTCCAGTCGTACCAGGTGAACGTGGGCGGCGGGGGCGGCCTGTTCGACGGGGGCGGGGGCGGGCAGGCCAGCGCCAGCCACTCCATCACCCTGCGCGACGGGACGAACGCCGGCGCCGTCGAAAAGCGGCTCACCGACCGGCTCGGCACGATCAAGGGCATCGGCGAGATCAGCGTGGGCCAGTCCGGCGGGTTCGGCGGCGACGCGCTGGAGGTCGTGGTCCGGGCGTCCGAGCTCGACACGCTGCGGACGGCGACCAAGACCGTCCAGGACGCGATGGCCGCGGTGCCGAACGTCGCCGAGGTGACCAGCAGCATGGCGGACACCTCGCCGCGCGTCGAGGTCACCGTAGACCGCCGCAAGGCCGCAGAGAAGGGCCTCAGCGAGATCGCCGTCGGCCAGGCCGTGAGCCAGGCGTTCCGGGGCAGCACGATCACCCAGATCACCCTGGACGGCGGGGCGGCGGACGTGATCCTGCGCGGCGGGGACGTGCCCGCATCCGTGGAGGCCCTGCGCGACCTGAAGATCGCCGGGGACGTCACGGTCGGCGACGTCGCCACCGTCGACCGGGTCAACGGCCCCGTCGAGGTCACGCGCATCGACGGCGACCGCAGCGCGACGATCTCGGGCAAGGCCACGGGCTCGAACCTCGGCGCCACCACCCAGGAGCTGACCACCAAGCTGAAGGCACTGAAGCTGCCGACGGGGGCGACCTACTCGATCGGCGGCGTGAGCGCCGACCAGGCGGAGGCGTTCGGCAACCTCGGGCTGGCGCTGGTCGCGGCCGTGGCGCTGGTGTTCTTCGTGATGGTGGGCACGTTCCGCAGCCTGATCCAGCCGCTGGTGCTGCTGGTGTCGATCCCGTTCGCGGCGACCGGCGCCATCGGCCTGCTGCTCGTCACGGGCACGTCGCTGGGCCTGGCCGCCATGATCGGCATGCTGATGCTGGTCGGCATCGTGGTCACCAACGCGATCGTCCTGCTGGACCTGATCAACCAGTACCGCGAGCAGGGCATGCCGCTGCACGAGGCGGTGGTCGAGGGCGGACGGCGACGGCTGCGGCCGATCCTGATGACGGCCCTGGCCACGGTGTTCGCGCTGCTGCCCATGGCGCTCGGCGTCACCGGGGGCGGCGGGTTCATCAGCAAGCCGCTCGCCATCGTGGTCATCGGCGGCCTGATCAGCTCCACCTTGCTCACGCTGCTGCTCGTCCCGACCCTCTACACGATGGTCGAGACCCGCAAGGAGAAGCGGCAGGCCAAGCGGCTGCGGCGCCAGGGCGTTACGGCACCCGTCGAGGAGGCCCCGGCCAGGCACGCGGTCACGGGGGCGGGCAGGTCCTGATCGACCACTCGGGGAGGGAGACCGCGCGCCGGTCTCCCTCCCCGACGTCCACGCTCGCCTGACCTGTGTTCATGGCCGAGCCTCCGGCTCGGCGGTTCGGGGCGCCTCTCTAGGCGCCCCGAACAACATCTCAGAGCAGGTGGTCGAGCAGGCCGTGGAGGGTGACCGCGCCGGTCAGGCGGCCGCCCTCCACGACGGCCACCACCGGGCTGCGGGTGCGGGCCATCAGCGCGGCGACCTCCAGCACGGTCGCGTCCGGGTCGGTGATCGGCAGCTCGCGCGGCTGCTCGGGCAGGCACTCGCGCACGGTGCGGGAGCCGAGCGCGCGGACGAACAGGTCGGCGTGGCCCTCGTCCACGACGCGGGCCAGCGCCGGATCGTCCTGGCAGTAGCGCGGCACCGCCATGCGCAGCACCTGCGTGCCCGGCAGCACGCACAGCGGCCGGGCGTCCCCGTCCACGACGATCAGGCCGGGCAGGTCGTGCTCGGCCAGCAGCCGTGCGGCCTCCACCGCGGGGGTGTCCATCGCCACTGCGGGGAAATCGACGACAAGATCACGCGCGTGCACCAGGGGCCTCCTTCGCCCGTACGACCAGCTTAACCGGCCAGGTAGCGGAGCCAGAGGTACGGAGTGGCCAGGCCGATCGTGACCACGGTGACGATGAGACCGTACTTCGTGAACTCCCAGAAACCGATGCGGACGCCGTTGCGGGCGGCGATGCCCAGCACGACGACGTTCGCCGACGCGCCGACCGCGGTCGCGTTGCCGCCGAGGTCTGCGCCGAGGGCCAGCGCCCACCACAGCACGTCGCCGCGCGGGCCCGCCGCGTGCGCCAGGTCCGCGACGATCGGGCTCATCGTGGCGACGTAGGGGATGTTGTCCACGATGCCCGACAGCGCGGCCGACCCCCAGAGCAACCCCATGGAGGCAAGGCCCAGCCTGCCCTCGGTGGCCGACGCGGCGGCCTGCGAGACCTGGCCGATCACACCGGTCTCGACCAGCGCGCCGACCATGATGAACAGGCCCATGAAGAACACCAGCGTCGCCCACTCGACGTCGCGCAGCGCGTCCTCGACGGTGACCCTGGTCGCGGCGACGAGCAGACCGGCGCCGAGCAGCGCGACGACGGACGGCTCGTAGTGCAGCACCGGGTGCAGGACGAACGCGGCGACCACCACCGCGAGCACGGCGAGGCTCTGCCACAGCAGCCGCGGGTCGCGGATGGCCTCCCGCTCGTGCAGCTTCATGATCTCGGCGGCGCGCGCCGCGTCGTAGGCGAAGGCGGAGCGGAACAGCCACCGGCACAGGGCCAGCAGCACGACCAGCAGGACCACGACGAGCGGCGCGAGGTGGACGAGGAAG
Organism: Sphaerisporangium sp. NPDC051017; assembly: GCF_040683095.1. Classification (NCBI taxonomy): domain Bacteria; kingdom Bacillati; phylum Actinomycetota; class Actinomycetes; order Streptosporangiales; family Streptosporangiaceae; genus Sphaerisporangium; species Sphaerisporangium sp. NPDC051017. The sequence continues at coordinate 49,388 of NZ_JBFBCI010000028.1, forward strand.
TCGTTGAAGGTGAAGCCCGCCCGGCTGGCGATGATGATGTTGGGCGGGTCGCCGACGAGCGTCGCGGTGCCGCCGATGTTGGCGCCCATCACCTCGGCGATCAGGAACGGCGCCGCGGGGAGCGCGAGCCGGTCGCAGACCAGGAACGTGACGGGCGCGACCAGCAGGACGGTCGTCACGTTGTCCAGCAGCGCCGAGGCGACGGCGGTGATCAGCACGAGCATGACCATCAGGCGGAACGGCCTGCCCCGGGCGCGTTTGGCCGCCCAGATGGCGACGTACTCGAACACGCCCGTCTGCCGGAGCACCCCGACGATGACCATCATGCCGAGCAGCAGGAAGATCACGTTCCAGTCGACGCCGGAGTGCTCGGAGAAGAAGGCGGAGCGGGCGTTCGCGGCGTGGATCAGCAGCATCAGCCCCGCGCCGCCGAGCGCCGCCGCCGTACGGTGGATGCGCTCGGTGGCGATCAGGATGTAGGCGACGGTGAAAACGGCGACGGCCGCGATGGCGGTCATCGGGAGCCTCCCGGAGAATCGGCGCGAGCAACGTCAAAGACCCGACGCCGACCAGACTTCCCGGCACACCAATAGCACCTTAAAGCACAACGTCCACTTCGCGCTCCCCCCGGAGCGGCGCCGCCACGCCCTGGAGGCCCGCCGGACGCCGGATCCGCCGCTCGCGGTCCGGCTGCGCTCAGCCGGTCTTCGCGACCGTGAACAGCAGCACGGAGTCCTCCAGCGCCTCCACGCTCTGGCGGCTCTCCGGCAGTTCCAGCAGGTCACCGGCCAGGACGTCCCACGACGTGCCGCGCGCGCTCACGCGGATCCGGCCCTGCAGCACGTGGAAGGACCCCTCGCCGGGGTTCTCGAAGTCCTTCATCTTCGCCCCGCGCACCAGGGCGATCACCGTCTGGCGCAGGACGCGTTCGTGCCCGCCGACCACCGTGTCCGCCGCGTGCCCTCCGGACGAATCCGCCGCGCGGTTCATCTGGAGACGGCCTACGGCTACGAGCGAGAACTTCTGCATGGCACTTCCCCTGAGTCCGGGACGGCCGGCCGGAGCAGGGCCGGGCGCGAGACCCGTCCCCGCCCCGGCCGGCGCGGTCCAGCGATCCGGCAGGACGTCGGTGAGCCGGACGGACCCGTACGGCAGGCCCGGCTCACGAGGCGGGACGCCCGGGCGGCGTCTCACCTTCACTACCGGGCGCTTACCCCGGTCAGGTCCCCGCAAGCGCGACACCCGGCCCACGCCCCCGGCGAGCACGGCTCAGGTCCCGGCTCCCGGCGAGCACGACGCCACGCTCAGGTTCCGGCGAGCGCCACGGTCGGCGAGAGGCGGGCCGCGCGCATCGCCGGGTAGAGGCCGGCGACCGTGCCGATGACCAGCGTCGCCGCCAGCGCGCCGCCCACCGCCCAGGACGGGACCACCGCCGGCCATCCCTTCACCAGCGCGTACGCCGTCGTGGCCCCCGCGCCGAGTACGGTCCCCACGGCCCCGCCGAGGGCCGACAGCAGCAACGACTCGGCGAGGAACTGGAGCCGTACCTGCCCGCGCGTAGCCCCGAGGGACCGGCGCAGGCCGATCTCGCGGCGGCGTTCCAGCACCGAGATCACCATCGTGTTGGCGACACCGACCCCGCCCACCAGCAGCGCCACCGCGCCGAGCCCGAGCAGCAGGTTCGTGAACGCCCCCGCCGCGGCGGCCTTGGCCGCGAGCGCGTCCGACGGGCGGCTCACGTCCACCTGGTCGGGGTTCTCGGGGTTGACCGTGCGCGGCAGCACGGCCCGTACGGCCTCCACCGACGCGTCGTCCGACCGCTCGTAGATCTTGGTCGGGTGCCCGTCGAAGCCCAGGTAGCGCTCGGCGGCCGGCCAGCCCATGAGCGCGGACCGCTCGATCTCCGGGGCCAGCGGCATCGCGTCGAGGATGCCGACCACCGTGAACCAGCGACCCGAGATCCACACCCGCGGCCCCACCCGATCGATGCCGAGCAGGCGCGCGGCGAGCGAACCCAGCACGACGGCGGGCCGGTCGGCGTTGGCGGCGTTCAGCCACGTCCCCTGGCGGACGGTTCCCTCCAGGGTCGCGGCGAGCTCCATGGTGGCCGCCTGGACGGCGATGCCGCCGGTGACCTCCTCGGGGATGCGGTTCGTCCTGCGGACCGTGGCCTCCACGGCGCCCGTCGCGGCGGCCGTGGTCACCGGGCCGATCCTGCGGACCATGTCCACCGACTCCTCCGGCAGCTCGGCGTCGTCGCCGAACATGGTGCGGCCGGGCTCGACGGTGAGCAGGTTCGTCCCGAGGCGGTCGAGCCGGCGCAGCAGTTCCTCCCTCGAGGAGGACGAGATGCCGATGACGGCGACCATCGTGGCGATGCCGATCGCGATGCCGAGGGCCGACAGCACGACGCGCGCGGGCCGCGTCCGCAGGCCGGCCGCGCCGACCCGCACCACGTCCCGCGATCCGAGCCGCGCCGGGACGAGCCCGGCCCTCGCCCTCACGCCGACCCCCTTCCCGGCCTCGCACTCGCCGGGGGACGTCGGCCGGTGCCGGGGCCGTCGTCGGAGGCGATCAGGCCGTCCTTGACCCGCACCCGGCGCGGGGCCCAGGTGGCGATCTCGCCGTCGTGCGTGATGACCGCGATCGTCGTGCCGGAGGTGTGCAGGGCCCCGAGCACCTCCAGCACCTCGGCCCCGGCCGCCGAGTCGAGGTTGCCGGTCGGCTCGTCGGCCAGCAGCAGCGGCGGGTCCCCCACGACGGCGCGGGCCACGGCGACCCGCTGCTGTTCCCCGCCGGAGAGCTGGTGGGGCCGGTGGCCGAGCCGGTGCCCGAGGCCCACGCGTTCGAGGGCCGCGGCGGCCCGCTCGCGCCGTTCCCGCAGGCCGGGGCCGCTGTACAGCAGGCCGTCGGCGACGTTGTCGAGTGCGGAGGTCCCCGGCGACAGGTGGAACTGCTGGAACACGAACCCGATGTGGCGGGCGCGCAGCGCGGACAGCTCGCGGTCCGACAGCTCCCCCACCTCGTACCCCGCGATGCTGACATTTCCCGATGTGGGACGGTCCAGCGTGCCGATCATGTGGAGCAGTGTGGACTTGCCCGACCCGGACGGCCCGACGATGGCCAGCAGTTCCCCCGGCTCGACCGTCACGCTCACCCCGCGCAGCGCCTCGACGTGCCCGGCGTAGGTCTTGTGCACGTCCGTGAGGCGGACGATGGCGGTCACCGGGCCGGCACCCCGACCTTCATGCCCTCGGCCAGCCCGTCGCCGGAGACCTCGACACGGCCCCCGCCGTACGCGCCGGTCTTCACCGCGACGACGCGGGTGGACGAACCGTCCACGACCTCCACGCCGAACCCGCCCTCGGCGAGCGCGAGCAGCGCGTCCACCGGCACCGAGAGCACGTTCTTCACGCGCTCGCTCTCCATGGCGACGGTGACCGGCGCCTGGTCCAGCCGTCCGACCTTCTTGGCGGAGGCGAGCGAGATCTCCACGTCGATCGTCGCGCCCCCGCCGCCCCCGCCTGGCTGACCGTCGCCGCCGGACGCCACCGCCACCGTGCCGACCTCGCTGATCTTCCCCTTGACCTGCGCGCCCCCAGGCAGCTCGATCGTCACCCCGGCCCCCTTCCTGGCCATGGACTGGTCGTCGGTGTCCAGGTCGACGTGGACGGTGCGGCGGGTCGAGGTCACCGACAGCGCCCGGCGTCCCGGGGCCGCCGGGTCCCCCACCTCGACATCCGCGCCCGACACCCGCACCGGGCCGGGGAGGAAGACGACCTGGGCCGCGTCCACCGTCCCGGTCTCGGGCAGGCCCCGGTCCTCCTGCCAGTCCAGGACCGCCTGCCGGGTGGCGGAGGTGAACTCCTCGTCCACCGTCATGTCGTCCCCGTACCCGAGGGCCTTCAGGTTGCGTTCGAGCTGCCGCACGTCGGGCCCGTCCGATACGCCGAGGCGCAGCGGACGGTACAGCGGCAGCGTCCCGTACATCAGCACGAGCGGCTTGCGGTCGATCTTCAGCAGGGGGCGGCCGCGCGCCACCGTCGTCCCCTTCTTCGCGACCGCCGTCACCGTGCCCGCCGCCCCCGCGTACACCCGGCGCTCGCCCGCGTACGTCAGCTTGCCGTCCACCGAGGTCGTGTCCACCAGGTCGCCGCGTACGACCTCCGCCGTGCCCGCCGGCAGGGGCTTCCCGGACGGCTCGGCCGTGCCCGGCCGCGCGTTCATCACCGCCGCCGCCGTCGCCGCCCCGGCCAGGGCCACCGTCACCCCGATCCCGGCCGACAGGGCGGCCAGGCGCCGAACTCCCATAACGTGTCACCTCCGCGCGCCACGGGACCCACGCCCGTCGGCACAGCCGGTTTTCTAGCCGCGCGCCGATTAGCGGCGGATAAGTCCGGCGGCGCTTCCCGCGCGCTTACCAGTGCCTAACGCTGGATGGTCCACGCTGGTCAGTCGCGGTCTCGCGCGAGGCCGTCGTGAACCGGTGGATTGGGGTGCTGGGAAGATGCGTGTGCTCGTCGTCGAGGACGAGGAGGAGCTCGCCGACGCCATCGTCCACGGGCTGCGGCGGCGGGCCATGGCCGTGGACGTGGCCTACGACGGCGCCGACGCGGCGGACCGGCTCGCGTACGTGCACTACGACGTCGTCGTCCTGGACCGGGACCTGCCCGGACTCCACGGGGACGAGGTGTGCCAGGGGCTGGCGGAGGCGGGGTCGGCGAGCCGGGTGCTCATGCTGACCGCCGCCGCGCGCGTCGGCGATCGGGTCCGCGGCCTGTCGCTCGGGGCCGACGACTACCTCGTCAAGCCGTTCGCGTTCGCCGAGCTGGCCGCGCGGATCCGCGCGCTGGCCCGCAGGACCGCGCCCGCCCGGCCGGCCGTCCTCGAAGTCGCGGGCGTACGGCTGGACCTGGCGGCGCGCACGGCCGCCCGGGACGGGGTCGCGGTGGCGCTCACCCGCAAGGAGTTCGCGGTACTCACGGAGCTGATGCGCGCGGAGGGGGCCACGCTGTCGCCGCGCGAGGTGGTGGCGCGGGCCTGGGACGAGAACATCGAGTCGGGAACGGGGGCGTTGCGGGTGACGATCACCACGCTGCGCAGGAAGCTGGGCGCCGAGGTCATCGAGACCGTGCCCGGCGTCGGGTACCGGGTGGGCCGGCCCGCGGGGGCGCGAAGCGATGGGAGGGAACCGTGACGGGACGGGTGCCGTCCGCCGTACGGGCGCCGCGGGCGGTTCGCGTACGGGCGGGGCTGCGGACGGTTCGGGTGCCGGGGGCGCTGCGGCGCGCGCCCGGCCTGCGGGGCCGGCTGACGCTCATCTACACCGGCCTGTTCTTCGCGGCCGGCACCACGTTGCTGTGGGTGACGTACCTGCTCACGGCCCGCGCGCTGGACCGCGAGTTCTACCTGTCCCTGCCGTCGGCCCCGCTCCCCGAGCCGACGCCGGGGCAGGCGGACCGGAAGTTCCTGGCCGTCAGCCTCCCCAAGGCCCTCGTGACGCGGATCGAACAGGGCAAGGCGCAGGTGCTGCAGGACCTGTTCCAGAACTCGGCGCTCGTCATGGTGGGGATCGGGGCGCTGGCGATCATCCTCGGGTACGTGGTCGTGGCCCGGGTGCTGCGCCCGCTGCACCGCGTCACCGAGGCCGCCGAACGGCTGTCGGAGAGCACCCTGCACGAGCGCATCGCGCTCAGCGGGCCGCAGGACGACGTCAAACGCCTCGCCGACACCTTCGACGCGATGCTGGACCGGCTCCAGCGGGCCTTCGACGCCCAGCGGCGCTTCGCTCTCAACGCCTCGCACGAGCTGCGCACACCGCTGGCGATCAACCGGACGCTGCTGGAGGTCGCGCTGGAGGAGCCGGACGCCTCCGAGGACCTCACCCGGCTCGGCAAGGCGCTGCTCGCCACCAACGCGCGGCACGAGCGGCTGATCGAGGGTCTGCTGATGCTCACCCGGTCCGAGCACGAGCTGGTCGCCCGCAAGCCGGTGGACATCGAGGACGTCACACTCGGGGTGGTGGAGCTGCTGGAGCCCACGGCGCGGCGCAGGCACATCACCGTCACCGAGCGGCTGGGCCCGGGCGTGGCGGACGGCGATCCGGTACTGATCGAGCGGTGCGTGTTCAACCTGGTGGAGAACGCGCTCAAGTACAACGTGAAGGACGGGGTGGTGGAGGTGGAGGTGGGCACCGAAGACGGAGATGTCGTGATTCGGGTGGCGAACACCGGTCCGCTCATCCCGGCGTACGAGGTGGCCGACCTCTTCGAGCCCTTCCACCGGCTGCGCGAGCGCGTCGGCTCGGCCCAGGGATCCGGCCTCGGCCTGTCCATCGTCCGCGCGATCGTCACCGCCCACGGCGGCGAGGTGGAGGCGGCGCCCCGCGCCGAGGGCGGCCTCACGATCACCGTGCGCCTGCCCTCCGCGGCCCGCGTCCCCGAGCCCGCACGGTGAACGTACTCCCCCGCGATCGTCACCGCGCTCCCGGCGCGGACGGGTGTACCGCCCCGGCGGGGGCGGCACGTGAGGTCTCCCGCCGCGCGGACGGCCGACCCGTCCCCGAGCCCGACCGTCCTACGGCCGGCTCGGGGCGCCCGGGAGGAACTCCTCGCACGCCTTCTGCGCCGCCTCGAACTTCTTGCCGTCCATGTTCGCGCTCTTGGGGATCTTGATCATGCCCTCCCCCGGGGCGGGGTCGGGCATGTCCACACCGTGCTCGCGCATGCACTGCGCGAACTTCAGCGCCGCGTCCCGGAACTTGGGATCGTCGGCCCTCTTCGCTTCGCCGCCCTGCATGTACTTGCCGCACTCCTTCTGGGCGGCCTCCATCTTGTTCCTGTCCCCGCCCGTGATCCGTAGCTGGATCCTGCCGCCGGGCTCCGGGTCCTTCACGTCGATCCCGTGCTCGCGCATGCACTGGGCGAACTTGAACGGATCGCTCGACGACGTGGCCGACGGCGACGCGCTCGCCGCGCTGGTTCCGTTCCCGGCCGAGGCGACCCCCGTCCCCTCCTTCGGCGCCCCGCACCCGGCCACCGCGAGCGCGGGGACCACGCCGACCACCACACCGGCCACCAGGGCCAACCGCCGGACACTCATCTCGTCCTCCTCCTCGAGCCCCAGGCCGGACGCCTGGCGGGCAAGCCCATGTCTACGGAGGCGGGGATTAGCGAGGGGTAAGCCATCCACCGGGAGGGAGCCCGAGGGGTAGGCCATCGGGAGTCCAGGCCATCGGGAGTCCCGGGCCGCCGCTGGAGGACACCTTCGGGTGCTCCGCCAGATAGGGTCGTCTGGTACCGGTTGGTCCTGACCAGTGCCGCGATGGGACCGCCCGTGAGTTCACGCCCCGAACAGAAACCGGAATGATGACCCCACGCGACTCACGAGCCACCTCCGAGTCCGTTCCCGGTGTCGTGCCAGGAACCGCACCCGGCACCGCGCCGGAACCCGCCCCCGAGGCGGCGCCCGGCACCGTCCCCGCGGCAGCGCCCGACACCTTGCCAGAGACCGTGTCCCGCACCGTGCCTGAGGCCGTATCCAGCACCATGTCCGAGGCTGCGTCCGAGGCGGCATCCGGCACCGTGCCCAAAGCCGTGTCCGAAACCGTGCCCGAAGCCGTGCCCAAGACCGTGCCCGAGGCCGTATCCAAGACCGTGCCCGAGGCCGTGTCCGAAGCTGCGTCCGAGGCGGTCTCCGGCACCAGTCCGGGGGCGACCGAGGCGGGTCCGTCCGCCGCCGTCCGGGCCGCGAACGCCGTGCGACTGCCGGAACCCTGGGCGTCCGCGGCCATCACCATCGTGCTGCCCACGTACAACGAGGCCGGCAACCTGCCCGTCATCCTGGGCGCCCTGTTCGCGCTGCCCCTGCCCGGCCTGCGCGTGCTCGTCGTGGACGACAACTCCCCCGACGGCACCGGCGACCTCGCCGAGCGTCTCGCCGCCGACGAGTACGGCCGCGACCGGCTGTCCGTCCTGCACCGCCCCGGCAAGCAGGGCCTCGGCCGCGCGTACGTCCACGGCATGAGCCACGCGCTCGACCAGGGCGCAGCCTACGTGGTGCAGATGGACGCCGACCTGTCCCACCCGCCCGAGGCCATCCCGCAGATGCTCGGCACGCTGCTGTCCACCGAGGCCGATGTCGTCATCGGCAGCCGCTACGCCACGGGCGGCAAACTCGCCGAGGACTGGTCGTTCCGCCGCAAGGCCCTGTCGGCGTGGGCGAACTTCTACGTCCGCGTGCTGCTCCACCTGCGCGTCCGCGACGTCACCGCCGGTTTCAAGCTCTGGCGCCGCGAGACGCTGGACGCGATCGACGTCGCGGGCGTCACCAGCAACGGGTACGCCTTCCAGGTCGAGATGAACTACCGGACGCTGCGGCAGGGCCTGAAGATCGTCGAGGTGCCCATCCGGTTCGAGGAACGCCGCGACGGGCAGAGCAAGATGAGCCTCGCCGTCCAGCTCGAATCAGCCCTGATGCCCTTCAAACTCCGCCGCGACGCCGCCCGCCACCCCACCCCACTCCCCAGCCCGCCCGACGAAACGTCCGGTAGCACGACCAGCAGCGCGCCTGACGACACAGCCAACGGAGCGTCCACCGGCCCGTCCGACGGCGCAGCCCACGGTCCATCCAACGGCACGACCAACGGCCCATCCGACGACACAGCTGGCGACGTGGCCAACGGCCCCTCTATCGACACAGCCAGCGGCACGATCAACGGCACAGCCGGCGGTCCATCCAACGGCACCGCCAGCCGCACGACCAATGGCACGGCCAGCGGTCCATCCAACGGCACCGCTAACGGCCCATCCATCGACACAGCCAGCCGCACGACCAACGGGCCATCCAGCGGCACGGCCCTCGCCTCGGCCTCCCAGGACGACTGAGGCTCGTCCTCCTCCCGGCCCTCCCTCTGTGCCCGGGGCGTGCGTGATGGGTCAGGGGTTCTCGCGGAGGGTCCGGGCGTTCTGGTGGGCCTTGGTGGCGCGGCGGGCTGCTTTATCGCGTTCGCGTTCGGCCATCGTGAGGCGTTTGCCGGCGATCTCCTGGCGGTGCAGGGCGGCGGCGAGTTCGTCCCGCAGGCGGTCCACCTCGTCGCCTGCCGCCGTACGGGCCTCGTCGGCCTCGCGGGCCTCCGCCTGCCATTCGGCGAGCGCGCGGTCGGCGTCCCGCGCCTCCCGCTCGGCGGCCGCGATCCGCTCGGCGACCCGCCTACGACGCTCGTCCTCCTCCCGCCGCCGATTTTCCTCCCGTTCGCGCTTCTGCCGCTCCGCCCGCTCCTGCTTCTCGCGCTCCCGTTTGTCTCGCTCACGCACGTCCGGTGCGCGTTCGTGCTGCTCGGCCCGCTCACGCTTGTCCGGCTCGGCACGCTCGTGCTTCTTCTGCCGCTCCCGCTCGCGTTCGGCAGGGCCTTCGGGTTCCGGCGCGCCGACGACCGGGGCGGGGGCATGCTCGGCCGGTTCGGGGAAGCCTCCGGCGGGGGCGAAGCCCACGTAGCCGCGGGGCTGCGCCAGCCGGCCGGCGCGCACCTCGTCGGCCACGTCCGGGTCCATCGTGGCGGCGTGCAGGGTGTCCTCGACCTCACGGACCGCGGGCTCGCGCAGCGGACGCCCGGCCTCGTCGGCGAGGGCCTGGGCCCTCCGGAGCAGGCGGGAGACCAGCTCGCCGCGCCGCTGGTCCAGCTCGCCGATCCGCCCGCCGGACGTCCACGCGGCCCGTAGCTCGTCACCGAGGTCGAGCAGGCGGCCGACCTCGTCCGGCGCGGACCTGGCCAGTTGGTTGGTCGCCCACGCCGACACGGTGGGCCGCCGGAGCCCGGCGATCCGCTTGGCCAGCCCGGCGTCCCCGCCCTTCTTCGCCTCGGCCGCGAGCCGCTTGCGCGTCTCGACGAAGTCCTCGGGCGCGCCCGCGTAGAGCTCGTCAACCGCCGAAGACAGATCCACACCAATCTCTTACCCGCCCATACCCTCCGGATCCACCCCTGCTCCCCCCATCCGGGCCGGAAAGGCCGGGAACATAGGAAGGACCAGGAAGCTCGGGAAGGCCGGGGAGATCGGGGAGGGCGTGGTCCATCAGCAGGGCGTACCGCTGCCCTGCCTAGTCCCCGATGGGGTCACTCACTGAAGCGCCTGCACCTGCCGCGTACCCGCCGGCCACTGGCGCGAGTGGAGATCCCTACAGCGATGAGCACTTCGTCGCTCAGGGGCACTCAACTCGTGAGGTACAAGGCACGCCGTGTTGTAGGTCTAGTCACCTACAACGGAGTCTTGTAGGTTTGCCTTGTGGATCTGACAGAGCTTACAACCTTGATCGCCGACCTGCGAAGCGAGGGAAGCGACTTCGCCGAGGTTGAGGTCAAGCGAGCGAACGGCGGCTTCCCTCGGTCGGTTGCGCCAACATTGTCGGCCTTTGCGAACACTCCCGGGGGCGGAATACTGATATTCGGCCTGGACGAATCTGACAATTTCAAGGCTGCTGGCGTATACGATGCCAAAGAATGCAAGGCAGCACTCGCATCGATCGCTAGACAGGGAATTGAGCCGCCAGTAACTCCCCAGACTTGGACTTTCCAGGTCGAGGGGAAGCCTATTATAGTGGCACGAATCGACGAGATGTCAGCCTCCATGAAGCCCTGCCGGATTAAATCGACAGGCAAAGCTTATCTCAGGTCCTACGATGGCGACTACGAACTCTCCCAGCTTGAAGAGCAAGCTTTCATCGCAAACCGTGAGACTCCTCGCTTCGATCAAAACCTCGTCGCGGATTCCTCAATTGAGGATCTAGATCGAGAGCTGGTTGCATCGTATATCGATACCTGTAAAACAAATTCTATACCACTATCACGCCTGGACGATCAAGATGTTCTTTTCCGGACGGGTGTTGTTTCGGGACCCAATAAGGTTCCAACGGTCGCGGGAATACTCACCCTGGGAGTTTATCCGCAGCAATTTTTCCCCAACCTAGTAATCCAAGCCAGAGTTGCACCTGGGCTTAACGACCCGCCAGGAACCCGGGCCATCGATTCGAGAAGATTCGATGGCCCGGTGCCCATGATGCTGGATCAAGCCCTTAGATGGGTGCAAAGAAACACCCGTACTCGGGTCCGATTTGGCTACGATGGGCACGGACGCGACGAGACGGAGTATCCTTTCGAAGCCGTTCGCGAGCTACTATCAAATGCGCTAGTACATCGGGACCTCGGACCTTACGCGCTCGGCGAAGCCATAACCTTGAAAATCGATAACTCGCAGCTGGTCTTGAGTAATCCCGGAGGGCTGTGGGGCCTATCGGTAGATCGTCTGGGACAGACCGGGGTAACCTCTGCGCGCAATGGGTATCTTGTACGCATTTGCCAGAATGTCCGCCTCGCTCGGGAACAGCGCGTGGTTGAGGCACTAGCTTCAGGGATACCGACGGTTCTTCGCAGTCTCCATGACGCGGGTATGGTGCCTCCCCGCTTCCACGATCAAGGTGTACGCTTTACTGTACGAGTCCCCAACCATACCCTGCTTTCTCCATCAGACCTCGAATGGCTTGCAAGCTTGACCTCTTCTGCCCCGCTGAGCGATATTCAGCGACATGCTCTCGTGGCAATGCGTCATGGAGTCCGTTGGACCAATAAAACCCTTCGCGATACTTTCCCCATGGACTCTTTAGAAGCTCGTACCATCTTGGCCGGCCTTGTAGATGCAGGCGTAGCCGAAGCAGTGGGGGAACGAGGCGGCAGAATCTATCAACTAGATCCGAACCTAAAAGCGTCTCCGTCGGCCAGGGATGTTCAGCAACCTCTTCCGTGGAATGAGGATAGCCAGAATGCGACCGACGAAATAGATACTCGCAGCGGATCCACAAGGGGGCAGCGAACTCCGCGAATCAAGGGCGCCCGAAGAGCAAATGCCGAAACGATAGCAGAGATTCTAGCCGAAAGAGCTGCATCAACTCCTCAACTTGAGGAAATAACCGGCCTTTCGGAAAGACAAGTGGGATATGCCATTTCACTGCTGAAAGAGGAGGGGCGCGTCCTCCTCACTGGAGGGAGAGGTGTCCACAGTAGCCAATGGCATCTTGCTCCCGACGACCATGATCCGAGCTGAAGCCGATTCCATCTCGTTGATCGAGCGTGTGATCGAGGATCTGGACGTTACGAGAACCGAAGGGCCGCATGACCGAAGCTGACATCTCGGGTGCCGTTTGGCGCAAGAGCAGTCTGACTGGTAGCGAGAACAACTGTGTCGAAGTCGCGTTCCTCAACGACGACACCGTGGCAGTCCGCAATTCCAAACGCCCCGAGGCCGGGTGACGATGTTCTCCCCCAATGAATGGAAAGCCTTCATCGGAGGGGTCAAGCAGGACGAGTTCGACATCGTCTGAGTCTGTCACCGCGTGCCCGATGCCGGCACGCTGACCAGCGGTCGGGTAGAGGCGGAAGTTGTACCGAAGGTATTCGATTCCTTTGGGTACCCCGAAGGACGTGACCTGCTGTGGACTCGTGCCGATACCGTCATCTGGCTGGATTACTCCAGGGATGCCGCCCGCCGTGCGGAAATCTCACGGCGGGCCCACGAGTCGCGTGGTCGTTCACCAGCAACTTGCGATGATCCGCCGACCCGTCATGACTACCGACGGTAGTATCAGCATGACGCTACGCTGTGGCGTGTCGTAAGTGGTTCCGCAATTTGCGCGCCGCTAGCCCGCTATGTCGCAACCATCCGGCTTTGGCAGCGAACAGTCCCCACAGAGGAGCCACGAGGAGGCGCGGGATGTCCGCGCTGGATCTGCCGCACGCCGTATGGCGGAAAAGCTCTCGTAGCGGAAATGGTCAAGACTGCGTCGAGGTGGCGGAAATGAGGGGCGGCGTTCGCGCCGTGCGGGACAGCAAGAACCCGAACGGCCCGACTCTGACGTTTCCCAGCGACGAATGGCATGCCTTTGTCGCCGGGGTTAAGCTGCAGCGGCGCCAAGGGGACCCTGGCATCGGACCGAGCGAATGACTGTTCGAGAACTCCACGACCACCCGTGCCGCCCCATTGACATCGCCTGCTTCACTGGTGAGCCCGCCACCGCGAACCCCGCACCGTCCTCGTCTGCCACGCCTGACGGATCGAACAGCACAACCATCTCGACTCCGCCGGGTAAACGCCGATCCGCCTTGGCGGCGGACCAGCTTTCCTGCCCCCGCTAGGCAGGACAGTCGGCTTCACCACCGGCCTGAAGTGAAGGCCGGAGCACTGCGGACGAACCCGATAGCGGCAGGTCAGGCGGCGAACAGGAGGAGTAGGCCGCCTACCGTGTAGGTCACCATCAGGACGAGTAGCGGGATCTGGCCCATCACCGCGGTGCGGCGGGGGAACAGGGCGAGGGCGCGGTCGTGGGCGAGGACGGTGCCGATCACGTGGCCGACGACGATCACCGTCACCTGGAGCATGGCGATCCCGGCCGGGCTGGTGCCCACGGCGCTGACCTCCCACCCGGCCGTGCCGAACCAGTTCGTCCCGATGACCAGCGGGTCGGACAGCAGGGCGAGGGTCCGCTGACCTTCGAGCAGCAGCAGCGTGAAGTAGTGGGCGATCAGATACCCGACGGCGATCGGCACGATCGAGTGGGCCAGCTCCCCCGCCATCGTCCCGCGCTCCACACCTCCCCAGCGGCTCGCCAGTGCGGTCGCTCCCAGGTACGCCGCGAGTACCAGGCCGATGACGGCGACGAGCCCCGCCGTCCCGGTCACAACCGGCGGTAGCGGGCTCTCCTGCACGAAACGCACCCAGAACGGGGCGTTCGAGAGGCTGTCGTACATGGTGGAGCCGAGCAGCACCACGACGAGCGTCGCCAGCCCGCGCGCCGGCTCCAGCCCGGCCATGCCATCCAGTGAGTTACGCCAGGTCAGAGCGCCGTCGGGACGCCTGCCCACAGGGGCGAGCCTGCCGATGAGGGCGCTGTGGACCTCGAACGCGTCCCCCTTGTCGAACCACCCGGACCCGAACACCACCGCGCCCGCGAGCATGGCCACGGCGTACACGGCGAGCCACGCGCCGATGACGGGCAGCGTGGCACGCTCGGGGGCGACGAGTTCCAGCCACACGAACGCGAACAGCCCGGCCACGGCGGGCCAGTACCCGAGCCGTTCCGGGAGCGGACGCAGTCCCTGGCGATGGTCTCGTCCAAGGGCGGCGCACGCGAGCCGGTGCAGGGTGCGCAGCGGGTTCAGCGTCCGCCAGACCGGGCCGAACAGCAGTGACAGCGGGACCAGGCCCACCCAGAACAGGACGTAGACGACGCCCGCCGTCGGGTTGGCGACCCGGTCGGGGCCGAAGAGCAGGCCCAGGCAGAAGTACGCGGCGGCGAGCAGCCCCGCGACCCGCCAGAACCACCGCCAGGCCGGGCCGGACACCACGCCCTGGACCAGCGCGGACACCGGGCGCGCGTACCGCAGGTCGCCCCCGAGCCGGGGCTCGGTCCACAGCGTGCCGAGCGCCGCGAACGACGCCAGCAGCGCGACGATCGCCCCGGCCATCGCAGCCGAGAACGGGATCGGCAGGTCCTGACGGCCTCCGATGCCGTGCGCCAGGAACGTCTGGGCGGCCTGCTCCGGGAACACCTCCGCGGACCTATCGGACGAGGAGTTGGAAGAGCTGCAGCTCCTGCTCGTGCGTCTCCGCCTCGAACAGCCCGCTCTGGTCGGCGACGAACTCGATCGTCGCGGGGGTCCCGGGTTTGAGGTCCGTCCCCTTGTCGTAGCCATGGACGTGCGCGAAGTCGGCCACGTCGCTGGTCACCGTGATCCGCACCGTCTGTCCCTTGGTCACGTCGACGCGCCCCGGCGGCGGCGTCACCTTGCGCGCGGCGATGGTGACGGTGATCTCCTTGACGCCCGTGGGAGCCGGGGTGGCGGCGCCCGAGGAGCCGCAGGCCGCGACGCCCGTCAGCACGGCGAGGCCGAGCAGCGGGACGAGGACCAGCCGGCGCACGAGACCGGCGGACGGACGGCGGGCGGCCGGGGTCCGCGGGGGCACACCGAGGGCGGCGGCGCGCATGGGAAGGCGGAGGGGGGATCTCACTGTGGTGCTCCTGAACATGCGGGACGCGGGGGTCAGCGCCGCTTGGCGGACTTGGCCTTCGGCGCGGGGCGGGCGGCGGGCCCGCGCCGAGCCGAGGGAGGCGTGTTCTTGCGGTTCTGACCACCGCTCGGGTTCTTCCGGTTCTGACCGCCGCGGGTGTCTTTCCGGTTCTGGCCGCCGCGGGCCGTGGCGCCGCCGGGAGCCGGCCGCCGGGCGGCGCGTACCACCATGACACCCACTCCGACGACGAGGAGCGCGGGCAGCAGCCACACCAGCAGGTCCACGCCGCCGTCCTGCGACGAGGCGGCCGACGAGGCGGCCTCGGCGGACGGAGCCTGGGACGCGTCGCCGGGCGTGCAGCCGGTCTCGGGCATGGTCCTCGGCGTGCACGAGGTCTGCGGGGTCGGGCCCGCCGCCGCCACGGGGGACGGCATGTCGCTCGGGGTCTCGCCCACCTGCGGCGCGCTGGTGCGGCCGGCGGCGGCCTCGAAGGCAGGGTCGGGCGAGTTGGTGGGGGTCCGCCATCCCTTGGGGGCTTCGGTGGTCTTGCCGTTGTAGGTGAACTTGACCTCTCCGCGCACCTCCTCCCCGTCTGAGGCGATCGTCCGGTACGTCGCGACGTACACGCCCTTGTCGGGCCAGTACGCCACGGGGAGCTTCGCCGGGAAACCCTCGTGGTAGAGCTTCGGCTCCCACGTGCCGTTGATCAGGTGGTACTCGCGGACCGGCTCGTCGAGGCGCTTGGGCGGGCCCTGCGCCCACGGCTTGTCGACGCGGACGCCGCTCGGCGCCTTGACCGTGAAGTACGCGTACGAGATCGGCGCCTCGGTGAAGTACAGCTCGACGGCCTCGATGGGCGACGAGATCGTGCCGTCGTTGGCCGGGTTCGACATCGCGAGCTGGCCGTGGGCCGAGGCGGGCGGGGTCACGGCGGTCAGGGCGAGCCCACCGACCAGGGCGAGCATGACCACACGGGCCGTCCACCGCGCCGTCGCCGCCCAGGCACGCGCCGGACGGGCGGCCCTGAAGGTGAACCCGGTGAACCGGGTGAACCGGGTGAACCGGGCGGGCAGGGCGGGAAAAAGACCTGAAATACCCCGAAAACGCCGGTCGGCGGACGACGACGTCTCCCACTGCTTTTCTTCCACCGGTACTCCGCTCATCCGCGCCGCGCTACCTAGAAAGACGACGGGCGAGATCTCACGCCGGAGCCGGAACGGCAGGACGCGGGGACGGGAACGCGAGAACGAACGCAGGGCCGATCCTTTCAAGTACCGGACACGTGCGCCGAACACGTCTAATTCGAGAGCCACAAATCGGGAGTGACGAGCCATCGCGCCGCCAGGTGCCGACCGGCATACGCAATGGTCATCGCGCCACATTGTGGCCACGCGCCCGCATGACCGTCAAGGGCGCGCCCGGGCGGCCACCATCCCGCCGGGAGCCCGGCCGCCCATCGGGGAACCGGCCGACGGTCGGTCACTCACCGGTCGGAAGGCCGGCCGCCCGGCCGTCACTCGCCGTCGGAGGGCCGCCGCCGGGCCGTCACACTCGCGTCCGCCGGGGCCAGCGTCCACGCGGTCACTCGCCATCCGGCGGAGCCTGTGTCCGCGTGGTCAGTCGCCGTCCGGTGGGGTCTGCGTCCGCGTGGGATCGGACGCGGTTTCCGTCCGTACGGGCCCAGGCTTCGCCGATCCGCGACCGCGCAGAAGCATCGCGACGATGACGACCATGAGGAGTGCCAGCGCCGCCCAGATCCATACCGGGAAACCTCCGCCCGACGCGGCCTCGCCGGAGGAGGGCGCGGTGGCCCCGGGCGCGGTCGCTCCCTGCTCGGAGCTGGACGGGGCGGCGGGGGCCGGGGCCGTGACGCCCGGCGCGTTCACCGTGAACGGGATCTCCCCCTCCACCGGGTGCCCGTCGGAGGACACGACCCGCCACGCGATGACATAACTCCCGGACGGAAGCGGCCCGGCGACCTTCTCGATGACCTTCGGGCCTTCGGCGGTCGGCGGACCGGACTCGAAACGGCGGCCGGCGGCGTCGTGGAGCACGACCGCGGGGAAGCTGACGCGCGCGCTGAACTCCAGCTCGATCTGGTCGAGGCTGGTGACGACGGCGTCCTTGGCCGGGGAACTGCGTTTCAGGCTGTCGTGCGCCAGCGCGACGGGGGCGGCGAGCCCGAGAAAAGTCGAGGAAAGGCAGAGCACCAGCAGCGCTCGTACGAAGGACGGTTTCACGGAAGGAACTCCAGGCGGGGGTCACGGAGGCCGCGCGCGAGCCGCGTGCCGGGTCCTGCGAGTGGCGGCGGGACGGCAGACGGCGGTGGGAACGCGGCCGACGGTACCCGGGAGGCGGAGGTGCCGGATGTGTCGAACCACCAGTGCAGGAGGAGTTGGGCGGTGAGCAGCCATGCGACCACGGCGGCGGGCGGGCGTTCGCGGCGGGCGAGGAGCGTGGTCACGGTCATGACGGCCGGCGCCCCGGACGGCAGCACCCACGGCGCCGGGCCCGTACCGCCCGCGAACCGGTGTGCCCCGGCGGCAAGCCCCAGGCAGACGACGGTGAAGACCGCCGACCGCGCGAGCCTGAACGGCAGGGTGGCGTGCATGACGCGACGAATCGTCTCATACCTCTCTGTCCCTCGGCCAAGCGCTATGACGCCCGCCCGGCCCCCGTCCAAGCGCCGCACGGTGAACGCCGGAACGGCGGCGTTCCTGCTCATCGGCGCGGCGCCGGGATACCGCCGGATTCTCACCAAGGCGGGTCGCATGGGTGAGAGAAGCCCCGCGAGGGCCTCCGGAGAAAGCCGACAAGAGGGGCATTGACGAAGATTTATTACATGTTATCTATGGGACAGGTCAGGAAATTTCCGCAATGGCTGCACCACCAAACCGGGGGACCGTAAGAGCTCACCCTAGGAGGACGCGCATGGCGCGCAGCCGACCCACCGATCCCGTCGATCTACTCGGACCCGTCCAGGGCGAAGTCTCCTGGTTCTGCTGCGGCGCGGCCTGGGGGCCGTGCGGCACCGTGGGCAAGGGCGCCTGCGGCACCTGCAACTCGGGCAGCCTTCAGCACGCCTGGCCCAACACCTCCGACGCCTGCTGGGCGATCACGCGCCCGGACAGCTGCGGCGTCACCCTCTCGCGCCGGACCTGCGGTTTCGCCCACCGCACGACGGCGCTGTGCGGCGGCGCCAGCGTCGTCACCACCATCGCCGACTGCGGCCCGCAGACCGACCTGTTCTGCGGCGAGCGCAGCTGCTGCGGCGCGACCTGCGCGAGCAACCGGCTCATCGACCTGACCCCAGCCGCCTACAGCCAGATCGCGAGCCTGTCGTCGGGCCTGCGACCGTGCGAGATCTCGGCCTAGGAGGAGGCGGACATGACGGCCTGCGGTTCGTGGTGTACGCGACCCGCGAGGGGTCGGCGGTGTTCGCGGCGCCGCTCGGAGGCGCGGACCCGGCGGACGTCCGCGTCGCCCTCGTCGGCGAACCCGCGCTCGCCTGAACGCACTCCCCTGAAGTTGCTACGGTAGCGGGCATGGACGGCGCCACCACCATGCCCGCCCGGCTGGCATGGCTGGACGCGCTGCGCGGCGTCGGCGCCGTCGCGGTGCTGGCCGAGCACCTGCTGCCCTGGGTCGTGCCCTCCCTGCGCCCGTACTGGTTCAACCTCGGCCTGTACGGCGTGCTGGTGTTCTTCCTGGTCAGCGGCTACATCATCCCCACGTCACTGGAGCGGCGCGGCGATGTGCGGGCGTTCTGGATCGGCCGGGGGTTCCGCCTCTACCCGCTCTACCTGGCGGTGATCGGCCTGGCCCTGGCCATGAGCCCGTGGCTCGGGGTCCGCAAGACCGTGCCGCGCGACGCGTCCGGGGTGGCCGCGCACGCGACGATGCTGCTCGACGTGGTCGGGGTCGGCGGGGTCGCGGACACGATGTGGACGCTGTCGTACGAGATGGTGTTCTACCTGCTGGTCACCGCGCTGTTCACGACGGGGACGCACCGGCGCAGCGGCGTGCCGGCGGTGGCGTTCGGCGTCGCCGCGGTCGCCGAGGGGCTGCTGCTGGCCGCGGCCCCGCTGACCGGCGTGTGGCCGGCCCTGGTGTCGTGCGCGGTGTTCCTCGTCGGCTTGGCCTGCGTGGTCGCGAACCGATTCCGTACGACGGCCGCGTGCGCGCTCGGGTTCATGGCGGTCGCGCTGCTGCTGTCGAGCAGCAGGACGCCGTGGTTCGGCGCGGCCATCCTCGCGGTGATGTTCACCGGGACGGCGATCCACCGGTGGGAGCAGGGCACGGGAGGGCTCTGGCCGGTGGCGGTCACGGCCGGGCTCGTGGCGGTCTCCCCGATATGGGCGATCCAGGCGGGCTGGTGGTGGGTTCAGCCGCGGGTGTGGCTGACCACGGTGGCGATGGCGGGGGTGACGTTCGCGGGCGCGATGGCTCTGCGGCGGCGCCGCCTGCCGCGCGCCCTGCTCTGGCTCGGGCTGATCAGCTACTCGCTCTACCTGGTGCACCATCCGCTGCTGAAGCTCGGCACGAAGATCACCGGCGATCTGCGCTGGTCGCCGCTGTCGGTGCAGATCCCGGTGGCCGTGACGTTCGTGGCGCTGATCCTCGCGGCGAGCTGGGTGACGTACCGGTTCATCGAGAAGCCCATGCAGAACCTCGGACGCCGCCTGTCCGCGCAGCGCGCCCCCGCCGCGCCGTCCGCCGGCTCGCTCGTCGGCAAGTGACGCTCACGCGCAGCCCGGAGGCGCCGCCCGTGCGCCCCGCAATGCCGGATCACCGGTACGGAACGTACGCACGCGCCAGTACTGGTTCAATGATCGTGATGACCACGCACCTCTGGCACGGCACCGAGGGTGCGACGGCTACGGGAGCGGGGAGCGGCGGCTGTGCGGGTGCGATGGCGGGATCGTCTGCGGTACTGGTTCGACGGCACGATGGACCGCGGGACGCCCGCGCTCATCGGATGGCTGGCCCTGGCCTCCGTCGCGCTCATCCTGGTGATCACCTCGCTGGTCATCGCCCTCACCAACAAAGAGGACGAGCTGAGCTGGGGCGAGGTCACGTGGATGAGCCTGATGCGGGCCATCGACCCCGGCACCGTGGCCGGCGACACCGGGCGGCCGCTGTTCCTGGGGCTCATGCTCGCCGCGACCATCGGCGGCATCTTCATCGTCAGCTCGCTCATCGGTGTGCTGACCGCCGGCCTGGAGAACCGCATCGCCCAGCTCCGCAAGGGCCGCTCGCGGCTCATCGAGAGCGGGCACACGGTCGTCCTCGGCTGGTCGGAACAGATCTTCACCGTCGTCGAGGAGCTGGTCAAGGCCAACCACGGGCAGCGGCGCTCCTGCGTGGTCGTCCTGGCCGACCGCGACAAGGCGGACATGGACGATGAGATCCGCTCACGGCTGGGCGAGACCGGCCGTACGCGGGTCATCTGCCGGTCGGGCAGCCCTCTGAAGCGGGCCGACCTGGAGCTGGTGAGCCCGGACACCGCCAAGGCGATCCTGGTGCTCCCGCCCCCGAGCCCGGACGCCGACATCGAGGTCATCAAAGCGTTGCTGCTGCTCAACAACCGCGTCTGGCGCGGCGCCCGCCCGCACGTGGTGACGGCCGTGCAGAACTCCGAGAACCTCGCCGCGGCCCGGACCGCGGGCGGCGAGTCCGCCCTGGTCGTGGACGCCGACGACATCGCGGTGCGTCTGGTCGTCCAGTCGCACCGGCAGGCCGGGCTGTCCACGGTCTGCACCGACCTGCTGGACTTCGCCGGGAACGAGTTCTACATCCGCCCCGAGCCCGCGCTGGTCGGCTCGACGTACGGGCAGGCGCTGCACTCGTACGCGCGCGGCGTCCCGGTCGGGCTGCACAGGAGCGACGGCACGGTGGTCGTCAACCCGCCGATGGAGACCTCGATCGGCGCCCGCGACAGCTTGATCGTGCTGGCCGAGGACGACCTGCTGATCCGGCTGGCCGACTCCCCTCCCCCGGTGGACGAGACGGCGATCGTCTCGGCCCCTGACCAGCGGCCGATGCCCGACTGCACGCTGCTGATCGGCTGGAACACCCGCGCGACGAAGATCCTCGACCTGCTGGACCGGCTGGTCGAGCCGGGCTCGGTGGTGGACATCGCCGCGTCGCGCCGGCCCGAGGAGGTCCTCGCCACCGCCCGCCACAACCTGACCGTCGGGTACAAGCACTGCGAGCCCACCCGCAGGACGTCCCTGGAGTCGCTGGACCTCGGCGGGTACAAGCACATCATCGTGCTGGCGGACGACGGCGCGGGGTCCGGGCAGGCCGACGACCGCACGCTGCTGACGCTGCTGCACCTGCGCGACATCGAGGTGAAGCTCGGCGACCCGTACTCGATCGTCACCGAGATCAACGACGACGACAACCGCGAGGTCTTCCAGGTCACCAAGGCCGACGACTTCATCGTCAGCACCAAGCTGATCAGCCTGCTGCTCACCCAGCTCGCCGAGAACCGCCACCTCCAGGGCGTGTTCGGGCAGCTCTTCGATCCGGTGGGCTCCGAGATATACCTCAGGCCCGCCTCCGACTACCTCACCCCGGGGGCGAGCGCGGACTTCGCGACCGTGATCGAGGCGGCCCGGCGGCGCGGTCAGACCGCCATCGGCTACCGCACCAAGTACGACAGCGACCAGGCCCCGTCGTACGGCGTCGTCCTCAACCCGCCGCGGACCGAACCCCTGTCCCTGGGCGCGGACGACAACGTGATCGTCCTCGCCGAGGGGTAAGCAGAAGGGCCCCGGCGCGCCGCGGCAACGCCAGGGCCCTCGGTTCAGGGCGTCAGGAAGGGATCACGGCTTGGCGCCGGGCACCCTCCCCAGCGGGGCCTTGTCCGCCTCCGGAGCACCGCTGCGGTCGTCCAGGCTGACGATGAGCCAGCCCTTCACCGGAGTGGACGCCAGCCGCGCCGGGTCGGCGGTGAGCTGGAGTGTGCTGGACGCGCCCGGCTCCAGCGGCACGTACGCCCCCGTCGAGACGGGCGGGGCGAAGGCGTCGAACGCCGCCGACTCGGTGTCGTCCACCAGCCCCTCGGGCACCTTGGAGAAGGCGCTGACCGAGTAGGTGAAGCGGGAGGCGCCCTCGGCCAGCCCCACCTGGGAGGCGAGGACCGGCATCAGCAGCGCGCCGCCGTTCATCGGGGCCGTGGCGACCCACGTGTCCACCAGCGACCCGTCGGCCTTGAAGACGAACGTGGCGAAGCGGCCGTCGGAGGAGCCCGCGGTCACCAGGCCGTAGTCCGCGCCGACCAGCACGTAGTCGGCCGTCCCGTCCCCGGTGGTGTCGAGCGGGATGTCGAACTCGTTGGCCGAGGCGTTGGACCAGCGGCCGGAGGTGTTGACCGCGAAGATCAGCGTCCGGTCGGTGTCGGCGCCGCCGAGCACCGAACCGGGCAGCGCCTGCACGCCCGCCGCGCGGACGTCCATCGAGTCCTCGGCCCCGCGCACGTCGCCGGAGTCGGTGATGCCCCAGGCGTAGACGTCGGCGGCGCCGGGGTGCGCCCCCTTGTTCCGCACCTGGACGGACGTCGTCGCCGCGCCACCGGTCACGGTGTACTTGGACGGCTGGGAGGCGGTCACCTCGGACTGGGCGTCCGGGACGAGCAGGAACGCGGCCCGCAGCGGGTACACGCCCTCGGCGGCCGTGCGCGGCGTCGCGGTGACCGCGCCCTGGATGTGGACGACCGACCCGAAGTTGGACGTCTCGGCGGCGGGCAGCGCGGCCACGGCCTGCGCGGTGAGCGACAGCGTGACCCGCACGTCGCGGCTGCTCTCGCGGCCCACGGTGACAGACGCCGGGGAGACCGCGACCTGCGCGCCGTACGACTGGCCGGTGAACGCGGCGGCCAGGTCGTAGGTGACCGGCGTCTTACCGGTGTTGTGGATGGTGAACGTCTCGGTCTGCCGGTACGCGCCGGTCAGGGACTGGAGCCCGAACGACAGGTTGCCCCCGCCGTGCCCGGTCTCGCCGAGGACGGTCGCGGCGACCGCCCGGCGGGCGGCGACCACGCCGGAGCCGGCGACCCTGGCCGTGTAGCCGGCGATCTTGGTGGACGCGTCGGCGGTGCTGACGATGGCGGCCTTGATCTGGGCGGGCCTCCAGCGCGGGTGCGCCTGCTTCACGAGCGCGGCGACACCGGCGGTCATCGGGGAGGCCATCGAGGTGCCGGAGATGGTCGCCGGGCCCGAACCGGTGCCGACGCCCGTCGAGACGACGGACACGCCGGGCGCGGTCACGTCGGGCTTCAGCGCGCTCGCGCCGTTGCCGGGACCGCCGGAGGAGAACGAGGCGAGCTTGGCGTAGCCGGGGTTCGGGACTGCCGTCCCGGTCAGCGCGGCGCTCTTGCCGTCCAGCGCGGTGGCCGCCGCGCCGTCGGTGCTCCGGATGCCGAGGAACGGGATGGTGACCGTGTACTGCTCGCCGGTGTCGGGGTCGGAGGTGATCGCGCCCTCGATCGGCGGGAACGCCGAGTCGGTATTGATCATCGCGACCGCGGCGGCGCCGGCCTTCTGCCCGAGGACCGCGCGCTTCACCCGGGCGCACACGCCGCGCAGCGTGACCACGAGCCTGCCCGTGACGCCGCCCGGGTAGGCGGTGTAGTCGGCCAGGTCACAGCCCAGCGACACCGGCCCGGACGGGTAGCTCGTACGCAGCACCGCGATCGGCGGCGCCCCGGAGGGCAGGGCCGCCTCGTTGGAGTTCTGCGCGATGAGCTCCGCGCCGTTCGCCGAGATCTTCGCCGCGGGCAGCGTGGCGCGGGCGGCGTCCAGGGCGGCCACCGAGATGGCGGTCGGGGCGACGGCCGGGGCGCCCGTGATGTAGGCGTTCGGCCCGGAGTTGCCCGCCGAGGCGACCACGGTCACGCCCGCGCGGGTCAGCGTCCGCACGGCCTGCGCGCTGGGCTCGTCGGTGCGTCCGAAGGGCGAGCCGAGCGACATGTTGACGACGTTCGCGCCGTCCTTGAGCGCCCGCTCCATGGCGGAGACGATGACGTCCTCGCTCGCCGAGCCCTCGCAGCCGAACACGCGGTAGGCCAGGATCGACGCCTTCGGCGCCACGCCCGGCCCGACCTTGAAGGACTTGGTGTGCGTGGTGGAGTCGTACGGGCCGGCGTAGGTCTTGCCGCTCGCGTCCACGCCGAAGCCGGCCGCGCTGCCCGCCACGTGGGAGCCGTGGCCGTTGCAGTCCAGCGGGTCGGGGTCGGGCTTCGGCACCGAGGTCGGAACGTTGGAGTCGTAGTCGTCGCCGACGAAGTCGTACCCGCCGATCACCTTCGCCGTCGGGAAGGTGCCCGGCTCGAGGACCGTGCCGTCGTTGCGCTCGAAGTCGGCCGGGTCGCCCGAGCCGCCGAAGTTCGCGTGGGTGTAGTCCACGCCGGTGTCGATGACGGCGACCTTGACGCCCTCGCCGGTCTTGCCGAGGTCCTGCCACACCTGCGGGGCGCCGATGTAGGGCACGCCGGAGGCGTTGTCACGGCTGAAGGTCCGCACCGGGTGCACCGAGACGACCTTGGGGGTCTCCTCGATGGCGGCCAGGCTGCGCGCCGGGATCGTGGCGGCGATGCCGTTGAAGCTGTCGGTGTAGGTCGCGAGGACCTTCCCGCCCTCGTCCTTCACCTTCTGCTCGACGCTCTGCCGCTCGTCGCGCAGCGCGGATCGCAGGGCCGGCTTGTCGACGGACGTGCCCGCGTCCTCGGCGTTGGCCGCCGCGTCGCCGACCGGCGTGCCGGTGACCTGGATGAGCACCTTGAGGGAGCGGGCGGTGTCCAGGACGGCGGGCTTGAAGCCGGTGTAGCTGTACGCGCCGGGCAGGTGCTGGAAGGCGGGTGGGCGGGCGGGTTCCGCGTTCGCCGTGGACGGGATCACCGCCGACGGGACGGCGACGCTCGCTGATGCGAGTATCGCGCCGAAGAGCAGGCGCCTCTTCACTGATCACCTCATAGGGGGTGGTGGGACATACGTGATCAGAGCGTCGCGTCACCGACGAAGCCGTTCGGCGCCACTTTGATAACAAATAGGGCACAAGGTCAGTAAGTGTCGGAGTTGCCGGACACCGACGGTCAATTCCGGTCGCTTAGCCGGACACTGCGGTCAATCCGGGCGCGCCGGCCCCGGGCGCGTCCCGAGACGGCCGGGTCGCCGCACGGCCCGCGCGGTGACCCGGCGCCGTCGGTGCGGCCTGGGCCCCAGGCGGACGGCTGCGCGGCGCGCCGCGCTTCCTGCGGCAGGGTCTCCGCCATCGACGTGGTCGCCGACTCCGGCACACTGGAACACATGGACGTCACGTTCTTCGGCGCGTGATTCCGCCCGGATGCCCCCGGACCGTATCATTGGGCACCTCTGATCTCGCTGCGATTCATCGGGTCCATATAAAGGGGTGGGCGGTGTCCGATGCTCACCTTCCCGGTCCGGACGAACCCTCGCAGATCGGCGGTTACCGGCTGATCCGCCGCCTCGGCGGCGGCGGGCAGGGCAACGTCTACCTCGGCCGGTCCCCGTCGGGCGACGACGTCGCCGTCAAAGTGCTGCACGCCTGGATGTCCGACGACGCCGACGCGCACAGGCGCTTCATGCGCGAGGTCGACGTCGCGCGCCGCGTGGCCCCGTTCTGCACGGCGAAGGTGCTCGACATGGGCATCCAGGGCGACCGCCCGTACATCGTCAGTGAGTACGTCCCCGGCACCTCGCTGGAGCAGCTCGTCCGGACGGCCGGGCCCCGCGCGGGCAGCGGCCTGGAGCGGCTCGCGGTCTCGACGATGAGCGCGCTCGCCGCGATCCACCGCGCGGGCATCGTCCACCGCGACTTCAAACCGAGCAACATCATCCTCGGCCCCGAGGGCCCGGTGGTGATCGACTTCGGCATCTCGCGAGCCCTGGACACCAGCGTGACCCGCACCGGCTCGATCGGCACCCCGCCGTACATGGCGCCCGAGCAGTTCACCCACGAGCACACGGCCGGGCAGAGCGCGGACGTGTTCAGCTGGGCGTGCACGATGGTCTACGCGGCGACGGGCCACCGCGCGTTCCCGGGCGAGACGGTCCCGGCCGTCGTGAACGCGATCCTGTCCCAGGAGCCGGACCTTTCGGGCGTGCCACCGATGCTCAGGTCGCTGCTCGCGGCGTGCCTGGCCAAGAACCCGGACCAGCGCCCGGCCAGCGCCGAGGTGCTGCGCGTCCTGACCGGCGAGAGCCCCGCGCCCTCCCCTGCGTCCTCCTCTGCATCCCCGGAGTCCCCGGAGTCCCCGGTGTCCCCGCCGTGGCCGGCGCCCACCCTGCCCATGCCGCCGGCGGGATCGGCGGCGGGTGGCTGGGGCACGGAACCGGTCACGGACCCCTCCCCCGGTGCTCGCGCCGGCATGGAATCGCCCCAGGGCACCCGACCGGCCGCGGAACCGCCCCACGGCACCGTACCGGTCACGGAACCGTCCTACGGCACCCAGCCGGGCGCGGAACGGCCCCAGGGCCCGGCGCCGGTCACACGTCCCTCCCCGGGGCCGGTCACGCATCCCTCGCCGGGTCCCGCGCCGGAGCCCGCGACCCAGCCCGGGACGCCGGAGCGCCGTGGCCCGATCCCGCGCCGGGCGCTGCTGTCCGCCGGGGCGGGCCTGGCCGTGCTCGGGGCGGCGGCCCTGACCCTGCCCTCCCTCTTACGGGAACGAGACAACGCCAGTGGCCCTGCCGCCGAGTCCACGGTGACCCCGTCCGGCCGGTCACCCGCGACGACCGGGCCCGCGACGAGCGCCCCCGCGACCGGCCCCGCACAGACCCCCCTCTTCGGCGCTCCCCTGTACAAAGAGATCACCGAGCACAGCAACGACATCCGCTCGATCGCCGTCGGCACGCTGAACGGCGCCCCCGTCGCGATCTCCGGCGGCGACGACAAGACCGTACGCGTCTTCGGCCTCGCCGACGGCGGGCAGATCGGCGCCCCCTACACCCAGCACACCGGATGGGTCCGGGCGGTCGCGTTCACCGACCTGGACGGCGCGCCGGTCGCGGTCACCGGCAGCGACGACGACACCGTCCGCGTCTGGGACCTGACCACCAGGAAGGCGGTCGGCTCGCCGTTCCTCGGGCACACCGGCGATGTCAAGGCGGTCGCCGTCGGACGGCTGGACAACCGGCCCATCGCGATCAGCGGCGGGGCCGACCTCACCGTCCGCGTCTGGGATCTGGCCACGGGCAAGGAGGTCCGCCCGGCCTTGCGGGGCCACACCGGGACGATCTGGTCGATCGCGTACGGCGAAGTGGACTCCAAGCCGGTGGCCGTCACGGTCGGCGACGACAAGACCGTCCGCGTCTGGGACCTGTCCCGGGGCGCTGAAATCGGCAAGCCGCTCACCGGGCACGGCGACTCGGTCCGGGCGGTCACGTTCGGCCGGCTGGACGGCACGGCCGTCGCCGTCACCGGGAGCATGGACAAGACCGTGCGCGTGTGGGACCTCGACAAGATGGAGCCGCGCGGCGACCCGCTCACCGGGCACGAGGGGCCGGTGTGGGCGGTCGCCTTCGACGAGGTGGACGGCGTGCCGATCGCCGTCACCGGCGGCGACGACAACACCGTCCGCGTCTGGGACCTGCGCGCGGGCAAACCCCTCGGCAAGCCGCTCACCGGGCACCGCGACCGCGTGTGGACGGTCGTGACGGCCCGCGTGGACGGCCTCCCGGTCGCCGTCAGCGGCAGCCGCGACGAGACCATCCGAGTCTGGAGCCTCGCCCCGCCACTACCGGCCTCCTGACGAACGCTCACCAGCGCCGTCAGGACTGTTCGGTTTCCAGCACGTCCTTGTCGGTCACGCCGGCCGAGTCGAAGGTGGCCACGTCGCGCAGCGCCCGCGCGGCGCTCTGGACGAGCGGCAGCGCCAGGACCGCGCCGGTGCCCTCGCCGAGTCGCAGGTCGAGGTCGATCAGCGGGCGCAGCCCGAGGTGCCGCAGCGTGGCGGTGTGCCCGGGCTCCTGGGACCGGTGCCCGGCCAGGCATCCCGCGATCGAGTCCGGCGCCAGCGCGGCCGCGACCAGCGCCGACGCGCCGACGATCACCCCGTCCAGGACGACCGGCAGCCGCGCCGCCGCGGCGCCGAGGATGAAGCCGGCGATCGCGCCGTGCTCGAACCCGCCGACCGCGGCCAGCACGCCGAGCGGGTCGGCCGGATCGGGCCGGTGCAGGGCCAGCGCGCGGCCGATCACGTCCACCTTGTGCGCCAGCGTCGCGTCGTCGATGCCGGTGCCGCGCCCGGTGACCTCCTCCGGGCCCAGCCCGGTGAACACCGAGATCAGCGCGGCCGAGGCGGTGGTGTTGGCGATGCCCATGTCACCGGCGACCAGGCAGCGGGCGCCGGACGCGGCGAGCTCCCCGGCGACCCTGATGCCCGTCTCGACGGCCTGGCGGGCCTGCTCGGAGGTCATCGCCGGGCCCCGCGTCATGTCCGCGGTGCCGGGCGCGACCTTGTACGGCAGCAGCCCCGGCACGGCCTCGAGGTCGGCGGCCACGCCGATGTCCACGACCGTCACCCGTGCGCCGACCCGCGCGGCGAACGCGTTGACGACCGCGCCGCCGGCCAGGAAGTTGTACACCATCTGCGCCGTGACCTCCTGCGGCCACGGCGTCACTCCCTGGGCGTGCACGCCGTGGTCGGCGGCGAAGACCGCGACCGCGGCGGGCTCGGGCGGCTCGGGCGGGCACGCGCCCGCGAGCCCGGCGAGCTTCACCGAGACGTCCTCCAGGACGCCGAGCGAGCCGCGCGGCTTGGTCATGCGGTCCTGCCGGGCGCGGGCCTCGGCCATCGCGGACTCGTCGAGCGGCCGGATGGCGGCGATCGTTTCCTCTAGCGTGCTCACAGGCTCCTCCTCGGGGTGGTCCACCAAGCCTGCCACCCCGCGGGCCCACGCGGACGCCGGCGGAACTCGACGGCCTCCTCCTGCCGACCCTCACCACGTTCGCCGTCGCCGCGCCGGCGCTCGTCGTGCACCGGTTCCGCCGGCCGGCCCTTCGCTGACCAGCGCGCATACCCGGCGGACGTGTGCCAGGGACCCCCGGGTGTGATCGGGATCTCCCTTCCCGATTTGCCCGCGCGGGTCTCGCCGTCCCCGATGGTGATCCAGAATCGTGTGGATCATGTGCCTCACGGGGAGCGGTGTCGGTGTCACCACACGAGCGTGTTCGTTCCGTCCTGGAGACCCAGCTTGTGCAGCGGGCGGTCATCCTGGTCATCGTCGTCAACGCCGTCACGATCGGGTGTGAGACCAGCGTTTACCTGACGGCGCGGATCGGCGGCCTCCTGCACGTCGTGGACCGGATCGCGCTCGGCATCTTCGTCCTCGAACTGGCCGCCCGCCTGTACGCGTACCGGAAGTCGTTCTTCAGGGACCCGTGGAACTGGTTCGACGCCCTGATCGTGACGATCGCGCTCATCCCGGCCTCCGGTCCGACCTCGGTGCTGCGCGCCCTGCGCATCCTGCGCGCCCTGCGCCTGCTGTCGGTGGTCCCGAGCATGCGCCGCGTCGTGAACGCGCTGCTGGCCGCCGTCCCCGGCATGGCGTCGATCATCGGCCTACTCGTCCTGATGATCTACATCGCGGCGGTGATCGCCACCAAGCTCTTCGGCGACATCGCGCCCGAGCGCTTCGACGAGCTGCCCCGGTCGTTGTTCACCCTTTTCCAGATCATGACGGGCGACGACTGGGGCAGCACGGCGCAGACCGTGATGGAACAGAAGCCCTGGGCGTGGATCTTCTTCATCGTCTACATCCTGATGTCGACCTTCGTGGCCCTGAACCTGTTCATCGCCGTGGTGGTGAACGCGATGAACGAGGCCGAGCCCTCCCCCGCCGAGACGGCGACCCAGGCCGAGCTCCAGCGCCTCAGGCAGGATCTGGCCTCCGTGAACGCCAAACTCGACCAGCTCCTGACCCAGAGGAACGGCCACCAGCCCCGCTCACGCACTCCCGTGTGACCTCCCGGGCTCCGCGGTCACCCGGCGAGCGACCCGGCACCTAGCCGGCCGCCCCGTCCTTGTCCAGGACGGCGATGCCGTCACCGAGGTGCCGCGAGCCAGTGCCCGGGGCCGTCTAACGCAGCGTCTCCTCCGCGCGCATGCGGAGGGCGGGCAGTTCGTCGCGGGTGGGGAGACCTTCCCAATCTCCGTCGCAGGCCACGCAGGCCGCGCCCAGCAGGGTCGCTCGTTCGAGCCGGTCGTGCGCGTCGAGCCCGTCGAGCCGTCCGGACAGGTATCCGGCGGTGAACGCATCGCCCGCACCGACGACGTCGACGACCGGCACCGCGACAGCGGGAACGTCCAGCGACGTCCGCGCGTCGTGGTAGCTCGCGCCCGCGGCGCCGCGCTTGATCACCACCTCTTGGACACCGGCGTCCAGGAGGGCGTCCACGCGATCCCGCTCGCCGTCGCCGTCCGCCACGATGGCCAGTTCGTCGTCGGAGGCGATCAGCACGGTGACGTTCGGCAGCAGCGGGCGCAGCGCACGCGCGGCCGCGTCCCGGGTCCAGAGCAGAGAGCGGTGGTTGACGTCGAGGCTGACCCAGGCGCCGGAGTCGCCGGCCTTTTCGGCGGCTGTGGTGACGGCCTGCAGCGGTGCCGGTCCCAGCGCCGCCGTGATGCCGGTCAGGTGCAGGCCGCCGAAGCCGTGATCGGCGGCGGGGCGGACGTCGTCCCAGGTGAGGGTCGAGCCGGCCGAGCGCCTGCGGTAGTAGTGCACCCGCGCGCGGCCACCGGGCGCCACGTCGCGCAGCAGGAGGCCGGTCGGTGCGTCCGCGCGCCGGATGACCGCGTCGGTCAGGACGCCTTCGGCTCGAAGGGTGCGTCGAACGAGTTCGCCCGGTTCGTCGTCTCCCACCGCCCCGGCCCAGCGTGCCGCATGCCCGAGGCGGGCCAAGGCGATGGCGACGTTGGACTCCGCGCCGGCGATGGAGATCCGGGATGCGCCGCCGAGGCGGAGCGGGCCGGCGCAGCGTACGGTGGCCATCGCCTCGCCGACGGTCAGGATCTCGGCTCTCACCGCGGGCCGACCAGGTCCAGCGCGGTTCTGACGCGACGGCGCAACTCGCTCAGGTCGCCGCCGTTCGCGGCGTCACCGAGCAGCGGCGACCCGAGACCGACGGCTATGGCACCGGCTTCCAGATATTCCTGGACGCTGTCGAGGCCGACCCCGCCGACCGGCACGAACGGCACGGCGGGGAACGGGTCGCGGAGCGCACGCAGGTAGGGGACGCCTCCGGCGGAGGCGGGAAAGAGCTTCACGGCGGCGGCGCCCTGCTCGACCGCGGCGATGACCTCGGTGGGAGTGAGCGCCCCGGCGAGCACGGGCAGGCCGAGACGGATCGCCTCGGTCACGCCGGCTCCCAGCCCGGGCGTGACGATGAACGTCGCGCCCGCATCCCTGGCCGCCGTGGCGTCCCGCGCGGTCAGGACCGTACCGGCTCCGAGGTGGACGCCAGGGCCCCCCGCGCCGGTTCCCAGCGCGGCGGCGGCCTTCCGGACGACCGTCAGGGCGTCGGCGCCGCTGAGCGAGACCTCCATCATGGTCACGCCCTCTTCCGCGAGCACCTCGATGGCGCGCAGCGCCGCATCGGGATCGCTTCCTCTCACGATGGCCAGCAGCCGCCGCGACCGGAGAAGATCGAGCAGGGGGGTCGTGGGATGTGGTCGCACAGCGGTCACCATTCTGCGAAGGAATGGTCGGAATAGCGCCATACCGGGGAGCGCCAGTGGTGGCCCTTCCGGTCGGCCTCACGCACTCTGGCCTCGTCGATCTGGATGCCCAGGCCAGGGGCTGTGGGCCGAGAGAGCCGACCGTCGGTGCTGGCGAGCACGGGCCCACCGCGGTAGAAGCCGCCCTTGGTCATGACCTGCCAGTGGTCTTCGATGCGCAACGGGTCGGCGCCGACGAGGAGTTCGGTGAGCTCGTTGACGGCCGCCCTGACCGATCCGGCACGCCCTTCGACGACCGGTTCGCCCCAGCCGACGTGTCCCTCGTCGGTCTCGACGCGGCAGAACAGCCATCGTGGCGGGACCAGAAAGGTTTCGACGCGCGTTATCTTCACATGTCTCCCTGAATTGGTGGGCGGCTGTCAGGTTCACTTCCAGCTGCCGGTTCCACGACGCCACGCTCAGGTCGTGCGCGGGCCGCACGTCCACGACGTAGGCGTTGCCGACCAGATGCCGGACCGGGCCAGAGCAATGCAAGAGTGCAGGTCGTGGCTTCCTCGACACGCTCGTCCAGTGAGTCACGTCGGCCGTCCCAGGCGGCCCAACGGCTTGCGCCCTCAAGGATCGTCATGGCGAACTTGACCGCTCGGGCCGGCGATTCGTGCCCCATGTCCGCGGCGGCGGCACGATAGAGGGCCTCATAGAGATCGACCCAGGCGTCGGCCTCCTCCCTCAGGCTCGACGGGAGAAAGCGGGCCATCCGATCCGTTGCCACGAGGAGATCCCAGAGATTGCTCTCAGGGAGTGTGAGCTGTCTGATCACGTGGACCCGTACCATCCGTCGCCAGGCCTCACGAGGATCGGTCACCTCCTTGACCTCCTCGACGATGGCCATGCCGAAGCGGTAGAAGTGCCAGCGGAGAGACTCGGCGACGATCTCGTCACGCCCATCCGGAAAGTGCGCGTACAGGCTCGGGGCCTTGACCTTTACCTCTCGTGCGATCATTCGCATCGACACCGAGTTGAAGCCGTGTTCGATGGCGAGCCGGAGGAACGCCTGGAGGATGCCGCGACGCGATGGCGTCTGGTTCGACCAATCGAGCTTAAGCAGGTGTCCCTCGAAATCCTCAAAGGCGTGCCGCCACTCCTGAGTCAAGTCATCCTCCGTCCGTCGACCCTCACGAGCACCTCGCCTGCGTTGGCACTCGAAAACGGAGTGGAGGACGCGACACCCCATATCTCCGGCCGGGCCTCCGCCGTGCCCCTACTGACTACCTTACGTCCGTTAGGCATACAGGGGAGCCCGACGCTCTGTTGCCGGCGCCTGTTTCGGAACCGGCAGAGCTACTAGGGCGTGTTGCTGAAGTGGTGAGGGTGACCCGTGGGCGAGTCTTGTCGGGTAGCTCGCAGTGAGATCTCGGATGAGGCGTGGGTTGTGATCGGCCCGTTGTTCCCGATGCCCAATGCGACGGGTCGGCCGCCGGTGGAGCGTCGCGCGGAGGTCGAGGCGACCGCCTGGCGGTATGGAACCGGTGCGCCGTGGCGTGAGGTTCCGGAGCGGTTCGGGAATTGGCACGCACTTGGCATTCTGGGGTCAGCGCGTCTCCGCCGTGATGGGCGTCGCGGGGGTGAGAGCCGGCCCTGACTTCCGCGTCCGCCACCAGACGATCGCGGTGATGACGATCACGGCGATCGTGGGGACGAGCAGATACGGTGAGCCCGCACCGGCCGAGCGGTCCTGCAGTACAGCGCCGAGATCCACTCGCAGGTACGGAGCCACGATGAGGGACGACGTGTTGAGGATGGCGTGGAGCACGACCGCGACCTCGATGCCGCCCGTGCGCCAGGTGATGATGGCCAGCCCCGTCCAGAGCACGAAGTACCACGCGATGATGTACGGATCGGTCGAGCCGTGGGCGGCCGTGAACAGCACGCTGGTGATCAGGATTCCGGCGATCAATCCGGCCTTCGGCCCGCGGAACCAGCTTCCGATCACACGGAAGATCAGTCCGCGCACGCCGTACTCCTCGCCCGCTGCCTGAAGCGGCGTCAGCAGGAGCGTGGCGAGGAAGAACGCGATGAGGTCGGCCCGCGACCACGCCCCCTCCTGCTGCGGCGCGATGGCGCCCAGCACATTCACGACCAGCCACGCGGGGCCGAACACGAGGAGCGCCTTGCCGAACAGGTCGAACCGGAATCGCGCCGTCACCGAGTGCAGTGAGGCTCCGGGCACGCCGTAGAGCCATCGCTGGATGAGCATGCTCCACGGCACCAGGAGGGCGAGCGAGATCATCGAACCGGCGTGAAAGAGCGGCGTGTAGTCGGTGCCGCCCAGGATCGGAGGAGTGTGGCCCATCTGCACGTCGATGGGCGCGAGAGCACGACCGATGACCGTGGGGAAGATGACGAAACCCGCCGCAAGGAGCACGATTGCGAGGATGCCGCGACCGATCCGGCGCTTGTCGCCAGCGAGGACACGGTGGTACTCGACGCCGGCCGGGACCATTGGCGGGTTCTTGGCCTCGCCCGGGCTGAGCAGCCAGTTCTGCGTGGTCGTCATTGTCATGGGTTCCTCCATTGGTGGTGTGGTCAGTTCCCCGCCCTGTCCAGCAGGGGGTTGTAGCGCAGCCGCAGCGAGCGCTCCACGCTGGCCGGCACCGCCGCAAGACCGAGGGCGATGTTGAGCCAGAGCGGCAGGTGGACGGGCGACTCGAAGATCCCGGCCCTCTCCGCGATCGGGGGGATCCGCGAAAGCGGTTCGGCGATCTGCAGCAGGTTCAGCCCTACGCCCACCACGAGCGTCAGCACCGAGAACACACCGATCGAGCGGCTCAGCGCGGGGTGCTCGCCATCGAGGCGGGCGCGGCGCCCCTCGGCGGACTTCGGATCGGGAGTCAGCTGGTGCTCCGCACCCGCACGTGTGACGTAGTGACAGCGGCGGATCCCGTAGGCGCTCATCGCGACCTCGATGGCACCGCCCTCGACGGGGAACATCGCCGGGAGCTTGGATTCGAAGCGGTGCGCGCCGTCCACGTAGAGGTGCACCCTGACCTTCTCCCTGTCCATGTTGGCTCCGTGCCGGACGTCGACGGCGTACTCCGTCTGGCGATCACCACCCGAAGACACCGAGAGCCAGAACAGTGCGCGGACTGGGAGCTGCCACCAACGGAAAGGCTGCAATGCCCGCCCATCCCCGTCCTTGATGCGCGTGGACGCCCGCCACCGCCGCCAGCCGTCGATCACGTTTCCCTCCCTACGCCGACTCTCGCAGCACTATTACAGTGTGTTAGTCGTAACGCTAGCACGGCGTGTTAGTAGGATCGAATGGTGGCGCAGGACGAAGATCACATCAGCTCGCGAGAGAAGGTCATCGCCGCCGCGGCGGCGATGCTCGCCGAGGACGCCGGTGCAACGCTGAGCGTCCGGGCCGTAGCGGCACGGGCCGGAGTCAGCACCGGCTCACTCAGATTCCATTTCCCCACCCAGCGCGAGCTCCAGGACACCGTGCTCGCGAGGATCTACGGCCACTTCTTCCCGGACGACCCGATCCACGACCGTTCCCTGCCCCCCCGAGACCGGCTGGTGAACTGTCTTCGTCAGGTACTCGCCCCGGCCGGCGTGGGACAGCAGGCGCGAGAGGGGTGGAGCCAGGTGTACCAGACCTATCTCGCCGCGGAGCCCACCGAGGATGCGCGCGCCGCGTACCTCGCGATAGCACGGGAAGGGCGGCGCCGTATCGAGCACTGGCTCGCAGTGCTCGCCGACGACGGCGCCCTACCCCGAGACGACCATTCACGGCACGTGAGACTCCTGCTCACCGTGCTGGACGGCCTCTCCGTCGCGCGTGCTCTCCCTGCCGAGGAGTCGATCCTGAAGTCCGAGACCGAGACCCTGTACCTGGCGGTCGATTGCGTCCTCGGCACTGCGCAGACCAGGTGAGCCCGCCGATCCACCGCCCTTTCAGCGCGCTCACGGATCGGCGCTCCGGAGGCGGAACTCCGAGCCGCCGTGAGTTCCGGAGGATGCGGAGGACATCGAGGGGGTGTCGTTTTCGCGGGATCGCCCGCAGACTCAGCGCCCGAGGAGGCCGGGGAGCGCGTTCATCACGACGTAGGTCGAGTTGAAGACGACGTGCATCACCACGCCGGGCCAAATCGATCGACTGTAGCGGAACAGCAGTGCGTTGCAGACGCCGACGATGAGCGCGTTCACGATCACCGCGTTGATCCCGTGGGCGAGTGCGAAGATCACCGCGCTGCCGAGGACGCTCACGACCGTGCCCCAGCGCTGCAGCACATTGGCGACGACACCACGGTAGAGCAGCTCCTCGCCGAGCGGGGTGAGGATGCCGCCGAGCAGGATCCCGCCGATGAGTGCCACGACACCGGCGCCTCCGGCCGCCCGATAGTCCGACTGGACGGATTCGGATCCCGGGAACAGCTGCGCGAGCGGCTCGGAGATCGCGTACGTGAGCGCGACACAGCCGGCGGCGATCCCGATCGCAGCGAGGATCCACCACAGCGTGGTGCGTCGCAATCCGAACACTCGGACATCGCGGATGCGCAGCAGGACCGCGGCGATGAAGGCACCGAGCGGCGCGAGGCCGCCGAGCGCGTACTGCCCGAAGCCTGCGGCAACCGGATCGGCGTTCGGCATCGCGACCAACAGCAGGAGCGCGCCGCCCACGAGCAGCACGACCGCCGCGGCTGCGGCGACACCCAGCTCCGGCCACCCGGGGCGGGAGGGTGTGGCGCGCTCTGGGTACGGCCTCGATGCGACCGGGCTCGGGGTGAGGTCGTCGTTCATCGTGTCTCTTTACTGTTCGCTCGTCGAGGGCGGACACCGAAAGCCTGTCCTCTGCCCCAAGGGCGCAGTCAATTGAGCCTGCGGATTAGACCCAGGAGCAGGCCCTGCGTCAGGATGGACGCGCAGATGTATCGAGGAGGGCGCCGATGGCCTGGAGCACGCGTCAGCTCGCGCGTCTGGCGGGCACCACCGAGAAAGCGGTGCGGTACTACCACGAAATCGGCCTGCTCAGCGAACCTGACCGTGAACCGAATGGCTACAAGCGTTATGAAGTCGCGCACCTCATCCGCCTGATCCAGATCGTCCGGCTTGTTGATCTCTGCGTGCCCCTCTCGCAGATCCCGGCCGCCGACGACGTCGACGACGATCCGGAGGCCTCGGTGCGTGCACTGGACGCGGAACTGGCGTCGGGCATCGAGCGGATGCAGCGCATCCGTTCGGAGCTGGCAGTCATCCTGCATCACCGTGTCCCGTGGGACGTCCCTCAGGGCTTCGCGGAGGTCGTAAAACCGCTCAGCGCTGCTGATCGCGGCGTCATCACGGTGGTCTCGGGCATGCTCGACGCCGACGTGCTCGGCAACATCAAGCAACTGGTCGCCGAACGCGATCCCACCGACGATGAGCTCGACGCGATCCCCGACGACGCGTCGGACGCTGATATCGAGCGACTCGCACAGCGGATGGCACCTATCATCCGTGACTACTGGCGACGCTTCCCCGCCGTCGCCGATGCGGCAGCGCACGCCTGCGTCCCAGCGCCCGTCGCACAAGAGGCGATCGATACCGCGTTCGCGCAGCTCTACCGACCCGTACAGCTCCGAGTCCTGCTGCTCGCCAACGACATACTGCGGTCCCCACGTTCGCGCGACTGAGGTAGTTGCCACCGGGAGCGCCCAGCAGGCAATCCTGAAAGGCGGCTCCTACGAACACAACACGTTCTTCAGATCTGCACTTGACCTCGCCGACGGGCCCTGACCGAACCGAGACTCGACGAGGACCAGCCGCAGGTCGATGCAACAGGGCGGATGCCCGCCGCGGGTGCGCGCGCCTAGGACCGCTGACGGTGCGGCACTGTCAGCGGAGGCGGATGGGCGGCTTGTCGAAGCCCCGCGTTCGGCGCCGAGGTCATGCTGCCGCCCGACGACCTCCTCCTCGCCGACCTCACCGCGCCGACGTGGAGAGAGAGACGACGGGCATCCCGCCGCGGATCCAGATCGAGCCCAAGGAAGACCTCGTCGCTCGCCTCGGCCGCTCGTCCGACCGAGGCGACGCGGTCGTCATGGCGTTCTGGGCGGAGCACCTCGCCGCCGGCATCGTCCGTTCACCCGCCCGGCGCCAAGCACGGGCGCAGGGGACCGCCGCAGCCCGGTACGGCCGCCCCGTTGTCGGAGGGGGCCGATAACTGGCCTGCCACCGGCCCCGCCCTGTCAGTCTTCGCCCTCCTGACCCGCAGCGGCCCGGATCTTGGCGATTTCGTTCGGCGTCGCCTCGAACTGGACCGGCCCGAACGTCCTGTAGCCGCGCGGCTCCTGGCCCGGGTCGTAGTCGTCCTTGGGCACGACGTACACGAGGTGGTCGAACAGGTTGAGGTCGATCTCGTACGTCTGGAACTCCTGCTCAACGTCGAAGGGGTAGCGGTCGAGGTCGGCAATGTGGGCCCATTGCTTCGGGCGTGGAGGGTAGGTAGACCCTGAGGGGTGGTGCTCGTTGGAGTAGACGAGCACGGCGTATCCGGTTTCGGTGAACTCATCACCGTCTGAAGCATTAGTCATGGCTCCAGGCTAGGGAAGATCGTCCCGCTGGTTGTAGTTCCCGGCTTCGCTGTCCGGGGTGAGGGAGCCACCTGATCAGCGGTTGAAGCGGCCGGAGGCATCACCAGGCAACGCGAAGGGCAGGAAAGCGAGCCGAATCTCGCGGTCCCGATCCCCGTCCGCATGGATCACGCTCCGCACACCGAACCATCCGGACGCTAGTTCGGGTGGTGGCCTGGCGGTGGGGCGGTACGGGCGGCCCGTGGCAACGGGCGGTCGCGGCCGGTCTTCGCGATGAGCGAGGCTCCGCGGTCGTTGTTCGCCTCCTTGCGGAACCGAACGCGGGAGCCTCAACGGTCGCAGCCTCAGCCGGCCGCCTCCCGAAGTTCTCTTTCCGCCGCGTGCTCCGGCGACTCGCCTTCTTCCACCTGCCCGCAGGGCATCTCCCACAGGCCCGGCACAGCGCTTCCCGGCGCTTGGCGCAGCAGGAGGGTCCGCCCCTTGCCAAATCGGTGGCCGCGCCCCCAACGGAAAGGCGTGCGATTCCGTCGCGCTCGGCATGGTTGAGCAGGCGCTGATAGCCGCGGTCGTTCACGTTGCGCGGGTAGCGCTGGGCGGCCGAGGCACGTGTGCATCTAGCGAGTTGACCAGGTTGTGCACCTTGTGGGATCGCCGAGCGTGCGGGGCCAGGTCGGCACGGAGGTCGGCCAGCAACATGAGGCACCGGGCCGAGGTCACCATGGGCAGGCGGTCCAGTGCAACGCAACCTATCTGCACAGCTAGATCAAGATCGCCTGCGCGGACGTAGGCGAGGCTCAGCCAGGCTCCGTGTCGTAGGGCCGACCTGCGATGATCCTCAGCCGGGTCCAGGGCGCGCTCACGCAGGAGCGTCTCGGCATCACGAATCAGGCTGCCCTGGCGGCGTCCGGGGACGTGGCGGGCCAGCATGACGAGAGCCCTCCCGGCGATCGCGTCCACCTCTGTCGCCGTAACGTACCTGGCCCACGTCGGCCGCTCATCAGCGTCGTTGATCAGCTCGGCGGCACGGGCACGGGCACGCTCGACCCCCGTCAGATCGCCCGCGCCTGCGTGCGCCAGAGCACTACGCGCGGCGATCAACGCCTGTACGGCGGCGGGAGTCTGGGATGCGGCCTCCCCGGCAGCGGCAGCGAGCTGGAGCGCGTCACGGTGCCTGCCGAGCGCTGTGGCGTGATTGCTCATCAGCGCCATGATGCTGGCGGCCAGGCTGCGGTCTCCGGCGGAGTGAGCGTTACGCAGACCGAGGTGATACCAGCGTTGCGCGAGACCGTCCTGGGCGGCCTCCTGAGCCATCCAGCCGGATGTCTGGGCGAGCTGGGCAAGCGCGGCGCACAGGCGCCGCCCCGTCTCGGCGTCGTACGTGCTGCGGCGCACGATCCGCGCAACCGTGGCGAACTGGCCGGCCACGAAATCAGCCGCGGCGCTCCCGTGCTTGTCGTCGAGCTGCTGGGCGCCGGCCACCATGCCGTCAATGATGGGCAGGAGCGGAGGCGGAACCTGTGTGGAGGTTCCCCCTCGCGCCGGAACGGGGACGGGGGCGTCCAGCCACTGCCAGGCAGGGTCAGTCAGCGCCGCGCCGCTCAGGGCCAGAAACGTGCGTCGCGTCAGCATGCCAGGCCACGCTCCCAAGAGTTGCAGCAGTCCCGTGTGATCCCACGGTACGTCGAGGTCCTCTACCCGCCAGGGCTGGGGACGACCGTTTCGGACTGTGGTCGGCCATACCTCGTCGTGCGCCACAGGGTGCCCGATGGCCTGTCCGAGCAGGTCCACCACGATGTCCGGGATGGGGGGATGCGGCACCTCGCCGCGCAACCACTTGTAGGGCGTCTTCTCGTGGATACGGCGCTTCCAAGGCGGCTGTTCGAGAACGGCGTTGACTCTCCGGGCAAGAGCCTCGGGGCGCCATCCAACCTGGTCGAGCAGCCCCCTGAGCGACAGGTTGGGCGCTGCCGACGGATCCCCAGCGGTGCGAGTGCGGGCCATGCAACGGGCCTTCCAGCAGGAGGAAGCACAGGCAAGCTGACTCTGAATGTACGCCGGGATCTGCGGCGCGGAACGGAAACGCACCAAGCGCACCAACTCAACGGTCAACCGCACCGGCCGCACCACGGCACCCTCTACCGCGACCATGGCCCTTGGCCCATCGTGTGAGCAGCACACTCCGACGTCCCCAGCGCGTTGCTCAGACGCAGGCCAGCCTGCTCGGGCAGGCTAACCCCCAAAAGGGAGCCGCATGAAACTCAATGATCTTCTCGCCGGGTACGACCACCACGTGGTCCAGGGCGATCCAGAGACGACAGATGTCCGGGCCGGCATCGCCTACGACTCTCGGCGGATGACCGCCGGGTCCATGTACATCGCGATGCGGGGCACCCGAAGCGACGGGCACGGGCACATCCAGGATGCCGTCGAACGGGGCGCGATCGCCATCCTGGTGGAACACCTCATCGAGCAGCCCGTACCACCGCACGTGTGCGTCGTGCAGGTGGCCGACACCCGGGCGGCGGTCCCCACCGTGGCCTCCCGCTACTTCGGGGAGCCCGCCCGTGAGATGAACGTCATCGCCGTAACCGGCACCAACGGCAAGACCTCGATCAGCTACATGGTCGAGGCGGTGCTGCGCCTCGGGGCCAAACAACGGGTTGGCGTGATCGGCACCGACGGCTACCGTGTCGCCTACGAGCCGATCCAGGTGGACAAGACCACCCCAACCACTCCCGAGTCGGTCGATCTGCACCACATCATGCGGTGCATGCGTGATCGGGGGGCCGGGACCGTTGTCATGGAGGCGTCCTCGATCGCCCTGGAGCTGCACCGCGTGGACTGCGCGGACATCGACGTCGGCGTCTTCTCCAACCTCACGCCGGACCATCTGGAGAGTCACGGCACCATGGCGGCGTACGCGCAGGCCAAGCTGCTGCTCTTCGGTGGCCTGTGCAAGCGGGCGGTGGCCAACGCGGACGACCCGGTCACCGCGGACATCGTCAGGCTGATGCCGGACGCGACGACCACGTACGGCCTGGACGACGCAACTGCAGACTTCCGGGCCACGGACCTGATCGTTGACGCCACGGGAACCCGGTTCGTCCTGCACCACGCCGACCGCGAGTATGAGGCGCGCGTACCGATCCCCGGCCGGTTCGCCGTCTACAACTCGCTGGCCGTGATCGCCACCAGCCATCTGCTGGGGCATGACCTGGAGGCCGTCCTGGGGGCTCTGAGGCAGCTGCCTCCGATCCCTGGCCGGTTCCAGTCGTACCAGACCCCGGCCGGAGTGTCGGCGATCGTGGACTACGCCCACTCGACCGACTCCTTGGAGAAGGTACTCACGACGATCCGAGACGTCGCCGCTGGCCGCGTCATCACGGTGTTTGGTTGCGGTGGCGACCGGGACACGACCAAACGCGCCCCCATGGGCGAGATCGCGGGCAAGAACAGCGACTACGTGATCGTCACCAGCGACAACCCGCGCAGCGAGGACCCCGACGCCATCATCGACCAGATCATCCCTGGACTCGCCGCAACCGGCACCGACTACGAGCGCATCCCCGACCGCCGGGCGGCCATCGCGCGGGCGCTCGCCGTGGCCGAGCGGGACGACGTCATCCTGATCGCGGGCAAGGGTGCCGAGACGTATCAGATCGTCGGCGACCGCCAGGTGCACTTCGACGACATGGAGACCGTGCA
Organism: Sphaerisporangium sp. NPDC051017; assembly: GCF_040683095.1. Classification (NCBI taxonomy): domain Bacteria; kingdom Bacillati; phylum Actinomycetota; class Actinomycetes; order Streptosporangiales; family Streptosporangiaceae; genus Sphaerisporangium; species Sphaerisporangium sp. NPDC051017. The sequence continues at coordinate 91,423 of NZ_JBFBCI010000028.1, forward strand.
AGAGCTCGCCGCCAGCGCGACGCAGTCCTTCTAGGACGGGACGACGCCGCTATCCGGCGTCATCCCGCCAACGGCGCCGGCCGCCATCCGGCCGGCGCTTCTCGTCTCTCGGCCGCTCCGTCCAGCCATTCCCCCCTTGGAGTCATCATGCTCCTTAGTCATGCCCGCATCCTGGTCCTTGGACTCGGAGCCAGCGGAGAAGCCGCCACAGCGTTGTGTGCCTCGCGCGACTGGCCGGTGACCGTGACCGACATCCGCGACCGCGATGACGTTGCCTCGGCGTTGACTCGGCTCGCCGGTCTCCCGATCTTCTACTGCCTCGGCCAGGCGCCTCCGAGCTGCGCCAACTTCGACCTGATCGTCCGCAGTCCTGGAGTCCCTCGCGACCTGCCCGTGCTGCACGAGGCGCACATGCGCGGCATCCCAGTGTGGAGCGAGATCGAACTCGGCGCCGCCGTCTGCCCGTGCCCGATCACGGCCATCACCGGCACGAACGGCAAGAGCACCACAACCGTCCTGATCGGCGACCTGATCCGCGCCGCAGGCCGTACCGCGCTCGTCGCCGGAAACATCGGCCACCCGTTCACCTCGTCGGCCTCCCTTATGCAGGCCGACGACGTCGCGGTCATCGAGGTCTCCGCCGCCCAGTTGGAGAACTGCCACGCTTTCGCACCGCGCACAGCGGTGCTGACCAACGTCCGCCGCGAGCACATGGACGTCTACACGTGGGAGCAGTACGTCGCGGCTAAGACACGGATCGTCCGCAACCACACCCCTGACCACGCCACGATCGCCAACCTCGACGACCCGGTGTGCCGCCAGATCGCCGAGTCCAGTCTCGGCCGCGCCATCTTCTTCAGCACCCGCGGACCGCTGCCCGCCGGCCGTGAAGGGGTGTTCCTCGAACGCGGCCAGGTGGCGGCGATCTACGACGGGGACCAGGTCACGGTGTGTTCCCGGCGTGAGCTGCAGGTGCCCGGCAGCCTGACCAACATCATGGCGATGATGGCAGTCGGCCTGCGCGAAGGCGTCCCCGTCGAAGCAATCCGCGACGTCGCCACAAGCTATCCAGGGCGCGAGCATGTCATCGAGCATGTCGCCACCGCCGCCGGGGTCGACTACTACAACGACAGCAAGGCCACCAATCCGTGGTCCACGCTGCACGCCCTCGACGCCTTTCCTGACCAGCCGATCGTGCTGATCACGGGAGGCAAGGACGACAAGGAAGCCGACGTTACCCCGCTGGCGGCCACCCTCACTGGTCGGGTGCGCCATCTCATCACGCTGGGACAGACCGGGCCTCGCACGGTCGCGGCGGCGCGTGCGCACGGCATGACCGCCATCACCGAGACCACCAGCCTGGCCGAGGCGATCAGGGAGGCCGTCAAAGTGGCCGAGCCCGGCGACGTGGTGCTGTTCTCGCCTGGCGCCAACAGCAAGGACATGTTCCCTGACCACCGCACGCGCGGCTCCCTCTTCAAACAGCAGGTGCGTCTGCTCTGTGGCGCGCGCAGCTCCACCCTGCTGCCCGCGAGGTGAGGACGTGGCCGAGCGGATACGCGTCTGCCTCGACGAGGCAGCGATACGAGACAACATCCGCGCGGTCCGCCACCTGAGCGGGACAGCGCAGGTGATGGGCGTCGTCAAAGCGAACGCCTACGGACACGGTCTGGTCCCCGCCGCCCGGCTGCTCGTCCACCACGGTGTCCACCAGCTGGCCGTAGCCACTCCCGAGGAGGCATGCGTCCTGCGGGAGGCCGGACTCCGTGCGCCAATCACAGTCCTATCGCCGACCTCCGCATCTGCAATGGCCGAGCTAGTGGCGCGCAGGGTACGTCCGTCTCTGTCCACGCTCGCCGCCGCCCGGGATCTGCACCGCGCCGCCGTCCGCCTCGGCCGGAGGGCGCCAGTTCACCTGGAGGTGGACACCGGACTGGGGCGGTACGGGTGGGCGCCTACCCCCGCCGGCGTCGCCCAGATCGAGCGCCTGACCATGCTCGACCACCTGGTGGTGGCGAGCGTGTACACCCACCTGGGCGGCACCTGCCGTGACTCGCTCGCTGACGGACTCCAGCGATTCCAGCGAATGTACGAGAAGGTCGTCGAGGTGCTCGGGCACCGTCCTGCGCGGCATGCGCTGGCCAGCTCCGCGCTCGCCGCCGGCCTGCACAACGACACCCCGCTAGAGATGGTCCGCCCTGGCGCCCTGCTGTACGGCCTGGCACCGGCCTACGCCGCCGCGCCCCTCGGGATCGGCCTGCGCTCGGTGCTGTCGCTGACCTCCCACATCGCGCACGTCAGCGAGATGCCCGCCGGCGCGAGCATCGGCTACGACGCCACCTACCGCACCTTGGAGCCTGTGGTCGTCGCCGTGGTGCCCGCGGGTTTCGCTGACGGCATCCCGCGGGTGCTCGCGGGTGCCGGCCGTGTGCTGATTCACGGCTGCCACGCGCCGATCATCGGGACCGTTGGGATGACTCACCTGACGGTCGACGTCACCGACATCCCGCAGGCCGCCCTCGGAGACGCCGTCACCCTGATCGGAGCCCAGGGGGTCCGCGCCATCGACGCTCAGGAGTGGGCTCGCCTCGCCGGGACCATCAACAGCGACGTACTTACTCGCGTCGCTCCCACCTTCCCGCGCACCGTCATCACCCCGCATGCCCCAATGGAGCTTTCCGCATGACCGCTGCCACCATCCCCATCGTCCTCGGCACCAAGGCCCAGACGCTCGCCCGGGTGCGCGGCGCGCTGACCACGGCAACCGTCTTGGATCAGGTGACCGTCACCGTCGCCCAGTGGAGGAACGACCAGCAGAGCGTCATCGACGCAGTACGTGAAGCCTTCCCTGACGAGGAGCTGATCGTGCGCAGCAGTGCGCCAGACGAGGACACAGACACCCACTCCGCCGCCGGCCTCTACGCCAGCGTGCTCCACGTCCCCGCATCAGAGATCGCCGCTGTCACCGATGCCGTCGAGGCCGTCATCTCCAGCTACACGCGCCGCCACGGGCAGGATGTCGACGACTTCGAGGTGCTCATTCAACCAATGCTGGCCGATGTCACCGCCAGCGGCGTTGCCTTCAGCCGTGACCTGAACGGTGCGCCGTATCTGGTGGTGAACTACAGCGAGGGCAAGCTCACCGACACCGTCACCAGCGGCGTCGGCGCCGTCCCTGAGGGGGTGCGCATACACCATGACGTCTTCGCCACGGAGCTGCGGCCACCGTTGGGCGCGGTGGCCGCCACTGTCCGGGAACTGGTGCAGCTCACCGGAACCGAGTTGGACGTGGAGTTCGCCGTGAGCTCGGGACACCTGTACATGCTCCAAGCCCGTCCGCTGCAAGTGGGGGTTCGTGACCGTACCGACGAGGACGCGCGTGTAGCCGCCGAGATCGCCCAGATCAAAGACGCCATCCACGGGCAGAAGCGCCCCCGCGGTGGCCTGTGCGGCAGCTACGGCGGCGTGTACAGCACCATGGCCGACTGGAACCCGGCCGAGATGATCGGGTCACATCCTCGCCCTCTGGCGCTGTCGCTATATCAACGGCTCATCACGCGGGAGGTGTGGCGCGAGGCTCGGGCCCGACTCGGATACCGCAACCCGGCACCTCACCAGCTCATGGTCACCCTGGCGGGTCACCCGTACATCGACGTGAGGGCAGACCTCAACTCCTACCTGCCCGCGGACCTCGATGACGGTTTGTGCAACAGCCTGGTGGACTTCTATCTGGCCCGCCTCGGTCGCGCCCCACAAGCCCACGACAAGATCGAGTTCCTCGTCTGTCCCAGCGTCTTAGACCTGGACTTCTCCACCCACGCCACCGCGATGGCCGAAGCAGGCTTCACGCCGCAGGAGATCGACCAGCTGCGCGGCAGCCTCCTCAGGCTGACCAACAGCGTGATCCGGGACCTGCGCGGCGTCCGCTCCCACATGCACTACCGCATCGACCAGCTTCCCGCCCGTCGGGCCGAACTGCTCGACCGGATCGGCGAGGAACACCCTCTGTTCCTCGCCGACGCCCTTTTGGAGGACTGCCTGCACTTCGGCACGTTGCCGTTCGCCGTGGCGGTCAGAGGGACATTCATGGGGGTCGCGCTCTGGCGATCGCTGCTCACCACGGGCGTAATCGACCAGGAGCAGCACGACGGGTTCCTGGCCGGCATCGAGACCGTCTCCACACGATTCGCGGCAGACCTGGCCGCATGCCAGCACGGCGATCTACCTCAAGAGGACTTCCTGGCCCGGTACGGGCACCTCAGGCCCGGCACGTACGACATCACGATCCCCAGCTACGCGGCAGCACCCCACCTCTACCTGTCCGGGGTGGGCTCACAGCACAGGCGCCAAGCGCCGGCCACCGGTGTGCTGCCCGCCCGCGTCATGGGAGACATTGACGACCACCTGGAGCACGCCGGGTTCGAGTTCGACGCCTCAACGCTGCTCGACTTCATACGTGAAGCCCAGGTGCGCCGTGAAGGGTACAAATTCGAGTTCACGGCGAACCTCTCGCACGCGCTCGACCTCATCAGCGCATTCGGGCAGCAGCACGACCTGGATGCTGCCTGCCTTTCCTGGCTCACGGTGGAGGACCTACTGGCCTGCGCGACGTCCACTGTCACCTCCCGCGATACTGACCGGCTGCGGCACGTCGCGGAGGATCGGCGCCGCATCTACCAAGCGCAGAGCCTTGTTCATCTTCCCGACGTGATCTCTGGGCTCTGGGATGTCGATGTCGTCACCGGCCGTTCGGCGCCGAACTTCATCACCAACAAGACCATCACCGGGCCGGCCGTCCTGCTCGCGCAGACGCAGCTCGCCGACGTCGATCTGACCGGGCGGATCGTCCTGACCACGAATGCCGACCCCGGCTACGAGTTCCTGTTCTGCCGGAACATCGCAGGACTGATAACCCAGTACGGCGGGGCCGCCTCTCACATGGCTATCAGATGCACGGAGATCGGCATCCCGGCGGCGATCGGATGCGGACGCGACATCTTCGACCACCTCGCCCATGCGGGCACCATCACCCTCGACTGCGCGCAGCAGCGCATCATCCCAGGCTGAGCCATGCTCGACTTCCACGACACCATCGCCGAGCAATTCGACCAGGCTGTACACCAGCAGGTGTTTCCCGGTGCGGTCTGGGCAACCGGCAGCGCCGACGCCGTGCTCGATTTCGGCGCCTGCGGGCTGGCGGACCCGACCAACCCCACATCCGCGATGCGATCGGACATGCTCTTCGACGTCGCCAGCCTCACCAAGATCCTCGCCGTGTGGACAGTGATCGGGACTATCTGGCACGACGGCATGCTCCCTCTCGACGACCCGCTGGCCACCATCTGGCCCGAGGTCGTCGACTACCCGATCGGCCAGGTCACCGCCCGCCAGCTACTCACCCACACCGCTGGCCTGCCGCTCCGATCCAACCTCAAAAACCTGTACGGCACCGACCCTCAAAGCATCCGTGACGGCATCCTGCGCGAGCAGCTACACCGGCCACCAGGCGAGGCCGTCGAATACACCAACCGAGCCGGACTCATCCTCGGCTTCCTGGCCGAGCACCTCACCACTACCCCGCTCGACCAGCTCGCCACCGAACGGATCTGGAAACCGCTCGGCATGACCAGCACACGCTTCGGCCCGCTGCCGGCCACCGATCGGAGCCGATGCGCGCCCACCGAGCTCGACTCAGACACAGGCACCCGTCTCAAGGGTGTTGTCCATGACTACTCGGCCCGTCTGCTGGGCGGAGTGTGCGGCAGCGCGGGGGTGTTCTCCACGCTGCCGGACCTGACCCGGTTCCTGCAGCACCTTCTGTCCCTTGGCTCCGATCCTGACCGGGCCGGGTTCGGCCCTGCTTGGCTCGCCGAGTCCCTGCAGGTCCATACCGGAGATCTCACCCCGCCATGGGGCCTGTTCTGGTTCCCCCCGCCCGGTCAAGAGGTCGTATACGTCCACTACGGCTTCACCGGGACCGGCATGTGGCTGTCGCCGAAGCAGGATAGATGGGCTGTCATGCTCACCAACAAGCTGTATTACAGCTCTGACCGCACACCGATCATGAACGTCCGCGGGGTCTTCCGCGCGGCGATCTTCGGGTGATTTCTACGGGCCAGGCCGGAACCCACACCCCCGGGGGTCGGGATGCCGTCCAGTCCTGCCAGCAGTCGCGGAAGAGCCTGTCGGTGCGCACCTCGATCGGCTCTTCGGCGAGCTCGACAGGGGAGTAGCGCTCAGCGACGAGGCCGAGGATGGTGTTCGTCTCGGCGCGGGCGAGGAGCTGCCCCGCGCCGACCCGCGGCCGAGCCCTGGGAAAGAGCGAAAGGCGGCTCACCCGCCCCGATCTATCTGGCCGTGTAAGCCCCGTCCACCACAACGTCGCTGCCGGTCATGTACGACGACTCGTCAGAGGCAAGAAACACCACGGCGGAGGCGATTTCCTCGGCACGCGCCCATCGGCCGAACGGCAGCCCGGTGGGGGGAGAGACCGTCGGGTCAGCCCTGATAAGCGGCGTGTCGGTCTCTCCAGGGCAGACGGCATTGACCCTGATCCCGTCCCGCGCGAGTTCGAGCGCCGCGGCCTTGGTCATGCCCCGAACGGCCCACTTGGATGCGACATAGGAGAAGTTGTTCTCAAAGGCGACCAGGCCCGATGTGGAGCAAATGTTGATGATCGAGCCGCCGCCCTGGCGGCGCATGGGCCCGGCCACGGCTCGCATCCCGAGGAACGTACCGATCTGATTGACGTCGATGACGGTGCGGTAGTCAGTCTCCGTGACCGTCTCGACCCGATTGAGGCCCAGAATCCCGGCATTGTTCACGAGCACCGATGGCGCACCGAATCGGGTCTCGCACACTTCCACGATGCGCTTCCAGTCGGCCGCCGAGCGGACGTCGCCCTCAAGCAGGATGAATCGATCATCCGCTAGCTCCTCGGCCAAGGTCGCTCCGTCGCCGACCTTGACGTCGAAGCCGACGACCCTGGCCCCCTGGGCGACGAGGGCGCGTACATGAGCCGTGCCCATCCCGCTGCCGACACCGCTGACGATCGCGATCTTGCCATCTACCGACCCCATGGGTTCTCCTCGTCCAAGTCCGGTCGCCGGGCGGTCACTGCGCGGTGAAGGCGCCATCGACGACGAGGTCGCTGCCGCTGATGTAGGACGACTCGTCAGAGGCGAGGAAGACCACCACGGCCGAGATCTCCTCAGGGCGCGCCCAGCGCCCCATGGGGAGCTCCTCGGGCGGCGGCACCGCGTCGCCCGAGGCGCCGGCGACGGCTCTGAGCATGGGGGTGTCGGTGTCCCCCGGGCACACGGTGTTGACCCGGATCCCGAACCGGGCCAACTCAAGCGCCGCAGCCTTCGTCATGCCGCGCACCGCCCACTTCGAGGCGACGTAGGAGAAGAGGTCGGCGAACCCCACGTGCGCCGCCGTGGAAGCGATGTTCACGATCGACCCGCCCCTGGCCTCGCGCAGCCACGGGACGACGGCGCGCATACCGAGGAAGGTACCAACCTGGTTGATGTCGACGACCTTCCGGTACTCGGCCTCGCTCACGCTCTCCAGAGCGTGCACGGGAGAAATCCCGGCGTTGTTCACGAGCACGTTCGGGCCGCCGAAGCGTTCGCGACAATGCGCGACCACGGTGTCCCAGTCGGCCGCGCCCGTCACATCACCGCTCAGGAAGGAGAACCGCTCCTCCCCCAACTCGTCCATGAGCGCGGGGCCTTCGCCGGCGTGGATGTCGAAGGACACCACACGAGCGCCTTCCCGCACGAGCGCGCGCGCATGTGCTACGCCCATGCCGCGGCCGCCGCCGCTCACAATGGCGATCTTTCCGTCCAGGCGTGCGGTCATTCAGAAGGCTCCTTCCCACAGGGTGCGATGGGCAAGGTCGCACGTGCTCACGGCTGCCCAGGATGTTCGAGACCGCGGCGCGGGCACCCGCGTCGATCGGGTCGACGCCCGTGTCGGCCGGGCCGACGTCATTGGCGTCCGATCTTCTGGTAGGTGGCGGTGTCGGTGGAACGCAGACGGAGCGCGTGGCCGAGCCCCGCGACGAAGACCAGCGGCAGGACAGCGGTGAGCACGATCGACACGCCGGTGGAGGCGCCGATGAGCGCACCGACGTTGGCGAGGGCGAGCACGAAGATCGCGACGAGCCCGAGCAGGCCGAGCGCCGGCGCGACGAGCGTGGACCACGCTCGGCCGGCTCGAAGCGTCCGGTGCCGCCGGAAGTAGCCGAGGACCGCCAGCGAGACGCAGCACATCAGGAACAGGACGGCGATGGTGCCCAGCCCGTTGACGCGAATGTAGATGGTGTAGGCGTCGACGCCCGCGCCGTCGAATCCAGTCGCGGCGGCGATGACGGCGGTGGCGATCAGTGACATGACACTGATCACCGTCGAGGCGTAGTACGGCGAGTGGTGCCGGGAGTGCGCTCGGCCGAAGTGGCGTGGCAGAACGCCGTCACGACCGAGTGAATAGCCGTAACGGGTGACGGCGTTGTGCAGGGAGAGCAGCGAGGCGAACGAGGAGGTGACCACCAGAACGGTCACGACGTCCGAGACGACCTTCCCGACATAGGTGGAGGTCAACTGGCTGAACATGGTGGTGACATTCGCCTCGCTCAGACCGGCAGCGGGTCCAGAGGTCGATTCAGCGGTCACGGCCAGTCCCTTCTGCGCTCAGGAGCGAAGGAGAGCGGCGGGCCTGACGGAGTCGCAGGCCGTCAGGCCACCTTGGTGGACAACGATGCGTCATCGCGCACCGCCGGGCCGGAGCCAGGGCGGGGGAACCATGCGCTTGGCCGTGGTCGCCTCGTAGGGCATCTGGCCGGGACGCCACCGCAGAAGCTCGATGACAAGTCCCCACGGCGTCAGCAAGTACGCCCAGTCCAGGCCGTCGAGTGGACCGCCCTCCTCCCGTACGACGGGACAGAGGAACCTGATGTCGTCGCGCTGCTTGAGCTGCCGCTCCACCTCGTAGATGTCCTCCACGTAAAACGCGAGGTGCATACCGCCCGGGTCGGCGGGCCGGGGCGCCGACGGGACGCGGCCGAGGTCCCCCAGAACGATGGATGGATCCGGGCCTCGCCGACGCCACGGACACCGCTGTTGAGGTCGCTCCAGGCCCGCAGGGGTGTGCCGCTACACGGCCAACCTAACGAACGTTAGTGTGGATTTTTATCACAGGTGTTACAGGATGTGACAGCCATGCCTCCTGCCTCACCGAGGCTGGGACACGGCACTCAGGGTGAATGGAAACGTAAGGTCGCCATAACCGAGGGTCAATGGTTTTCGCTCCACAATCGGCGATTTGTCCGAATCCGAATTACTGTTATGTCGATCGCGGATCAATCCTCACGAGCCCCGCGGCCCGCACCTGACGCCCTCGCCGCCGTACACCCCGGCCACCACAAGCCCCTGCCACCACCCGACGCCCTAACCGCCGACCGCACGCCTCGGCCGCCGCACGACGCCTTGGCGGCACGCCCGCGCCATGGCGAACACCGCCGTGATCCCGTTGATCAACGTGCGTGCCGCGTGGGACATCCTGGGTCTGACCTGACGAACGCGGGGCGACGCGGACACTGGAACGCCCGTCGTTCGCCGGAACCATGCCGAACCAGGGAGCGACCAACGGCCGCTCTCAACCTCGTCCGAGAGTCCTCGAGAACCAAGAAACCCCAGCTCAGCGCACCGAGCTGGGGTTTCGTGCGGTGCGCCGCCAGGGACTCGAACCCCGGACCCGCTGATTAAGAGTCGCTAGCTTTGATGCCAGATCCTGCCTCAATACAACTCTTTGTATCGCTCCGTTCCGTTTTACTGCTTTCGAAATGTCCAAGAATGCCGCTGCATGTTCGCGCGTTCCGATGGCCGAAGAGCAACCACCGAGCAACCGTCCGGACGATTGCCGGCCTTGACCATCCGATTTGTCGCATCGTCGACACCAACGGGCTCTCCGCTAGGGCACTGGCGTGCCATGCGGAGTAGGACCCTGTTCCCAAGGCGAACTCCTCCCTCCGGCGGAAGAGCCGCCGGATTCCGCGGGCGAGGGTGGAGACATGATCTCCGTCACCCTCACAGGCATGGTCGCGAGTCTCGCCCTGTCGGCGACGCTCCTGCCCGCTGCTCCACCTGTCCAGGCCCGATCTTCACTCGAACGTGTCCAGGTCCGATCCTCGCTGGAGGAACCGCATGAGTGCGCCCGCGCCGTGGCCCGGTGCGATGGCACGCTGGCGGTGCCACTGGACTGGAGCGACCCCTCCTCCGAGCGCATCGAGGTCGCCTTCGCCTGGATCCCGGCCGCCGAACGCGCGACCGGCACGATCCTCGCGAACCCCGGCGGTCCCCTGCCCGCGCTGCCGGACCTGCCGCGCATCCAGCAGGTGCTCGGCCCGGTGCTCGACCACCAGAACCTCCTCGTCGTCGATCCGCGCGGGCTGGGCAAGTCCTCCCCGCTGCTCTGCCCGGGCTTGCAGCTCACCGAGCCGGACACGATCGCGGCCTGTTCGGCTCATCTTGGCTCGCGTGCTCGCTTCTTCACGGCCGACCAGGCGGTGCACGACATGGAGGCGGTACGCCGGGCGCTCGGCGCAGGCGCGGTCACCTTCTACGGCAACTCATACGGCACCGCCTACGCCCAGGCGTACGCCGCCCGCCACCCGGAGGGTCTGGCCGCGGCGTTCCTGGACAGCACGATGCTCACCTCGGCGGACGGGTACGCGCTGTGGCCCATGCGGTCCCGCCCTGACCTGCTCGACCTGGTCTGCGACAGGTCGCGGGCCTGCCGCGCGCTGCCGGGTGACGCGCGCCGCACCTACGCGCGCCTGGTGGCGCATCTGCGCGAACACCCCGACCCCGAGGTGCCCCTCATCGCGCTCAGGAGTGTGGAGCGGGTGAACGAGCCGGTGTTCGGCCGGGAGGTGAACGCCGCCGCCACCTCCTACCTCGCCGGCGATCCCGAGCCGCTGCGGCGGCTGACCCGCGTGCTGGCCGGCGCTCCGAGCCAGCCGATCGAGGGCGCGGAGTGGGCCGGGTACCTGGCCTACCGGTGCGGCGACGGCAGCTTCCCCTTCGGCCGGGACACGGACCCGGCCGAGCGGCTGGACCAGCTTGAGCGGTACTACCTGCGCGAGCGGCCGCTGGCGCCGTACACGCCTGCCGACCTGGGGCTGGACGTGCGCAAGAGCCTGGAATTCTGCGTGAACTGGCCGACGCCGCGGCACAGCCCGGTGCTGCCGCCAGGCGCGGACCTGCCCGGCGTGCCGGTCATGGTGGTCGGCGGCGACTTCGACACGCACACACCCGCGGAAGTGAGCGCTGCGATGCGGGTCTTCCCTGATGCGACGTTCGTACGGGTCCCCTTCGGCACGCACAGTCTCGCCTGGGGAGCCGGCGAGGCCGGCGAATGTGTGCGAGCGGCGCTGCGGTCGTTCGTGCTCCATCACCGGGTGCCGCAGGCGCGGTGCACCGCGGAGAATTACCGCGCGCTCGGGGCGTTCCCCAGGTCGTTGGACGAGGTCGCGCCGGTGCCCGCCGTAGGTCTGGACGCAGGACGGCGGCGGGTGCTCGCGACCGTCTTCGCCACCGCCGCCGACACGGTCGCCCGCCGCAACCCCTACAACCTCTTCCACGGCCGGCTGACGAATCAGCCGGGGCTGCGCGGCGGGCGCGTCACCTTTGGGGACGGGATCATCACGCTGGACAAGGCAGCCTTCGTGCCCGGGGTGGCGGTGAGCGGGCAGATCGCGCTCACGTCGGAGGGCAGAGCCACGGCCTCGCTCAGCGTCCTGGCACCCGGCTCCCAGGACGGGCGGGCGTACCAGGTGGAGCTGGCCTGGAAGGCGTTCACCGCGCACGAGCGCCCCGCACTGTCCGGCACCTTCGACGGCACGCCGTTCGAGGCCCGCGAACTACACTAAGCCGCCTTTGACGACATCCGATCATGTAAGCGCTCGGCTGGCCAGCCTGGTCTCAGAACCCCAGCTTCACCGAATGATCAAGTCTTCGGTCCCTGACACGCCGAGTCACGTCCGTCGGGGAACGGGGTCCGGGGAAGTGATCTTCTCGACCCCTGCTCCATCCCGGCTCGGCGTGCAGTGCCGCATCCTGCTCAGACTGGGCCGGGACGGCGGGCCAGCCGACGCTCGTCCAGGCGGCACTTCTCCCCACCGGCTCCCTTGGAGGCCAGCACTGCCGCACCGCCGCTTTCCCAGGCCCGATACCACCGGCCGGCCGACATTCGGCTCACCCGGAACCGCCGCACTGATCTGGGGTTTCTGTGCGGTGCGCCGCCAGGGACTCGAACCCCCGGACCCGCTGATTAAGAGCGTGTTTGAGAAGATCGTTCACGTTCCGCGTGGTGGTGTGACGGCTGGTACAGATGCCGCCCGTCGCTTTTGGCAGGTCGGGTAGCCGGGAGGAACTTCCCCTCCCGGCCCCCACGGATCCCGGCGTGAACCTCTCGGTTCACCGGGCTCTTGTCATCTTGTTCGCCAGG
>NZ_JBFBCI010000029.1:0-100365 GCF_040683095.1 Sphaerisporangium sp. NPDC051017
CACGCACGCCCTGAACAGGGTCAATTACGTGATCGGCATGCTCAATTACGTGATTGCAACCGCCTCACCGCTGCGCAATTCCGTGATCGTCGACAGTGGGTGAGTTCGGTGGCCGGGTCGTATACCAGGGGCGTGTCGCCGAACGTGGCGGAGGCGAAGATCCGTAGCGTCATCGGGTGATCACCTCGGCGTCGGCCAGGAGCCGCTCGGCGTGGGCGTGGAACGCGTCGGCGTGGCCCGACGGGGCGGGGCCATCGAGCAGCATCCGGTAGTAGGCCAGCGTGTCCGGCCAGCCGGCGAGCTTGGTCTGCCACTGAGCGTCGGCGTCCGGGGAGTCGAGATGGAAGCCGATGCACTGCCGCAGCGGGATGACCATGCAGCCGGAGGCGATCAGGGCCGCGCCGAGATGGGTGTCCTCCATGCCCCACCCGATACGGCCGAAGGCCGGGTCGAAGCCGCCGACGTCGACGACCTTCTCGCGCGGCACGGCCAGCAGCGCGGTGACCACCGTGCGCGGCAGGTCCCAGTCCAGATAGGTGGCCCCGTGGCCGAGCTTCTGGAAGTCGTCGGTCTCATCCAGGGGCCGGCCGGTGGTCGGTCCGTCCAGTACGACGCCGGTGTACAGCTGCTTGCCGCCGTGGAATACAGGGACATGAGGCTCACCCACTGATCAGGAACAGGTCCTCGGCGTGCGCCGAGGAACGGATACGGCTCTTGTCCGGGTGCGCCTTCAGGCCCACCGTGGCGAGCGCCGCTGTCAGCGCGTCGTACGCCTCGACGGCCTCATAGCGGCTGGAGGCGAACAGGCAGTAGTTGTCCGCGAAGCGGACCGCGGCGAAGCCCTGGATCTGGGCGTCGACCCGGGACAGGCGCAGATTGATGAGCATCGGGCTCAACCCGCACCCCGGCGCGATCGGGTCGGGCAGGACGTCGAGAGCCGTGCGGACCCGGCCCAGGAACGTGCCGTCGTAGACGTGGTCGGCCAGCCAGCCGATGACCTCTTCCGTTGTGGCACCGGCCGATGCACGCTGAACGTCGACGTCGACGACCCAGGTCCGGCCCTGGTCCAGTTGCGCAGCGGCCTGCCTGACGGAGGTGAGCCGGTTACGGCCTCTCCTGAACCCCGAGACCCACGGCGCCAGTGCACTGGCGTCCAGGACAGGTTCGACGGCCCGGCGCATCGCTCGGTGGACCACGCGGTCGCGGACCGTGGGGATCACCGTGTCGATGCGCTTGCCGGTGTACGCGACGACATGCGATGCCCGCAGCGGCCCGGGCCGCCACGTCCCGTCGCGCAGCTGCCCGCCCAACTCCTCCAGCCGCTCGCGCAGCCCAGCGCGGAACCCCGCCCAGCTGAGCCCGTCGGCGCCCGGAGACGAGGCCCGCCGCATGCACTCTCGGGCCGCGCGCTTGAGATGGATTGGCTGGATCAGGAACGGCATCAGCGAATGCGCCGCCACAAATGGCAAGCCGGGCGCTACAGTGGAACCAGCCTGGGTGGCTGGAACGATCCCGCCCTCCTTCAACGGGCCGCTTCCCAACACGCGCGGTCTTGGAGAGTCGGAACGACGGCCCCACCCAGGCGTCGTCATGTCAGAGGCCATGTTCGTCTCCCGACCGCAGCTCCTGACGCCGTGACGCTTCCAGGCCCGTGGCGCGCGCCGGAGCGGTGAACGTCAGCAGACCTTGCGGCATCGGGCCGACGGGGGTGGCCTGGGGTATCACCCACGCCTCGGCACCGTGTGCGCGTTCAGTACCGGTCACGGAGCGACTCCTTTCAGCGCGACCCGGCGGAACGCATGGGCCAAGGGCTCGCTGATGGTGAAGCGACCGCGAGTGGTGACGGAGGTGGTGACCGCGCCGGCCGCGCGGACACCGCGCATGCTCATGCACGCGTGCGTGCCGGTCGCCGCCACCGCGACGTCCGGGACGCCGGTGGCCTTGGCGAGGTCCTCGGCGATGCCGTTGACGATTCGTTCCTGGAGCTGCAGGCGGTGGCCGTGGGCCTGGGCGATCCTGGCGATCTTCGACAGGCCAAGGACCTGGCCGGCCGGGCGGTAGGCGGCGGTGACGTTGAGCGTCATCGGCAGCAGATGGTGCTCGCACAGCGATGCCACGACAATGCCGGAGACGATCACGATCTCCTCGCCGTCCGCGCTGGCCTGCTCGTGGGTGAAGAGCGTGTCCGTGCTGCCCGGGTCATGTTCAAGGAACTCCGACCACCAGCGGGCCACCCGCCTGGGGGTGTCCTTCAGCCCGTCCCGGTCGGGGTCCTCTCCGAGGGCCCGCAGCAACTGCCGGTACAGGTCGGCGACTTGCTCCTGGTCGATCACGGGTCGGTCGGGCACGGCCTCGGGTGCGAGGTCGGTGGTCATGCCGCGCTCACCGCCGTTCGCTGATCGGCGGCGCGGGATCGGGGCTCACCGGCCACGTTCATCACCCCACAGAAGAACGTGCAGACGGGTCCCGAGCCGCCAGCCCCGCTCGACGACCGGCGTCACCAAGGTCCGCATCCCTTCCAGGACGGCCTCCGGGGTCGTGCCCTCCGGCATGACGGATATGGGGGCGAGCCCGTACGCCGCCTCAAGCGCGGCGATCTCGGCCAACTCGCCGGGATCCTGCACGACGAACTTCCAGCGCGCCCGGCCGCTGGAGGCGAGGGCCCGCAGCGCGGCCGGAACGATACGTTTCTCCTCCCGCATGCCGCAGCCGAAACCGGACAGCTTGGGCGAGACGTTGAACCACGGCCCGGCCGAGACGAGCTCAGGCACCGGGGCTATGGTGCCGTTGGTCTCGATCTCCACATCCCGGCCGGCAGCACGCAGGTCCTGGACCAACGGCAGCACGCCCGGTTGCAGGAGCGGCTCGCCGCCTGTGACGACCACCAGTTTCTCCGGACGCTTCACGGCCCACTCGACAAGGTCGTCGACCTCGCGCCAGGACGACTCGGCACGAAGGTCGAATCTGCCGGTGTCCCAGGTGTAGGGGCTGTCGCAGCCGCCGCAGGTGAGGTTGCAGAGCGAGAAGCGGATGAAGACCGCAGGAACGCCGGTACTGATCCCTTCGCCCTGGACGGTATGGGCGAACGTCTCCGCGATCCTCAGCGTGCGGCGCCCGCGCGGCACACCGACAAGCGCAGCCGTCATTCCGGCCTCCCCTGGTACTCCCCCCAGGTGCTCTCCGTCTCGGACACCCGCACCATGACGGGATGCCCGTCGGAGTCGATGACGTCCCGCTCGTACAGCCAGCGTGCGAAGTACTCGGCCAGGTGCTCGCAGGTGGGGTTGAACCCGAAGAGGTCATTGAGCAGGCGGCCGTCGAGCTCGCCGGCGATGTAGTCCGCGAGGAACGGCGGCATGCTGGCGGGAGCGGGCCACGCCGGCTCCTCGGCCGGGAGGATGACCCGGTAGGAGTGCCCGTGGAGCCGGCCGCACTGATGCCCCGGGGGCAGGCCGTCGAGGCGGTGGGAGGCGTCGAAGTCCACCGCCGTGCGCGCAGCCAGCGATGTCGGCCTGCCCGTCTGAATGCGGACGTGCTGGAGGACCGAGGAGGCCTCAGGCGGAAGATGATCCCGGGCCCATATGGTCAGATGCTGCGCGAGGCCGTCGTCGCTGGGGTCGGGCACGACCTCGTTGAGCAGCTGATGGTCAAGCACGGCGCCGATGTGCTTCTTCACCGGCGCCAGCACACCGAAGTCGACGACGAGCCCTGGGCTGGACAATGTCGCGGAGGCCAGCACGACCTCCGCGGTGAAGGTACGACCGTCGAGCCGACCGGCCACCTCGCGGGTGGCTTCGAAGCGGAACGTCTTCCCGATGCGCCACAGGCCGCTCATCAGCGCTCCCCTACGGCCGCGGTCGCGTAACGGGTGGGGTCCGCAACGCCTGCCATCTGGAACGCCTCCCTGCGTTCCCAGCAGGTCCCGCACGTACCGCAGTGCAGGTCGCCTCCCTTGTAACACGACCACGTCAGCTCGAACGGCACGCCCAGTTCCGCCCCCGCCGCCACGATGTCGGCCTTCGTGACGGTCAGGAACGGCGCCAAGAGCTGGAAGTCTTCAGCGAGGAAGCCCTCGTTGCCGACGCGGATCGTCGCGGCGAGCTGTTCCAGGAACGCCGGCCGGCAGTCGGGGTAGATGGCGTGGTCCCCGGCATGGGCGCCGAACGCGACGACATCCGCCTTCGACGCGACAGCGACTCCCGCCGCCACAGACAGCATGATCGCGTTGCGGTTGGGGACGACCGTGATTCGCATACTCTCATCGCTGTAGTGCCCGTCCGGGACGACCACCGTCGTGTCGGTCAGCGCCGACCCTCCCAGGAGGCGTCCAAGCCCGCTCAACTCGACCACTTCGTGTGGCGCCCCAAGCTGCTCGGCGATAAGGGCGGCGTACTGCAGCTCCTTGCGGTGACGCTGGCCGTAGTCGAAGGACAGCAAGTTCACCCTGGCACCTTGGGACGCCAGCAAGTACGCCACAGCGGAGCTGTCCAACCCGCCGGAAGCGATCACGACCGCATGACGCGGCACATGTCCAGTCATCTCCCGTAAAACCCTTCGAGATCCCCCGGGGCCGCTCGGCACCGGAGCAGTGGAGTGAGTCCGCCCACACGGAAGCGGCGCGCGCTGGGGCGATGCTCCAACGCAGCCGACTGGTGGCGGTCCGTGCCAACGTTGACGCAGGCGAGGATCGGCGGAAAGGCCCTTTGCGTTGCTGTGCGCTGCGCCTGCCCGCAACAGGTAGCAACAGCTCTTGCTCGGCGGCAGGCGAAGCTGCATCGTTACACTGCCAATACCGCACGTGTTCAGTTAGCGCCTACCGGAGGCGTAGATGCACGTCAGCTCTCAGCCGAAAGGTGCCCGTGAAAGCCGCGGCTATCTGCTCGAACGCGCCCGCGAGGTCCGCGGCTGGTCCCAGACGGAGATGGCACGTCGCCTGCGCGAACTCGGCAAGGACCGCCGGCACCCGCTGGGCACCGGACGCGACGGCGTCTGGTACTGGGAGCATGGCCGGACACCGGACCGGCAGACGCAGGTCCTCATCGCCGAGTTGCTCGGTATTCCATCCGCGGCCCTTGATGAGCGACCATGGCCTGAGTGGCTGTCCGAGGACCCCGCCCAGCGGCCCATACAACGGCCCTGGACGACCCTCGGGAGCGCCCAGTCGCTCAACGATGTCGCAGGGGGTGTGGGTGTAGTGGACGCCACACGAAGGGAACTTGGCGTAATTGCCGGTGCAACGCTTACCGCCTCGCTGCTCGCCTGGATGACAGCCGATCCAGCAGCGGCCGGACAGATCACCCGAGGACGTCGCATCGGCGAAACAGCCATCTCGCGCCTGGAGGGGCGAGCACAGGTGCTGCGCAGGATGGACGACGCCGACGGTGGCGGAACCATCCTCGCCGAAACCGCCGCCGCGCTCGCCCTGGCAACAGGGCTCCTCCACGACCGGTCGTACACCCACGAACACGGATCCCGCCTATACGCAGTCGCATCTGACCTCGCCCGGCAGCGGGCCGCAGCCCTTCTCGACGTCCAAGGCAAATCGCCGACAGTCTCTTCGAAACCGCTCTGCGCGCCGCACACAGCTCCGGAGACACCGCGCTGGGCGCGAACGTGCTCGCGTTCTGGACGGTGTCCGCCTACAACACCGGCCGCCTACGCGACGCAGAGGCGATGGCGTCCGCCGGCCTCGCAGCCGCTCGCGGCCGTACCACTCCCCGTGTCGAGGCGATGCTCACCTCCCGACGCGGACGGGCACGCGCCCACCTCGCCGATGCGCGGTGCTGGGCGGACTTCGATCGCGCAGAAGAGCTCCTGGACAAGGCCGGAGATTACAACGACCCCGACTGGGTGTACTGGTTCGACCATGCCGAGATCCTGGGGGCACGGGCATCCAGCCTGCGCGACATGAACCAGCCGGGCCTGGCCGAAGCCGCCTTCGCCCAAGCCCACGCACTTTTCGACCCGTCGTGTGTCCGCACTCGCGCTCCGTACCTGACCCGCCAGGCAGACGTGCAGTTCGAACAGGGACACATCGAGCTGGCCTGCGCGACAGCAGGCGACGCCCTGGACCTGACAGAAGCGATCAGTTCCCATCGCACCACGGCGCCATTGCTCGAACTGGCGACCCGGCTCGCCGACCACTCCGTCCCTGCGGCTCGCGACTTCCGCGAGCGCGCCCGCACCGTTCTGGCGGCGTAGTAGCGTTAAACCGGCCCTGACGGACTGCGACGGTTGCCAAACGGGACCGGCCCCATCCGTACGCCCCCGTCGATCCACGCCGGACGACCGCGTGCCTCAGCACAGAACGGCCGAGGATTGTCGGAGAGTCCGGCCGACACACCATCGAAGGATCCTCCACGTGAACCGCGCCATACCGACCAACCGCTCCATCCGTTCCATGGACGACGTCATGGACCTGATGGACCGGTTCTTCGCCTCCGACGCGGACCGCTGGACGGCCAACGCCTCGACCTGGTGGGACGACTTCTACACCGACCGCTCCAGGCCGGTCCCCTTCTTCGCCACCAAGCCCGACGAGAACCTCGCGTCCTACATGAACCGCGGACTCCTCACCCCCGGACACATGGACGAACGCGGACTCCCCGCCCCCAGGCGCGCGCTGGACCTCGGCTGCGGGCCGGGCCGCAACGCCATCTACCTGGCGTCCGCCGGTTTCGAGGTGGACGCCGTCGACCTCTCCGCCACCGCCGTCGCCTGGGCCGGCCAACGCGCCCGCGAGGCCGGCGCCGACGTCCGCTTCCTCCGCGGCGACGCCTTCACCCCCGGCCTGCTCGCCGGCCCCTACGACCTGGTCTACGACTCCGGCTGCCTGCACCACCTGCCCCCGCACCGCCGGGTCACCTACCGCGCCCTCCTGGACCGCGTACTCGCCCCCGGCGGCCACTTCGCGCTCACCTGCTTCGCCGCCGGAGCGGCCGTGGGCTCCGAACTCCCCGACGACGCCCTCTACCGCGACGGCCACCTGCACGGAGGACTCGCCTTCACCCCGGACGACCTCCGCTGGCTCTTCCACGACCTCACCGAGGTAGAACTCCGCCCCATGACCGAACACCCCGAAACCGCCGACGTCTTCGGCCTCCCCTACCTCCTGACCGCCCTCTTCCACCGCCCGATCACCACCTCATAGCGCGCCAGGTTGAAACGAGCCCCTTGAATGTCGGGGAGCAGGGCTCTTGGTGAGCGGCCGCGGATCGCGCCGTACCACACGCCGCAGCCGTACGCGGCGTCGTCCAGGCGGCGGGCGAGGGCGTACCGGAACGGGTCGAGGTGGGCCCTGGTACGCCGGAGGTCGACCACGGTGTCGAGCACGGTGGCCGCGATCATTGCCCGGCGTAGTCTCCTGGAGAACAGGCAGCCGACGGCGGCGAGTGGCCACCAGTGGCGCAGGAGGAGCGCGGCGGTCTGCCACGCGGCGGCGACGGCTCCGTCGGTGGTCAGGCGCAGGGCGAGCCGAGTCGGGTGGTCGCTGCCCTTGACCTTGGCCGAGATCCGTGCGGTGGCCACAGCGAAGATCATGCCGGCGACCGGGAGTGACCAGCGCCGCTGGGCGAGCAGCGCGAGGGCGAAGCCCGCGCTCCAGGGGGCCAGTACGGCCGGTGCGACGTTGGAACCGTGGCGCTGGGCGAGCAGATGTGCGCCTGTGCCGTAGAAGGCCTTGCGCCGTAGCCAGTCGCGGACGGCCGTGCGGTGCTCGTGCCGGACGACGGAGGAGGGCTCGTAGCGGATGCGCCACCCGTGGTTCGCGAGGAGCCAGACCAGGTCGACGTCCTCGCCGACGCGCATCTCGGCAGTGAACCCGTGGCCCAGCGCGTCCACCCTGGCCAGGAGGCAGGCGCTGGGAACCCAGGAGACCGGCGCGCGAGGGCGGACGATCCCGGGTTCCGTGCCGAGGTCGAGGGAGGAACGCGCGTCCTCGTAGCGGCGGATCCACGGGTCCCGGCCCGGCAGTCGCAGCCCCAGCACGCGCGGGGCGGCCATGGCCACGCGGGGGTCGGTGAAGTGCCGGAGCAGGATCGGCAGCGCGTCGGTTTCGAGGACGACATCGGAGTCGACGAAGGCGACGTAGGGGGTGGTGACCCGGCGCAGGCCCGCATTGCGTGCGGCAGCGGGCCCAGCGTTCTGGGCCAGTGGTACGAGCTCGGCGTGATGCGCGGACGCTACCTCGGCGATGGCAGCGAGGTCCTCCGAGGCGTCGTCGACGACGATCACGCGGTGCCGGTCGGCGATGCAGACCAGCAGCCTGTTCAGCGCGGCGGGGCGGTCGCGAACCGGTACGACGACCGTCACCTGGGACAGATCGAGGTCGGGTAGCTCCTCGACGACGGGGTCGGCCATTCCGGTCTCCAGCAGCCGGTCGGCGAGCGTGGCGGAGGCGTGGTCGCGCACCCGTACCGTGCGGTCGACGATCAGTTCCCTTGCCCGGTCGGCGAGGTGGGCGACACGCGTTGGCGTGCCACCGACCAGGGTGCGACCGCTGTCGCGAACGCGGACGTGACGGTTCAGCCGGACGGCGAAGCCCTTCGGCAGCGAGTGGGACGCGGGGTGATCGGCACCGCTCATGGGGTGAATCCTCCGTCCGCCGACACCACCGACCCGTTGACGACGCCTCCCTCACGAGAGCAGCAGAATGCGATGGTCTCGGCGATCTCAGCAGGGTCGATCAGGCGGCGCAGCAGCTGAGACCGCGCGAAATCGTCCACGCCGTCCAGGCCGTACACCTCGGCGGTGGCGGTGAGCATAGGCGTACGGGTCGAGCCGGGGGATACGGCCGCCGCCGTTACCCCGGTGCCCACCAGGTCGGCCGCGAGCCCGCGCACCAGCCCGACCACAGCGTGCTTCGCCATCGTGTACGCCGCCAGGCGGAACAACCCATGCGAGCCGGCGGCCGAGGCCACCGCGACGAAGCGGCATCCGCCCGGCTCGGGCCCGGCCAGCATATGCGGGACGCACACCGCGGCCGTGTTCCATACTCCCAGCACATCGGTCTCCCAGAGCGTGCTTACATGTGCCGCCGGGGTCTCCCACAGTGGCAGGCCGCCGAGCATGACGGCCGCGGCGGCCACGGCCGCGTCCATTCGGCCGAAGCGGTCCATCGCCATTGCCGCGGCTCCCGCCAAGGCTTCGCGGTCGCGTACGTCCGCGATGTACGGCACTACCGCGTCGGGGTGGTCGCTCACCAGCGACTCCAGGTCGCCCATTGCCGCGAGCGGGTAGGTCACTCCGGCAGGCCGGTCCGGTCCGTCCGCCGCGCAGGAGTCGACCGCGACCACGCGATAGCCCCTGGCGCACAGTGCCCGGACGACGGCGGCTCCGATCCCGCGGGCCGCCCCGGTCACCAGGGCGACTCGGAACCCGGTGCTCTGGTCGCTCACGTCCGGCATGTCGTCGCGTCCAAAGGCTGGAGGCGACCAGTGCGGTCCACCCGCCGGTGTCGGATGCGGGTGGCCACATCGTCGGCCATCTGATCGAGTATGCAGTGGCCCTTTTCGGCGGAGGCGGTGGTGGGATCGCCGAGTATGCCGGAGGGTGATACGGCGGCGACGCCCTTGGTGGTGAGCTCGGGCATGAGCTCGGCGAGCGGGGTGAGGTTGCCCGGCTCGGCCCGGGTCATGTCCACCAGGTGCGGGGCCAGGTGCAGCATGAGCGAGGTCTCGGTGTGGCCGGCGTGGGCATCGGTGTCGCCGGCCGTGCAGGGCGCCCAGACCGCGTCGTGTCCTTCGTGCCGCATCTGTACCACTGCGGCGGCGAGGCCGTCCAGGTTTCCGCCGTGCCCGTTGACGAACACGACCTGCCCGGCCCAACGGGACAGGGACCGGATGAGCTCGACCAGCAGGAGTTGGAGGGCGTCGTGACCGATGGACATCGTGCCGGGGAAGTCCTGGTGCTCGCCGCTGGCACCGTACGCGATGGCGGGCGCCACAAGGACGGGGGCAGGTGGCCTCGCCGTGTGAAGGCGAGCGGCGGCGGCTCGCGCCACCGCCGTCGCGATCGCCGTGTCGGTGTGAAGGGGCAGGTGCGGGCCGTGCTGCTCGGTGGATCCGAGTGGCACCAGAACGGTCGGCGAGGGCGGCAGCGCGGACCACGACAGGTCCGCCAGGCCGCCTTCGTCCCCCCTCTCACTCATCGTGCGGGGAGCCGATCTCACGGGTGAAACCGGGCGGGATCACCACGTCGCCGCGTTCCAGGTCCTGGATGGACGCCCGGCCGAGTCCTAGCAGCGCCGAGTCGATCCCGCCGCGCAGGATGTCCAGCACGTTTTCCACGCCCGCCTGGCCGTTCGCCGCCAAGCCCCACAGGTAGGCGCGTCCGATCATCACGGCCCGCGCGCCGAGCGCGAGGGCCTTGACCACGTCGCCTCCCCGGCGGACACCGCCGTCGAGCAGGACCTCGACCTGGTCGCCGACCGCGTCGGCGATGGCCGGCAGGAGCCGGATGGTGGCGGGTGTGCCGTCCAGGTTGTTCCCGCCATGGTTCGACACCGAGATCGCCGTGACCCCGATGTCCACCGCACGGCGGGCGTCGTCGAGCCGGGATATGCCCTTGAGCATGAACGGGCCGTCCCACTGCTCGCGCATCCAGCGCACGTCCTGCCAGCTCGGTGGGGGCGTCTGCATCCACTCACCGTACGCCCCGAAGAACGTCGGCACCGGTTGGCCGGGCTCGGCCACGTTGGGGACGGTCAGGTCGGGCAGGTGGCCGGTCCTGGCGAAGTCGAGCAGCCACCGTGGCCGCGACAGTACCTGCGGCGCGAAGCGCGCCATCGCCTTGAGGTCGAGTCGTTCCGGGATCCACGGACTGCCCCAGTCCCTGCCATGGGAGAAGGTCCAGTCCAGGGTCACGATGAGTCCCTTGACTCCGGCCGCGCGGGCCCGCTGCATGTGAGCGGTCATGGAGTCCTTGGTGCCCATCCAGTACATCTGGAAGAAGGTCTGCGGGTTGGCGGCCACGACCTCCTCGACCGGCTTGCTGGCGAAGTTGCTCAACCCAATGATCGTTCCGCGTGCCGCCGCCGCGCGCGCCACCGCCACCTCCCCCTCCGGGTGCACGGCCTGCACCCCCGTGGGCGAGATGAGCACCGGTAGTGCGATCTGCTGGCCCATCACGGTGGTGGCCATGTCGCGCTTGGCCGGTAGATCCGCGACGTGCGGCGCGAATCCGAGTTCGGCGAACGCGGCCATGTTGTCGCGGTACGTCCGGCCCCGCTCCGACCCCGCGAGCAGCGCCGAGTGCACCGACTTCGGCAGGCGGCGCCGCGCTCTGCGCTGCGCCTCCGCCACCGTCTCGAACCATGCGTTCGCAGCCATAGGATCTCTTTCTTTGCTACACGTCGTGTGAGGGAGTGAATCCGGCCAGCGGGCTCTCCACGCATGCATGCACGGGTGGGCCGGCGGGGCGGCGTCCGATGCGCACCGGAACCGGCCGGCTCTTAGTGTGGTGTGAGTGGTCCTGGCTGGGCTTGGGCACCGTACGGCCCGCCGCCGCGAGAGCGTCGGTCGCGTGGCCCTGCACGCATTCGGGATCGGGACCGTCCAGCGGCAGCCCGGTGAAGAACTTGGCCGCCATGCACCCGCCACGGCAGGAGTCGAAGAAGCGGCATCCGGTGCAGGTGCCGGAGGTCTGCGGCGATCGCAGCTCCCGGAAGAGCTCCGAGTCGCGCCAGACGGCGGCGAACCCGCCGTCGGAGAGCACGTTGCCGGCGCGGAAGCGGTCATGGATCGCGAACGGGCACGCGTACACGTCGCCGAGGGGGTCGATGAGGCAGACGACCCGGCCCGCCCCGCACAGGTTCAGCCCCGGCAGCGATTCGCCGTAGCCCGCCAGGTGGAAGAACGAGTCGCCGGTGAGCACGTTCTCGCCCGCACGCAGCAGCCACTCGTACAGCTCGCGCTGCTGGGCCGCCGTGGGATGCAGCTCGTGCCACACGTCGGCGCCCCGTCCCGACGGGCGCAGCCGGGTGAGCCGGAGCGTCGCCCCGCGCTCGTCCGCGATGGCCTTGAACTCGTCCAGTTGGCCCACGTTCTCCCGGGTCACCACTACCGACAGCTTCGCGTTGGCGAACCCGGCCGCGGCCAGGTTGTCCAGCGCCCGCATCGCCGTCGCGTACGAGCCTGGCCCGCGCACGCGATCGTTGACCTCGGGCGTGGCACCGTCAAGTGAGACCTGCACGTCGACGTAGTCGGTAGCTGCCAGGTACCGTGCACGCTCAGGTGTCAAGCGCACCCCGTTGGTCGAGAACTTCACCCCGACCTGGTGGCTCACGGCGTACTCCAGCAGGTGCCAGAAGTCGGGCCGCACCGTCGGCTCCCCGCCGCCGATGTTGACGTAGAAGACCTGCATGGCCTGCAACGCGTCGATCACCGCCTCGCACTGCTCGGTGCTGAGCTCACGCGGGTCACGCCGCCCCGAGGACGACAGGCAGTGCACACATGACAGGTTGCAGGCGTACGTGAGCTCCCAGGTCAGGCAGATGGGAGCATCCAGGCCGTGCTCGAACCGCTCGACCAGCGATCCGCTCGCCGCCCCGGACCGCGCCGGAGCGGCCGCCGCCGGCTCTTCCCGCGGCCCCCTTCCCCCCGTGCGCGGTCTGATCATGTCGGCGGACGCCAGGCCCCGCAACGCCTCGGCGTACGCCGGCCACCGATCGGTGGGAACTCCGACGTGGGCCAGCGCTGTACGGGCGTCGGGGTGGCCGGCGAGAGCGCGGACGACCGAGAGGAGTTCGGTGCGCTTGAGGAAGGTCAGACGTCGGTTGCCGAAGTGGTAGGCCAATGCCCCGAACGGCTCTGGCCGCAGGGCCAAACTGGGAGAAAGCTCCCAGGCCTCATCCAGATGATCGGTCATCAGTAGACGCCGCACATGCCGTCGATCGACACCTCTTCGATCAGCGTCTCCGCCGTGAGCTCCTCAGTCGCCTCGGCTGGGGTGACCGTGTCTTCCATGACTGCTCCTTCGTCGGGGGCGCCGCAGTTACGGCACCAAGTGCAACAAATATTTAATGCACCGAGGGCAAAAAAGGAAGACCCCGTGTGAAACTGCTACCTTCAGGGCTTGTGAACAGCCGATCAAGGCAGATGACGCCGGGGCGCCGCCCCGCGACCGACCATGCCGCGATCGAGCGGGTGGCGTTCCGCCTGTTCGCCGAGCGAGGGTTCGAGGAGACGACGGTGGACGCGATCGCCGAGGCCGTCGGCATCGCGCGACGGACACTGTTCAGGTACTACCCGTCCAAGAACGACATCCCGTGGGGGCAGTTCGACGCCGGCCTCGTGCACCTGCGCGAGTTTCTGGAGGCCACGCCCCTCGACGTCCCCGTGTATCAGGCGGTGCACCGGGCCGTACTCGACTTCAATCACCTGGATGAGGCCGCGATCCCGCAGCATCGCCAGCGCATGAGGCTGCTGCTCACCACCCCTGCGCTGCAGGCGCACTCAGTGCTCAAATACGCCGCGTGGCGCCGGGTCATCGCCGAGTACGTCGCCGGCAGGTATGGCCTGTCCGCCAACGACCTGCTGCCGAGGACGGCGGGGTACGTGAGCCTGGGGATGGCGCTGTCGGCGTACGAGCAGTGGCTCGACAGCGAGGACGCCTCCCTCCCCCAACTCCTGGACTCCGCACTCGCCGGCCTTCGCCGGTACCTCTGAGGCAGAGATCCCGCCGGCCTGCGTCAGAACCAAGGCGGCGGCGAAAGGTGATCGCCGTTGGAGCGGTCAGAAGGACTTCGGCGTGTTCATCCAGATGTACTCGCTGACCCCGTCGGCGACGTTGGTGATCCGGTGCGGGATGTTGCTCTTGAACCAGATCGAGTCGCCAGGGTCGAGGAAGTACACCTCGTCGCCGAGAGTGATCTTGAAACGACCGGCGAGCACCATCGCCCACTCCTCGCCATCATGCGTGTACATCTCCTCGCCGGTACTGGCGTCCTTCTCGTAGCGCCCGTACAGCGCCTCGAGCACTTCGGAGGCATCAGGGCTGGCCAACTCGAAACGGATCCCCTTGGCCTCGATCGACGAGCGCCCGTCGCCGGTCGAGGGCTGCGATGCGATGATGGTCTTGCGGTCGTCGGCCCGAATGACGTGCCCGTTGCTCTGCGCCGGCGAGGTGAAGAAGTAGGTGATGCTGGTGCCGAGCGCGGTCGCAAGGTGCTTCAGCGTGGAGATCGACGGCTCGGTCTTGCCCCGCTCGACCTCGCTGATCACCGAGGTCGAGACCTTGGCACGCTCGGACAGGGCGCGGATGGAGAGGCCGTGCGCGGACCGGAGTTCCCGGAGTCGCTCACCGATCGACGGCTCGTTGACCTCGTCGGTCACCTGCGCTCGCTCCCCTCTCTGCCGGTACCGGTCGCACCGGTGTTCCGCCCCGACGAGCCTTGATCGTGAGTTCGGGGGGCGTATAGGTCTATACCTTTGTGACAAGCATACTCGGACACCCTCACCTCCGGGTCGTGGCTGGGGCGCGTCGTTCGGTTCTCTGAATGCCGGCATCTCGCCGCGGCGCGTTCGGGCATCTCTCCTCCATCAGCCGAGACCCAACTTGAACTCGTTCCAGAGGTTGAGCCTGGCCTGCTGGTTCTCCGTCGTCTGGAAGAACTTCATCTTGCTGAAGAAGGCGTCGCCCGCCGCCGTCGCGGGAATCTGGGTGGCGGCAAGTCTCTCCGGCGTGAGGCCGGCCCGCTGCGCCTCGGCCGAGCCGGCCTGTTGGCCGTCCAGCACCCCCGCGTTCCCGCTGGCAGCGACGAAACGGGCCTGCCACGGCACCGTCAAGGTGTAGGCGATGAACTGGTAGACCGCGTCCAGTCGTTCGGCCCCGGCCTTGGTGATGGCGTAGCTGTCGGTCCAGGCGGGCACGCCGGCACCCGGCGTGTTGTTGACGTTGAGCTTCTTGCCCTGGCCGGCGAGCGAGGAGACGCTGGTGATGTTGTTGAGGTATCCCAGCCGGGCCTCACCGTTGGCGAACTGGGTGGTCTGGTCGTTGAACCCGCTGGTCAGCCGCCGGATCTG
This sequence comes from Sphaerisporangium sp. NPDC051017, assembly GCF_040683095.1. Classification (NCBI taxonomy): domain Bacteria; kingdom Bacillati; phylum Actinomycetota; class Actinomycetes; order Streptosporangiales; family Streptosporangiaceae; genus Sphaerisporangium; species Sphaerisporangium sp. NPDC051017. The sequence continues at coordinate 15,021 of NZ_JBFBCI010000029.1, forward strand.
CGGACGCAGCGCCATCAGCTTGTCCTTCATCCGCGCGAAGTCGGCGTCGGAGAGGTGGTAGGGGTCGGCGATGCCGAGAGAGAGCGGGATCATCGGCAGGACCGAGACGGGGTCGTCGAACACCGAGACCTTTCGAGCGAACGCCGGGTCCCAGAGGATGTTCCAGTCACCGACCACGCCGTCGGAATTCTTGTACTTGGAGGCAGCCGGCGAGTTCGCAACCGAGTCGTCGTATACGAGTGGTTGGTTGCCCCAGTTGTAGAGGATCCCGTACCGCTTGCCGTCGACGGTCGCGGCGCCTCGCCAGTCGAAACTCAGTCGGATCTTGTCGGACAGGCCGGGAACCCGGGCCTCGTCCACCGGCACGAGCAGGTCGGATGCGGTGTAATCGCGGTAGACACCGGCGGTGACCATTACCAGGTCGTACTGGGCGGGAGCGGCTCGGACCTTCGCGACCATCTCCCCCGCCGAGCCGGCGGTGACCGCGTTGACGGTGATGCCGGTGGCCTGCTTGACCTCGGCCAGCCAGGCCGGGTCATGGTAGGTCTCCCACGTCAGGATGTTCAGCGTCCGCTGATCACGCGAACTCGAGGCGCCGCCTCCGCCGCAGGCCGCGAGCGCCGGTGCCGCAGCGACGGCCGCACCCAGCATCACGCCTCCGCGCAGCAGGTTGCGTCGCGTAAGGGGGCGACCCAGCGCCCGGTCGAGCACGTTGCGTTCCATCGTGGCCTCCTAGAACTGCCGCGATCTGCCGCGGAACCCCAGTGGTCCGCCGCTCGTCTCGCCTGACTTCCGGACTCTGTGATCCGCTCTTCCGAACGTCTGGCGTGCTAATGCCGGTGAAACTACGGCTGAACCGAACATCCGGTCAAGTCTGTCGGCATCTATGTTTCACAGCCGTAACCGATCAAAATGGCCGCACATTAGGCCGAAATCGACCGGTACTCCGAGCGCGACCTTGTAGCGACAGGGCGTTGCCGGCGATCCTGGCCAGCACCTGAACAGGCTTCATCGACGTCGACAGCGGCCAGCCGACGTTGAGCGACGACCGGCCGCGAGTTCGCGAGGCCGTCCCCCACGGGACGGCCGTGGTCGATCAGAGCTGTTCGGCGGTCCGATCGGAGGGTGCGCCGGTCGCCTGCTGCCTGCGTGCCCGCCTGGCGCTGACGAGCATCAGAACCCCCGCCAGAGCCAGCAGGAGCAGGGAGCCGCCACCGATCAGGGTGAATGCCGCGTTCACCTCCGGGGTGAAGCCGAAGCGCACCAGGCCCCATACGTATACCGGCAGCGTCGGCTGTGTCCCCGCGAGGAAGTAGGTCACGGCGATTTCGTCCATCGACAGCGTGAACCCCAACAGGCAGGCGGCGAGAAGCGCTACCCGGACGCCCGGCAGCGTGACGTGCCAGAAGGTGCGCAAGGGCCCGGCCCCCAGATCGCGTGAGGCGTCTTCGAGCGAGAGGTCTGCGACCTTCAGCCGCTGCTGAATGACAAAGCTCACGAGCGGAGTCACGAAGGCGGCGTGGCCGACGGCGATCGTCAGGAAGCCCGGCTGGACGCCGATCAGGTTGAACACCACGAGCAGCGAGATGCCAAGGACCATCCCCGGGGCGACCATCGGCGCGGCCGACAACGCTGAGATCACGCCTCCGCCTCTGACCTTGACCCGCTGGGCGAGCAGCGCGAATCCGAGCCCGGCGACGGCGCTGATGGACACGCTGACCACGGCCACGAGCAGGCTGTACCGGATGGCGTCGAGCATCTGCGCGTCGGCGAACAGGGCGCCGTACCAGGACCAGGTGAAGCCCTCGATCGGCAGCGTCTGCACCTTGTTCGAGGCGAACGAGAACAGCATCGTCACCAAGAGCGGCGCGTAGAGGTAGAGGAAGAGCAGGCCGAGGAAGACGACCGCCACCGTGGTGCCGACGCGCCCCCAAAGCTTCGAGCGCGTGGCCGTTGTGCGGTCGGGTCGCGTGATGGACGGGGCCCGGCCCGGTCGGCTCAGGATTCCGCTAGTCAAGGCGGGCCTCCAGTCGGGTGAAGAGCGAGATCACGGCCAACAGCAGCAACCCGGTCGCGATGATGGTGATGCCGACGGCGGATCCGCCCGCCCAGTCGCTGCCCGGCCCGAACTGCTGCAGCACGAGGGTGCCGAGCATGGTGCCGTCGAGCCCGCCGACCATCGCTGGAGTGACGTAGTCGCCGAAGACCAGGACGAAGGCGATGGCGAAGCCGACGGCGGCCCCGGGCCTGGTCAACGGCAGGATCACGGTGCGAAAGCGGGTCCAGGCGCCGGCGCCGCAGTCCGCGGCCGCCTCCAACAGATGTGGGGGGACCCGCTCGAGCGCGGTGTAGGTGGAGAGGAAGGCGTAGGGGATCGCCACGTAGGTCAGCGTGATGATCATCGAGGTCTGCGAGTAGAGGAACAGCGATGTGGCGTCGGGGCCGAACCCCAGCGTCCTCAGGACACCGGCGAGAAAGCCGTTGTCGCCGAGAATGATCTTCCAGGCGAAGACCCGCATGAGGTAGCTGACCCACAGCGGGATGAGGATGAGCAGCGCCGCGAGCAACTTGTAGCGCCCGAACCTGCGGACGATGACGTAGGCCGCGGCGTAGGCGATCACGGTCGCCAGAGCGGCGGACACCAGGGCGATGACGAGAGTGCGCCGCAACAGGATCCAGAACACCTCGGAGCTGAACAGCGCCGTGTAGTTGGCTGTGGTGAGCTCCGGGACCACCACTCCGTAGCTGCTGGTCCAGAAGCTGTACAGAAGCAGGAACAGGTTCGGCACCAGCACCAGCACAGCGATCCACACCAACGCGGGAGCCAGCTGGAAGGTGCGGCCGACCCAGGCGGGCAGTCCGGTCCGCGGGCGGGTCGCGATGCCGGACGTCGCCGGGCTCCCAACGGCCGCGGTCACGGCCCGGCCTCCTCGACCACCACAGTGGCCTCTGCGGACCAGCCGATGTCGATGACGTCTCCGCGCGCTCCGTTGAACTCGTCCACGCGCAGGGTCAGGCGCTGGTCTCCCACCACCGCCTGCAGCTCGTAGACGTGACCGAGGAAGGCGACGTCGTCCACGACCCCCGAGAAGTGGTTGGCGCAGCTACGGGCGTCGTCGCCGACGACGATGGCTTCGGGACGCACGCTCACCGAGAAGGTGCCCTGCGAGCAGGCCGAGGACGTCGCGAACCGCATCGACCCGGAACGCGCCGAGGTCGGTCCCGCTGCCTGGCACCGCAGCAGGTTGGTCTTCCCGATGAAGCCTGCGACGAAGGAGGTGGCCGGAACCCGGTAGATCTCCTGTGGAGTTCCGATCTGCTCCACCCGGCCTTTGCTCATGACGGCGACCTTGTCGCTCATCGCCAGGGCCTCGCCCTGGTCGTGGGTCACGTAGACGAACGTGATGCCGACCTCGCGCTGCAGTCGCTTGAGCAGTCCCAGCATGCTCTCGCGGAGTTTGAAGTCGAGCGCACCGAGAGGCTCGTCGAGCAGCAGCAGTCGTGGGCGCCCGACCAGTGCCCGGGCCAATGCGATTCGCTGCCGCTGCCCGCCGGAGAGCTGGTGTGGGAGCCGGTCGGCATAGGAGGCCATGTCGACGCGCTCGAGCGCCTCCTGGACGCGGGGCCCGATCTCGGCGCGCGACACGCGCTTCATCTTCAGCGGGTACGCGACATTCGCCCGGACTTTCATGTGGGGGAACAGCGCGTAGTTCTGGAAGACGGTGTTGACATCACGATGGTTCGCCGGAACCCCGCTCACGTCGACACCGCTGAGCAGGACCTGGCCGCCCGTGGGCTGTTCGAAGCCGGCGATCATCCGCAGAGTGGTGGTCTTACCGCTCCCGCTCGACCCGAGGATCGAGAAGAACTCGCCCTCGTTGATGATGATCGACACGTCATCCACCGCGGGATGAGCGGTCCCCGGGTAGACCTTGCGCACCTGGCGCAACTCCACCACCGGTGGGGACGCTCCGGCCGCCTCGGGTGTACTCTGAGCCTCGGCAGGCGAGATTGTCTCGGCAGGCATAGCAACTCTCTCATCGACGATGACGCAGGTGCCACTGTCGGCGCCGGGGCGTCACGACCCCCCTGCCGCGACGTCCCCGACGGAATGCCTCAGGTGGCTTCCGTACCCGTCACCCACCACTGGGCGACGGACTTGCTCTTGAGATGGGGAGCGATCTCCTCGCGGAGAATCCGCTGGTGTTCGGGATGGTCGCGGTAGGCCTCGAACGCTTCCCGCGACGCGAAGTCCGCCACGATCGCGAAGTCGGCGTTCGTGTCCGTGACCCCGGCGTCGCCGCCGCAGCGATAGGACACGACGCCCTCCAGGCCGGGGGTGAATTCCCGCAACGCCTTGGCCACGGTCTGGTTGTGCCGTTCAGCCTCGGAGGACCAGGTGAACAGCACGATGTGGGTGAAGCTCACGTCACCGGCGTCACTTCGCGAGCATGCCGGCGTCGACCGGGATCGCGCCGCCGGTCATGTAGCGAGCCTCATCCGAGCACAGGAACAGGATCGCGTTGCTGACGTCCTGCGGCTCCACCCACGGCGTGTCAAGCAGGTGGATGCTGCCGTAGCCGGCCTTGGCGTCCTCGAGAGTCGGGTTCTCGAGGTCGGGCCGGAACATCTTGCGGACGCCGATATTGGTCATCATCGGGGTCCGGCAGTTGCTGGGGTGAATCGAGTTGACCCGGATGTCGTGCGGGGCCAGCTCGTTGGCCAGGGCCTTGGCCAGGCCGGTGACACCATGCTTGGCGGCCACGTAGTGGCCGATCTGGTTGAGGTTACGCAGACCCGCCGTCGAGCTGGTGAGCACGATCGACCCGCCGTTGCCGGCCTCGATCATCGCCTGGACGCCGGCTCGCACGGTCTTCCAGACGCCGGTCAGGTCGATGTCGATCATTTCTTCGAACTTTTCGACGCTCATCGTCGCCAGCTCGCCGTAGGTACACACACCGGCGTTGCCGAGGATGATGTCAAGCCGGCCGAACTCGGCCACCCCGGCCTCAACGGCGGCGGTGAGCGCGTCGAGGTCCCGCACGTCGGCGACGCGGGTGATGATCTTTCCGCCGGCCTCCTCGACGAGTCGCCCGGTCTCGGCGAGCTCGTCGCGACTGCCCATCTCGTAAGGAGCGGACTCCACGGGTGCGCAGATGTCGACTGCGATGATGTCGGCACCCTCCTTGGCCAACGTCACGGCGTGCGAACGCCCCTGGCCCCGAGCCGCGCCGGTGATGAACGCGACCCTGCCGTCCAGCTTGCCCATGATGGTCTCCTCACCCCGGCGGCAGGCTCGATCAGAAGCCCGCCGCCGAATCAGTCTTGGTGTCGTTGGTGCCGTTCCGGCAGGTCCGGCGCTATCCGGAGTGGGTCAGGCCTTGAGCACGAATTCGCGCTGCTTGATGCTAACCTTCACCTGCTTCAGCTCCTCCAGCGCCTCGGCGAGGTACTGGGCGAACCGGTCGAAGATGGCGTGGCCCTTCTCCTCGGTGGCGCGGAAGGGGTTGCCGATGATCCCGTGTTCGGCCATCTCCTGGTGGTCCATCGGGAAGTAGAAGTACTCGTAGCCCTTGAAGGCGGCGTCCGGGCTGGCGTCGTCCTTCTTGAACGACTCGGGCAGCCAGTGCGGGGCGTGCCCGCGGGCGTCGACGGCGCGGTCGAGCTTCACGTTCTCCCGCTTGTAGGCCATCATGATCGAGGTCTCCTGCTCACTGGCGTGCCAGCCCGGAGTCTCCTCGGGGGTGTTCTCCATAAGGTCCTCGATGATGCCGAGGTAGCGCTCGCCGTAGGGCTTGAACATGCCGACCAAGGCGCCGGTCTCGTAGCGCAGGTGCCGGAAGACCGAGTCGGTCACCTTGGTGTTCGAGGTGTGGCCGTTGACGAAGATCAGCCGGTTGAAGCCGTGGTGGATCAGCGATCGGGCCGTGTCGTAGATGACTCGGCGCACCGTCTCACCGCGGAAGGTGATGGTGCCCATCCCGTTCTCGGGCTCGCGCAGGTGCTGGGGGCTGTAGCCGGTCCAGATCGGCGGGGCGTAGAGCACGCCGGCGATGTCGGCAGCGCGCCGACACACCTCCTGGGCGTTGTAGATGTCGGTGCCGATCGGCAGGTGCGGGCCGTGCATCTCGACCGAGCCCAGCGGGATGATGATCGTGTCGTTTGTCTTGAGGTACTCCTGGATGTCCGGCGGCGCCAGGTCGCTGAGCAGTCGCGAATGTAGTTGGATCATGGCAATACACTCCTGATCGGATGGAGCGGGCGGCCGGATGCGGCTCCCGCGCGGCGGCCGAGCCGCGAAGTCGGCCCAGCCGGTGGTCTCAGAGCTGGGGCTTGACGAGGATCTTGCCGTTGGTGCGACGCTTGGTCTCGTCGACGGCGGCGACGAGCTTCTCCAGTGGGAACCGGTGGGTGACCGCGTTCTCCATGCTGATGGCGCCCGAGGCCATCAGCGCGATCACGTTCGGGAAGTCCCAGGACCCGGAGTGGCCGACGGTGCCGTGGATCTGTCCGCCCGTGAGCATCAGGCGGATCGAGTTGAAGGTCGTGGGCCGGGCGTCCATGCCGACGATCACGATCTTGCCGCCGACCGCCAGGGAGTCCTCGACTGCGTTGATCACCGCGTTGAAGTTGCCGGTGGCTTCGACGACCATGGCTGCGCCGACACCCTTGGTCGCCTCGGCGATCACGTCGGCGGCGTTCTCGGCCGCCGGGTCGATGACGCGGGTGGCGCCCAGCGCGGCAGCGAGGTCGCGGCGCTCGGCGATCATGTCGACCGCGAAGACCTGGGAGGCTCCTGCGGCCTTGGCCAGGGCGACCGAGGCGAGGCCGATCGGTCCGCCACCGAAGACGGCGACGACGCCACCGGGCTTGAAGCCGCCGGCCCGGGTGAACATGCCCTCGTAGGCGACGCTGGTGGGCTCGGTGAGCGCGCCGACCTCGAGTGCCTTCTCCTCGCTGCCGTACCGCTGCAGCACGCCGTCGAGCGACCAGCAGTACCGGGAGTCGACCTTGACGTACTGGGCGAAGCCTCCGTCGAGGGTGAAACCGAGGTCTTCGATGTAGCCGCACTGGTTCCAGTAGCCGCCGCGACATTCGCGACAGCGCCCACACCACTGGATCTCCTCGACGGCGACGAGTTCGCCCTCACGCAGGCCGGTCACCTCGCGGCCCACGGCCACCACCTTGCCGGCGAACTCGTGACCGGTGATCACCGGCGCCTTGAGGTGGTACGGGAGCAGCAGGTAGCCCTCGTCGTCGGTCTCGAACATGTGGACGTCCGAGCCGCACAGGCCGCAGGCACCCACCTGGACCACTACCTCGGTCGGCCCGGGCGCGCCCGGGTCGGAGACCTCCCGGAAGTCCACGGCCGGGTTGCGGTACGCCTCGTTGGCGTTCGCCGCCCACTGCCGCTTCGCATCGGCCTCAGAGATCCGCGCACCTGGGCGCGGCGCCCACTCGGCCTCGAGTACCACTGCCTTCATCTCGACTCCTGACTGGTGGTCACGGTCTCTGGCTCAGACGGCGACAAGGATCTCGTCGGCGCTCAGCTCGGGGTTGCCCTCGACGGCCTCCTCCGGGGTCTGGGCCCCGGTGACCACTGCGCGCAGGGCCGCGGTGATCGCGGTCGGGTTCTTGTGCTGGAAGATGTTGCGTCCGACCGACGTGCCGACCGCGCCCACCGAACGGGCGGCCGCGACCTTGCGCAGCAGTTCGAGGTCGGACTCCCGGGAGCCGCCGGCCACGATCACCGGGGTGCCCGGGACGCAGTCGACGATCGGCGCGAACTGCTCGGGCGAGCCCAGCCAGTTGGTCTTGACCACGTCGGCGCCCAGCTCCACACACAGCCGGGCCGTATGCTTGAGGTAAGCGAGGCCCCACTCGCTCTGGTAGTCCTTGCCGTCCGTATAGTAGGCGTTCGGGAATTCCGCCTCGGCGACGAACGGAAGGTCGTACTCGCGACAGGCCTCGCCGATCCGCCCGGCGAGCTCGATCATGTCCGGCTTGTTCTCGGGAGCGAACGGCAGCAGCGCGACGACGCCGTCGACGCCGAGCTTGGCACAGTGCTCGACGGAGGCGATCAGTCGCTCCTGGTGCGGCTTCTCGCCGCGGGTCGCCGTGGAGGTGATCTTCGCGACGATGCCGACCTCGGGCGACTCGGCGATCACCGGCGACATCGTCTGCAGCAGCCCCGCCGACAGGAAGGCGCACGTCGCGCCGCCGTCGCGAACCTTGCGGTACATGCCGATCGGGTCCTCGATGCCCGGCATGACCTCAGGGGTGCTCGTGCCGTGCGAGAAGGCGAACATGACGGTGGAGTTGGTGACGGGGTCGATGATCCGCCGGAGCCGCAGATCCTTGCCGATGCCCATGAATTCCTCTTCCTGGTTCAGTACAGCTGTGTCAGGTGGTGACGGCGTCGCACGGACGGGCCGCGCCGTCGGCCGCCCCGGAGCCGACGAGCAGGTCGTCGACGATCCGGTCGATGAAGCGGGGGTCGTTGATGTGCCATGGCAAGGTGATCAGCTCGACCTGGGGCTGGAGCCCCTCACGCAGATCGTCGAGGAACGCCGTGTCGGCCTCGGGATCCCAAAAGGGGCCGCCCGGTGCATCCGGGATCGACAGGCCCCCGGTCGGGACGTAGACCGTGACGGGACCCGTGGCGAGGTTGGCCTTGCGGGCGAACTCCTTGCCGAGGGTCGCTGCCTCGTCGCGGGTCAGCCGGACGAGCGTCAGCTCGGGGTTGTGGCCGAAGTACACCCGGCCGGGGAACTCCTGCTCGGCGTCCTCCAACCGCCCGCAGGTGATGAAGTCGAGGCAGCCGGGCACGAGGACCTGTCGAACCCCCCGGCGTCCGGCGGTCTCCATGCGCTCCGGCCCCGGATCCATCAGACCGCCGACGAGGTGGCCGGCCAGCTCCGTCGTGGTGAAGTCCAGGACGATGTCGACCTTGCCGGAGGCGACCGCGTCCTCTAGTGCCCGTCCGCCCACTCCGTTCGCGTGGAAGGCGACGAACGAGTAGCCGGCCGCCTCGAGACGCTCCCGGCCACGCATGAGCGCGGGAGTGGTGTTTCCGTTCATCGACGCCGCGATGGTCGGCGAGGTCCGTTCGGCCCATGGCGGTTCCGCGCCGACGTGACGGGCGGCGCCCACGATGTATCCCGCCGCCGACCGGTAGACCCCGCTGGTCACCGAGTTGACCCCGATGATGTCGGCGACCGAGTGGAGAACCGCGACGTCCTTGATGCCAACGTAGGCCTCGAAGGTCCTGCCGCCGGAGGCCAGCGGCGAGATGATCAGTTTCGGGAAGCCGAGCGGGAGCCGTTGGAAGGCAGGACCGGCGATGTGCGTGCCCGCGCCGCCCATGCAGACGGCCCCGTCGACCGAACGCTCGGCGACCATCCGCTCCAGCAGGGCCGTGACGCCGGCTCGGAGCGCGGACACCGCCTCACCACGGGGAAGAGCGCTGATCGCGGCGCTCGTGCTGCCTGCTGCAGCGGCGACCTGTTCCTGGTCGATGAAGGTGCGCCGGGCGATCACATCCGCCGAGGGGCGTTCGGTCAACCGAGCAGACGTGTCCATCAGAACAGCGGTCGCGCCCTGGGCCTCGATCTCGTCGGCGAGCACTCCGAGCTCTTCGGCCTTCGTGTCGAAGGTTCCGATGACGACCACCACTGTGGGGGAACCGGCGCGGCGAACGTCGGGGCGCCGGGAGGGGCTGTTCATGGTCGTGGACAGTAAGCCATCAACACCGAACAACGCAACGGTCTGAGGCGATATTTGTTTGGTTCTCCGAACGGTAGAGGCCATATGAGCGGTTCGCTGAATGCTTTCGGCGATGGCCGACCTCCTCGCCGAACCGGTCCCGGCGAAGCCACCACCGAGTGGGCGTCGAGGCGGCGCGACGGACCCGCCCGCTGGCGCAGGTCACGAGCTTGCGCCCCGCCACACTGTGGATCACCCGTGGCCAATCCTGATAATCGATCGGCAAACCGAACGGGCTACTCGATACCTCGACGACCGGCATTCAGGGCCGAACACCCGCTCACACACGAGTTACGTTCGGAGAGCCGAACGTTCGGGTCTAGACGGGACGGTGCGGCGCCCGTAGAGTCGCCGTCACAAGTTCACATCGGGCCGCACGAGCCCGAGCGGAAGAGACTCGCCCACGACGACGACGTCGGGCGGGCGCCGGAGGAGCAAGAACCCCGCCAATCTCTCAGGCACCTACACCGCTCAAGGCCAGGCCACTCTGGAAAGCAGGCGCCCGACGCGCCTCGCCCACGGTGAAAGCCGGACCGTGCCCTCGGCACGTCGGTGAATCTCTCAGGCCAACGACAGAGGGGGCTCCCGCACCGGCACCCGCCGGGCGCGATTTTTGGGAGCCCTCATGACGTCCTTCGCACGCCGTCACATCGGCCCGTCCGAGTCGGATCAGCGCAAGATGCTCGCCGAGTGCGGCTTCGGCGACGTCGACGAGCTCGTCGACGCCGCAGTCCCTCCGGCGATCCGCACCTCTCAGCCGTTGGCCCTGCCCACCGCGGTGTCCGAGGCCGAGGCCACCCGTGAGCTCCGCGAGATCGCCGCAGCCAACGCCGTGCTCCCCTCGATGATCGGGCTCGGCTACCACGACACCGTGACCCCCGCGGTGATCCGGCGCAACGTGCTGGAGAACCCCGCCTGGTACACCGCGTACACCCCATATCAGCCAGAGATCTCCCAGGGCCGGCTCGAGGCGCTGCTGAACTTCCAGACCGCCGTGGCGGACCTGACCGACCTGGACACCGCGAACGCGTCGATGCTCGACGAGTCGACCGCGGTCGCCGAGGCCGTGCTGCTGATGCGGCGGACGTCGAAGTCCCGGTCGAACCGGCTGCTGCTCGACGCGGAGTGCCTGCCCCAGACGATCGCGCTCGTGCGGATGCGAGCCGAGGCCGTCGGCATCGACATGGACGTGCGCGACCTGGCCGGCGACCTGGCCGGCGACCTGCCCGACGACGTGTTCGGGGTCGTCGTGCAGTACCCCGGCGCGTCCGGAGCGCTGCGCGAGGACTCGTTCTACCGCCGGCTCGGCGAGTACGCGCACGCCCAGGACGCCAAGTACACGATCGCCGCGGATCTCCTCGCCCTCACACTCGTCCGCTCCCCCGGCGACCTGGGTGCCGACATCGCCTGCGGCACCACCCAGCGCTTCGGCGTCCCCCTCGGCTACGGCGGCCCGCACGCGGGCTACCTCGCCGTCCGCAACGGCCTCGAGCGTTCCCTCCCAGGCCGGCTGGTCGGCGTCTCCGTCGACGCCGCCGGGCATCCGGCCTACCGCCTCGCCCTGCAGACCCGCGAACAGCACATCCGCCGCGACCGGGCCACTTCCAACATCTGCACCGCTCAGGTGCTGCCGGCCGTGCTCGCCGCGTCGTACGCGGTCTACCACGGGCCCGAGGGACTGCGAGCGATCGCCGAGCAGGTGCACGGCCACGCCACCGCGTTGGCCACGGCGCTGCGCCGGGCGGGCACCGAGGTCGTGCACGACGGCTTCTTCGACACCGTCCTGGTCCGTGTCCCCGGCCGGGCCGACCAGGTCCTCGCCGCCGCTCGCCGGGCCGGGGTCAACCTCGGTCGCGTGGATGCCGACCACGTCCGCGTCGCCTGCGACGAGACGACCACGACGCCACTGGTCGCCACCGTGATCAGCGTCGTCGGCGAGGGTGCACCCGAGCAGGCCGGCGGCACCACGACCGCGGCGACCGACACGATCGGACTCCCGCCTTCACTCCTGCGCGAGACGGACTACCTGACCCACGAGGTCTTCCACGCGCACCGGTCCGAAACGGCGATGCTGCGCTACCTGCGCCGGCTCTCCGACCAGGACTTCGCCCTCGACCGCGGCATGATCCCGCTGGGCTCATGCACGATGAAGCTCAACGCCGCCGCCGAGATGGAGCCGATCAGCTGGACGGAGTTCGCCCGGCTGCACCCCTTCGCCCCCGCCTCGGACGCGGCCGGCTACCGGCGACTGACCGACGAACTCCGCGCCTGGCTGGCCGAGATCACCGGCTACGACTCGGTGTCGCTGCAGCCCAACGCCGGCAGCCAGGGCGAGCTGGCCGGGCTGCTGGCCATCCGCGCCTACCACCGCTCGCGCGGGGAGACCGGGCGTGACGTGTGCCTGATCCCCTCGTCGGCGCACGGCACGAACGCGGCATCGGCGGTCCTGGCCGGGATGCGGGTCATCGTCGTCGACTGCCAGGACAACGGCGACGTCGACCTCGACGACCTCGCCGCCAAGGTCACCGAGCATGCCGACCGGCTCGCGGCGATCATGGTCACCTACCCCTCCACCCACGGCGTCTACGAAGAGGGCATCGGTCGAATCGCCGAACTCGTCCACGACGCCGGCGGCCAGGTCTACGTCGACGGGGCCAACCTCAACGCGCTGGTCGGGCTGGCCCATCCGGGACGCTTCGGCGGCGACGTCTCCCACTTGAACCTGCACAAGACCTTCTGCATCCCGCACGGCGGCGGTGGCCCGGGAGTCGGCCCGGTCGCCGCGCGTGCCCACCTCGCTCCCTTCCTCCCGAACCACCCCCTGACCGGCGACGCCGGCCCCGACTCCGGCATCGGACCGGTCTCGGCGGCGCCGTTCGGCTCGGCCTCGATCCTGCCGATCTCCTGGGCCTACGTCCGAATGATGGGCGCCGAGGGCCTGACCGCGGCCACCAAGGTCGCGGTGCTCTCGGCCAACTACCTCGCCCGGCGGTTGGGCGGCCACTTCCCGGTGCTCTACACCGGCCGCTCCGGTCTGGTGGCCCACGAGTGCATTCTCGACCTGCGTGAGCTGACCAGGGAGACCGGCGTGACCGTCGAGGACGTGGCCAAGCGCCTGATCGACTACGGATTCCACGCCCCGACGATTTCGTTCCCCGTCACCGGCACCCTCATGATCGAGCCGACCGAGAGCGAGCACCTCGGCGAGCTCGACCGGTTCTGCGCGGCGCTGATCGCCATCCGGCGCGAGATCGACCTGGTCGCCTCCGGAGAGTGGGCGCTCGAGGACAGCCCCCTGCGGAACGCACCGCACACCGCCGAACTGCTGGCCGGTGAGTGGACGCTGCCCTACGACCGCGAGACCGCGGTCTTCCCCGACGGGGTCTCGCCCCGGCACAAGTACTGGCCTCCCGTGCGGCGCATCGACGGTGCCCGCGGGGACCGCAACCTGGTCTGCTCCTGCCCCCCGGTCGAAGCCTTCCAGGGCTGAGCGCGGCCTTCACCGACCCTGATCGTCGACGTGCACGGCCGACCGGAAACGGTCGACGTCGTCGCCCTGCCCTTCTCCAAGCGTTCCTCCTGAAAGGACACGACATGCCAACTCCCGACGACCTGCGCTACACCGAGCAGCACGAGTGGGTCCGCGCCGACGTCGACACGCTCACCATCGGCATCACCGACTTCGCCGCCGAGGCGCTCGGTGACATCGTCTACATCCAGCTCCCCATGGTCGGCGACACCGTCAAGACCGGCGACGCCTGCGGCGAGATCGAGTCGACCAAGTCGGTCAGCGACCTGTTCGCACCGGTCACCGGCACCGTGACCGAGGTCAACACCGCCCTCGGCGACTCCCCCGAGACCGTGGGCACCGATCCCTACGGCGACGGCTGGCTCTTCCGGGTCACCCCGGACGACAGCGGACTCGACGGCCTTCTCGATGCAGCCGCCTACCGCCGGCTCACCCAGGGAGGCTGACGTGATCCCACAACTGCTCGCCCCGCTCAAGCAGATCGATCCCGAGGTCGCGAAGGCCGTCGAGGCCGAGCTCGACCGACAGCGCGACACACTCGAGATGATCGCGTCGGAGAACTTCGCGCCCACGGCGGTACTCGAGGCCCAAGGCTCTGTCCTGACCAACAAGTACGCCGAGGGCTACCCCGGCCGGCGCTACTACGGCGGCTGCGAGCATGTCGACGTCATCGAGCGGCTCGCCATCGACCGGGCCAAGAAGCTGTTCGGCGCGGAGTACGTCAACGTCCAGCCGCACTCCGGTGCCCAGGCCAACGCGGCCGCGATGGCTGCCCTGCTCACGCCGGGCGACCGGATTCTCGGGCTCGACCTCGCGCACGGCGGGCACCTCACTCACGGCATGAAGATCAATTTCTCGGGCCGGCTGTACGCGGTGTCGTCGTACCACGTCGACCGTGAGACCGGACTGATCGACATGGCCGAGGTCGAGAAGGTGGCGCTGGCCGACCGGCCAAACCTGATCATCGCGGGTTGGTCGGCCTACCCGCGGCACCTCGACTTCGCCGAGTTCCGCAGGATCGCCGATGCGGTCGGGGCTCTGTTGCTCGTCGACATGGCCCATTTCGCCGGCCTGGTCGCCGCTGGTCTGCACCCGAACCCGGTCCCCTTCGCCGACGTCGTCACGACCACGACGCACAAGACCCTCGGCGGGCCCCGTGGCGGGTTGATCCTCGCCAAGCAGGGTTTCGCGAAGAAGCTCGACTCCGCGGTGTTCCCCGGGCAGCAAGGGGGACCGCTCGAGCACGTCGTGGCGGCCAAGGCCGTGGCCCTGCGCATCGCCGGCTCTCCCGAGTTCACCGAGCGTCAGCGGCGCACCTTGGACGGCGCTCGAATCCTCGCCGACCGGCTGAACCGCCAGGACTGCGCCGACGCCGGTGTCCGGGTGCTCACCGGTGGGACCGACGTGCACCTCGTGCTCGTCGACCTCGTCGAATCCGAGCTCACCGGCAAGGAAGCCGAGGACAGGCTCCACGAGGTGGGGATCACCGTCAACCGCAACGCCGTGCCGTTCGATCCGCGCCCGCCCATGGTCACGTCCGGGCTACGCATCGGCACTCCGGCCTTGGCGACGCGCGGCTTCGAAGCCGACGACTTCCGCGAGGTCGCCGCCATCATCGCCGAGACCCTGCTTCCCGGTTACGACGCCGCCCACGGCGCGGCCCTGCGTGCCCGGGTCGACGGCCTCACCGCCCGCAGGCCGCTGTACCCCGAGCCCCGGCCGACCAGGTAGCGGGCGTCACCAGGTGGCGGCCATCAGGTGGTAGAGCAGCAGGAGCTGGACGATGGCGAGCGGCCGGCTCCGCTCACCCCCGCCGAGATCGCCCAGACTCTGGGGCGGATCGCCGGCGTCCACGCCGAGCCACGACCAGATGGCCTTCTGCACCACCTGGCTCTCCTCGGCGGCCGCGTACCCGTGGACGTGCAGGGCGTCGACGGGCCGCCCGTCCTCGTCCCTGCTGAGCTTGAGATGGATCGCCCGCCGCTCGTTGTCGGCGAGGACCCCGCTCAGATCCGGGTGCCGGATCGTCGGCCGCAGGACCAGCTCCGCCGACAAGGGCGTACCCGGCGGGTCGTGACGGCCGGCGATCGGCGCGAACCGGACGATGATGTCGGCGAACCTGCGCTGGGGGCGGATGAACTCCGCCGACTCCGGCTCCCGGCGCTCCAGCTCGGCGAGCACCTGCTCAGTGGTGTAGCCTCGCTTGCTCGTGTCACGCTGGACCTTCCATTCCCGGCGGATCTCCTCCGGCGGATCGAGGTAGAGGGTGACGTCGAAGCACGCCCGGCTCAGCTTGGTGTGCAGGGGCAACAGCCCCTCGACGAGGATGAACTCGCGGGGTTCGACCAGTTCGGGCCGGGTGAGCAGGCCGGTGCTGTGGTCGTAGACCGGTTTGAGTATCGGCTGGCCGGTCGCGAGTAGTTGCAGATGCTGCTCCATGATCTCGATGTGGTTGCACTCCGGGTGCAACGCGGTGAACGGCAGCCCCTTGCGTTCCTGGCGGTCGTAGCGGTGGTAGTCGTCGACGCCGATCGTGGTCACCCGATCCGCTCCGAGCACCTTGGCCAGCCCCGCCGTGATCGTGGTCTTGCCGGCCGCGCTGTCACCGGCGACGGCGACCATGACGGGGCGCCGGAGCGGCGACGGCCCGCCGGTCCGCCGCATGCGTATCACCTTGTCCGGCACGTGTTTCCCCATTCCGGCCTCGAACGGACCTGGTCGAGCGCGGTCCGCACCAACGCGGGGACCGAGAATCCAAGTTCGGCGTACACGACCTCGCCGGGCGCGCTGGCGCCGAAGCGCCGCAGCCCGAAGACCGTGTCGCCGGCACGGGCCAGTGCGCGCCACCCGTGCGGCACACCGGCTTCGATCCAGATCACCGGGCAGTCGGGGAGCAGTTCCGAGCCGGCGTCGAGCGCCTCCTCGAACCGCTCTCGCCAGGCCACGGACAGCACGCGTACGGACACCTCGCTGCCGGCCAGTTCGGCCGCCGCGGCAAGCGCGAGGGCCACCTCGGACCCGCTGGCGACGATGGCCACGTCAGGTCGCTCGGAGCCGTCCAGGACGATCCGGGCGCCTTGGCCGGCGATCGCGCCGGCGGGCGCCGGGGGGAGCACGGGCAGGCTCTGCCGGCTGAGCACCAGCACGGTCGGACCGTCGTCCCTCCGCAAGGCGAGCTGCCAGCAGGCGGCGGTCTCGTTGGCGTCGGCGGGGCGCAGCACCGCGAGGCCCGGTACGAGCCGCAGAGATTCCAGTTGCTCGACGGGCTGGTGGGTGGGACCGTCCTCGCCGACCACGATCGAGTCATGGGTGAAGATGAAGATCACGGGTAGTTTCATCAAGGCGGCCAGGCGCACCGCCGGGCGCATGTAGTCGGAGAACACCAGGAACGTGCTCCCGTACGGGCGCAGTCCTCCGTGCAGCGCGATCCCGTTGAGCGCGGCCCCCATGGCATGCTCGCGGATTCCGAAGTGCAACGTACGGCCGCCGTAGACTCCGCGCCGCACGTCCGCCGACCCGGGAATGGTCGTGTTGGTGGACGCCGCCAGGTCCGCCGATCCGCCGACGAGCGCCGGGTAGCCCGCTGCGATCGCGGCGAGCACCGCACCGGAGGCCGCACGCGTCGCCATCGTGCCGCCCGGCTGGAAGACCGGCAGCAGCGTGTCGAGGCCGGCGGGCGTGCCCGGCTTCGCCGAGGGGTCCCACTCGGCGGCGAGCCCGGGGTGGGCCTCCGCCCAGTTCGCGCGTTCCTTCTCCCACGCCAGCCTGACCGCCCGGCCGTGAGCGGCCAGGGACCGGCACCGTTCCGCGACCTCGCCCGGCACGTGGAATCTCTCCTCGGGCCATCCCGCCGCCGCGCGTGCCGCCGCCAGCTCCTCTTCGCCGAGGGGGGCGCCGTGGACACCGCTGGTGCCTGCCATCGTCGGCGCGCCGTAGCCGATCGTCGTGCGTACCGCTATCAGGCTGGGCCTGCTCTCGTCGGCGACGGCCTCGGCGAGCGCGGCCGCGACCGCGTCGGCGTCGTTGCCGTCGCGTACGCGCGACGCCTGCCATCCGTAGGCGGCGAACCGGCCGAGTACGTCGTCCGTGCAGGACAGGCCGGCGGGGCCGTCGATGGTCGTGTCGTTGTCGTCGTAGATCACGATCAGCCGGCCCAGCCCGAGGTGCCCGGCGAGCGAGGCCGCCTCGTGGCTGATGCCCTCCATGAGATCGCCGTCGCCGGCCAGCACCCACGTGCGATGCCCGACCACGGTGTGGTCGTCGATGTTGGCGCGCTCGGCGAGCATGCGCTCGGCGAGGGCCATGCCGACCGCGTTGGCCAGCCCCTGGCCGAGAGGCCCGGTGGTGGTCTCGACACCCGGAGTGTGACCGTACTCGGGGTGCCCGGGTGTCTTCGACTCCCACTGGCGGAACCGGCGCAGCTCGTCCAGCGGCAGGTCGTAGCCGAACAGGTGCAGCAGCGCGTACAGCAACATCGACCCGTGTCCGGCGGAGAGGACGAACCGGTCCCGGTCCGGCCACGCGGGATCGGAGGGATCATGCCGGAGGAACCTCGACCACAGCACCCAAGCCGGGACCGCGGCGCCCATCGGCAACCCGGGGTGACCACTGCGGGCGGCCTGCACGGCGTCCGCGGCGAGCATGCGGACAGTCGTTACCGCCAGGGTGTCGACATCGTCGAAGCCAGGTGTCCGGCCCGTCCCGGCGCCGGCGTGGCCGGCGAGGAGCCCCGTCGCGGACGCGTTCATGCCGACCGAAGCCGGGGGAAGCCGTCGGCCACGACCGAGGGGAGGACGTGGTGCCGCAATTCGGCGATGGACATTCTCAGACCTCCATGTCGTCGAGTAAGCCGACGGTAGGTCTGGGCACCGCCACAAGAATCCCCCGCACGGGGGTACCTTGGGGGGAAATGGGTGATTTGCGATCGCTTTTTCCCTGGTAGGTATGGATACTCTCCATTTATGGAACCCAAGCCGCTTCGCCTTGTGGTGGTCGATGACCATGAGATGGTGATCGAAGGGCTCAAAGCGGTCCTGTCCCGCTTCCAGGAACGGGTACGCATCATCGGACAGGCCGTCAGCGCCGACAGCGCAGAGCCGCTGATCGCCGAGCTCGACCCCGACGTGGTGGTCACCGACGTACGGCTGCGCGGCCTGACCAGCGGCCTCGACCTGTGCAGGCGCCTCATCGAGGCCGATCCGGCACGCAGGGTCGTGCTGCTCAGCGCCTACGACGACGAGCAGTACCTCTTCCAGGCGCTGCGCGCCGGTGCGGCGGGTTACCTGCTCAAGTCGATCGACGGAGAGGGACTGGTACGCCACCTGGAACTGGTGGCGTCGGGAGAGACGGCGGTCGACCCGACCATGGCGGGAAGAGCGGTGGCCTCCGCCGCGCGCCTGCAGGCGGGAGAGTTCTGGCCCGGTGCCCGCCTCAGCCTCACCCAGCGGGAGAGCGAGGTTCTCGGGTTCCTGGTGGCAGGGCTGTCCAACCGCGCCATCGCCGGTCGGCTGGTCCTCGGCGAGGAGACGGTCAAGAGCCACGTTCGGGCGATCTTCCGCAAGCTAGAGGTGAACGACCGGGCCGGCGCGGTCGCGGTCGCGCTGAGGGAAGGCATCTTCCAATGATCCAGAGCCTTGGGCTGGCCGACCCGGAACGGGAGAACGCCCTGCTGATCGGCATCGTCGAAGCGATCTCGGCCGGGCCGGAACTGGCGCTGCTCGCGGCGAAGGTGGTGCCTCTGATCACCGCCGCGACGGCCACCGATGTCTGCTTCCTCCATGTGCTCGACGACTCCGACCGTTCGCTCACCCTGGTCGGCGCGACGCCTCCGTTCGACCGGGAGGTGGGCCAGATCCGGCTCCCGCTCGGTGAGGGGGTCACCGGGTGGGCGGCGAGCCACGGAAGGCCGGTGGTGATCGTCGACCACAAGGAGAACGATCCCCGCTACCGGTACTTTCCCCAGCTGCGCGGTCAGGACTACACGTCCATGGTCTCCGCGCCCATGGCCAGCAGCCCCGGCGGGCTCGTCGGCGTGCTGAACGTGCACACCCGGGCCCGCCGCGATTTCACCGAGCGTGACGTCCGGCTGCTCACCTCGATCGGGAGCCTGATCGCCGGCGCGATCCACCAGGCCCGGCTGCACCGCCGGCTGGCCGCGCGCGAACGCGCGCACGAGCGGTTCACCGAGCAGGTCATCGCGGCGCAGGAGGCGGAGCGGCGCCGTCTGGCCGCCGACATCCATGACGGCATCACGCAGCGGCTGTGCAGCCTGCGCTTCCATCTCAACGCGGCGCACGACGCCCTCTCCGACGCGTCGGAGTTCGCCGCCGCCCAGCTCGTCCACGCCCGCCGGCTGGCCGACCTCACCTTCGACGAGGCCCGCGCGGCGATCAACGGCCTGCGCCCTCCGGTCCTGGACGATCTCGGGCTCGCCGACAGCCTGGCCAGCCTGGCCCGTTCGATCGCCGAGGTCCATGTGATCGTCGACGCCGACGAATGCCCACTGCCCGAGCACGTGGAGATCGCCCTCTACCGCATCGCGCAGGAGGCTCTCCAGAACGTCGTCAAGCACGCCCAGGCCAGCATCGTCTGCCTGAGGCTTCACCGTGTCAGCGATGCGGTGATGCTCCAGGTGACCGACAACGGACGCGGGCTCGCCGCCGGATCGTTGCCGCTTTCATCGGACAGGGCCGGCGGCGAGCCCACCGGCGGTGGGTACGGGATGACCAGCATGACCGAGCGCGCCGAACTCATCGGCGGCCACCTGGAGGTGCGGTCCCACCCCGGCAGGGGCACGACGGTCAGCGCCCGCGTTCCCATCCCGTAGAGATCAACCGATCAGTCCGGCCAGACCGTCGTGGGCGCTGAACTCCGGGTGTACGGCAAGGGCGCCGGTGAAGTCCTGGTTCCTGGTGTAGTCGTTGGTCACCACGACGCAGCGGAGCCCGGCGGCGAGCGCGGCGCGCAGGCCGTTCTCCGAGTCCTCGACGGCCAGAGCCCGGCCCGGCGGCAGGTCGAGCCGGGCGAGCACCTCACGGTAGACGGCCGGGTCCGGTTTGAGTTCCGGCACCTCGGTACCGGTCACCACGACCGCGAACGTCCCCGGGTCGAAGGTCCGGGCCAGCAGCGGCCGGACCCACTCACCCGTACCGGTGGTCGCGACGGCGAGCGTCACACCCGCCGTCGCGAGCTCGCCGATCAGCTCGCGGACTCCCGGGCGCGGGGGAACGCCGCCGCTCTCCACGAGGTCACGGAATCGCGCGGTCTTGTCCGCGTGCAGGGAGGCGGCCAGTTCCGCCGCCTCCCCCACGCCGTGTCCGCGACCCTCCAGGAACATCGTCAGCCGGCGGCGGCCTCCGGTGACGCGCAGCAGCCGGCCGTACTCCTCGGCGTCCCAGCGGTACGGCAGGCCGGCGGCGGCGAAGGCGTCGTTGAAGGCGATCCGGTGACCGTCCCGCTCGCTGTCGACCAGGGTGCCGTCGACGTCGAAGACGACCGCCGAACACCACGCCGGCAGGTCAGACGACCCGCTCGTATTCCAGCTCATCGGTGTACTTCCCCTCCAGAGCGGCGGAGTTGCAACCGACCCGGTGGGCCAGCGCCCGCTGGCCGTCGGCCACCCGGTCGGCGCGCCCTCGCCAGGCGGCGAGCGCGGGATCGACGAGCGCCCGCCCGAAGGAGAACGTCAGCGGCCAGGGCGCCTCTTGACCGTGCATCGCGTTGAGGTTGGCCGTGGCCTGAGCGGCGCCCTGCCCGCCGGACAGGAACGCGATCCCGGCGACAAGGTCGGGGATCACCGTGCGCAGCGTCCCCACCGTCGACCGGGCGACGTGCTCCGGTGTGACCGTCTGGCCCGAGTCCTTGCCGGGCACCACCATGTTGGGCTTGAGCACGATGCCGTCGAGCCGCACCTCGAAGTCGAGCAGCTCGGCGACGACCTCCCCCAGCGTCATCGAGGTGGCGGAGGCGCAGTGGCTCACCTGATGGGTCCCGTCCATGAGCACTTCGGGCTCGACGATCGGCACGATGCCCGCCTCATGGCACAGGGCGGCGTACCGGGCCAGCGCGTGGGCGTTGGCCCGCCGTGCACGATAGCTCGGCCGGCCGTCGCCGATGGCGATGACCGCCCGCCATTTGGCGAAACGGGCGCCGAGGGCGGCGTAGCGGGCCAGCCGCTCGCGCAGCCCGTCCAGGCCCTCGGTCACCGTCTCCCCCGGGGTACCGGCGAGAGGCTTGGCACCGGTGTCCACCTTGATGCCGGGCAGGATGCCGGCTTCGGCGATGCCCACCGGGAACGGGCGCCCGTCGGAGAACGACTGCCCGAAGGTCTCGTCGCAAAGGATCACACCACTGACTCCCACCGCGAGCCCGGGAGTCGTCACGAGCATCTCCCGGTAGGCGCGGCGATTCTCCTCGGTCGGGGCCACGCCGGCCTTCTCCAGCCGGGAGGACATCGTGCCGATGCTCTCGTCCGCGGCGAGGATCCCCTTCCCGGGGGCCACCATCGCCGCGGCGGTACGAACCAGCTCATTCACCTCAGACACTTGCCGATCTCCCTTGACACGAGTACGCGTAATGGTGGTCATCCGACGGCGGCGGCGGGCTCCCGCCGGTGGTAGTCGACGACGCTGTAGGCGGTGAGCCGATCGAGCTTGTGCTCGCTGGACACGAATCGCACGGTCCCGCTGCGGGCACGCATGACCAGCGACTCGGTGCGCACCCGGTCGGGGCCGTAGCGCACGCCGCGCAGCAGTTCCCCGTCGGTGACCCCTGTCGCGGCGAAGAACGCGTCCTCGCCCGCGACGAGGTCGCCGGTGGTGAGCACCCGCTCCAGGTCGTGCCCGGCGTCGAGCGCCCGGGCCTTCTCCCCGTCGTCGAGCGGCCTCAGCCTGGCCTGTATCACCCCGCCGAGACACTTGATCGCGCACGCGGTGATGATCGCCTCCGGCGCGCCGCCGACGCCGAGGAGGAGGTCGACTCCGGAGAACTCCTGGGCCGCCGTGATCGCGCCGGCGACGTCCCCGTCGGAGATGAACTTGATCCGCGCCCCGGCCGCGCGTATCTCACGGGCCAGCCGTTCGTGCCGTGGCCGGTCGAGGACGCATACGGTGACGTCCTCGGGCGCGCCGCCCTTGGCCTTGGCCACCGCGCGCACGTTGTCCGCGACCGGAGCGCGGATGTCGACGACGTCCGCGGCGGCCCGCCCGGTGACGAGTTTGTCCATGTAGAAAACGGCGGACGGGTCGAACATCGACCCGCGCGGACTGACGGCGATCACGGAGATCGCATTGCCCATCCCCTTCGCGGTCAGCGTGGTCCCGTCGATCGGGTCGACGGCCACGTCACAGGCCGGACCACGGCCGTCGCCGATGACCTCGCCGTTGAAGAGCATGGGAGCGTCGTCCTTCTCCCCCTCTCCGATGACCACCACACCGCGTACGGGGAGGGTGCCGGTCATCGCGCGCATGGCGTCGACCGCGACCCGATCCGCGTCGTGCTTGCTGCCCCTGCCGACCCAGCGCCCGGCCGCCATCGCCGCGGATTCGGTGATCCGGACGAGGTCGAGCGCGAGATTACGATCCGGCGCGGCGCGATCGGCGTTCTGGTCCCGGTCGTCCGCACGCCTGTCTTCCACATCCCACCTCCCGGATCCGACACCGTCTCGGTGACGGCGTCTGTTGACCAGGACGATAGGGATGAAACGGCCCAGCCGGCTTCCCCCCGTAGGTGGAACGAGAGGGGGAGCCGCGGTCGACCATACGGGGGATCCGGCTACCGGATTCGTCCGTAGCGCTCCGGCCTTCAGGACTCTGTTGGCTAATACGCGTTGTCATGCGGTGATCGCCTGCCGTAACCCGATGAAGTGTGAGGTGCGAGTCCACCCCAGGGGCGTCCTGGTCAGCCACGTGTCGAGACGGACCAGGTTGATCGCGGAAGCCGTCAGCACGCTTGGCCGAGACGTCAGTCCGGGTTAGCTTCGTAGCCCATGCACTGCCCTACGATCAGGACTCACCACGAAGGAGACGTCGTATGGGACGGTTAAGCCGCAGAAACTTCGTCACGCTGTCCGTAAGCGCCGCCGCAGGCGCGGTGATGGCACCGGGAATCCAAACCGGCACGCCAGCCGAGGCCGCCGCGGCGACCACGGGCACGATCACCGATGTGAAGCACGTGGTCATCCTGATGCAGGAGAACCGCAGCTTCGACCACTACTTCGGGACCCTGAAGGGAGTACGCGGCTTCGGCGACCGCAGCGCCATCACGACCGGCACCGGCAGCTCGATCTTCCGCCAGCCCAACGGCACCGGGTGGCAGTACCCATGGAAGATGAGCAGCACCCTTCCCGCGGGCGGCGCGGACCCCAACAACATGGCTCAGTGCAACGGGCAGTTAGCGCACAGCTGGTCATCGCAGCACGCGGCGTGGAACACGGGCAAACTTGACAACTGGATCTCAGGAGTCGGCAACGTCCGCACGATGGGCTACCTCGACCGAAGCGACATTCCATTTCACTTCGCGCTCGCCGACAACTACACCATCTGCGACGCCTACTTCTGTTCGGCGCTGAGCGCGACCGGACCCAACCGTACCTTCCTGTGGAGCGGCAAGATCGACGCGAACAGCAAGGACGGCGGCGATGAGTCGGGGCTGACCTGGCAGACCTACGCCGAGGCGCTGCAGAACGCCGGGGTGACATGGAAGGTCTACCAGCGGTCCAGCGACAACTTCGGAGACAACGGCTTGGCCTACTTCCGGCAGTTCACGAGCGCTTCGCCGGGCAACCCCCTCTACGATCGCGGCATGGCCTCGGTGCCTGGCACGAAGCCCACGCACGAGGCGATCGCCGACGCCATCAGGGCCGACGTCGTCAACGGCACGCTCCCGCAGGTCTCCTGGGTGGTCGCCAACGAGGCGTTCTCCGAGCACCCCTCCGCCCCTCCCCGCGACGGCGCGCATTTCGTCAACCTCGTGATCCAGGCCCTCAACGCTGACGCAAGCGTCTTCAACTCGACCGTGCTGTTTCTCAACTACGACGAGAACGACGGCTGCTTCGACCACGTGCCGCCTCCGGTTCCCCCGAGCGGCACCACGGACGAGTTCCTCAGCGGCGTACCGATCGGGCTGGGCTTCCGCGTACCCATGCTGGTGATCTCGCCGTGGACCCGTGGCGGCTGGGTGAGCTCGGAGGTCTTCGACCACACCTCCGTCATCCGGTTCCTGGAACGGTGGACCGCGGCGCTCGGCAGGTCGGCAACCTGCCCCAACATCAGCGCGTGGCGCCGAAAGGTGGTCGGCGACCTCACCGGCGTCTTCGACTTCGCCTCGCCCGTGTACGGGCTGCCGCAGCTGCCCGGCACAAGCGTGATCACCCACGCCTACTGCAAGACGCTGCCCAACCCGACCCCGAGCACCAACGCCCTACCCGCACAGGAGCCCGGCACCCGGCCGGCCAGAGCCCTCCCCTACCAGCCCAACGGATACCTCGACCGGCTCGAGTTCGGCGCCAACAACCAGATCCTTGCCTGGTTCCAGATGGTGAACCAGGGCGCCGAGGCGACGCGCGCGGTCCATTTCTCGATCCACCCCAACGCGTACCGCAACCGCGACCCCTGGCAGTACACGGTCAACGCCGGCGGCACCGCAACCGACTACTTCAACATCGGGGCAGGCTACGGCTCAGGCCAATATGACCTGAGCATGGTCGGCCCGAACCGCTTCCTGCGCCGCTTCGTCGGCAACGCCACCACCGCCGGCAAGAACGCCTTCGTCAGCAGCTACTACGCGGTGGCATCCAACACCGGGAAGCAGGCGATCTGGTTCCGGATGAAGAACACATCAGCGTCAGCGATGACCTTCACCATCACGTCGAACCAGTACCGCACGGACGGCCCTTGGACCTACCCGGTGGGTGCCGGGCAGACCGTGGACGACTGGTTCAACGCCGTTGCGTACAACAACGGCTGGTACGACTTCACGATCACCGTCGACGTCGACCCGGCCTGGTCGCAGCGCTTCACCGGCCACATCGAGACCGGCATTCCCAGCCTATCCGGATGACCACCAATCGGGGCTGCCTCGCACGACATGCTCACGCGAGGCAGCCCCGATTGCGCGGCGCCCGCCTCCCGCAGTGGATCGCCGCCGTTCTGGCCAGCGACCTGGCCCAGTTGCACTCCTTCGCCAAGGCCTGCAACGCGATCTCGCCGCCGTTACCGCCGGACTAACACTGCCCTGAAGCTCGGGCGCAGGGACGGTACAAATAACGGCTGATCAAACGATCAAGGGAGCGACGCCAGATGACAACGGTGGGCCCGCCCCGGTTCCGGTCCCGGAAGTTCCTTGACCACCGTCACGCTGGACGGGTCGGCGCCCCGGCGCGGAAAGAAGGGCGCGGTGGAGGAAGCAGGAAGCCACCGAAGTGCCGCCGCGTGAGCATGCGCGGCACAGACGGAACCCCCGGCTTCAGCCCGGGGAGCGCGTCAAGGCCCACCGTTCATTCCCGGCCCCGGGTGACGCGCGAGCCTCCGGTTGGTGGCCTCGATCTGCGCCAGCGTGGTCCGGCGCAACCGCTCCACCTGCTCGGCGGTCAGCCGGTCGCAGGCACGGTCCCAGTGCAGCGCCACCCGCTCTCCCGGCTCCACGCCGGGCAGGAAAGTGCGCCCCTCGGCGGCGACGGCCGCCCGGTCCACCCGGGGTTCCGACAGGCCCAGCCTTCCGCCGTCCCAGGTGAGCCTCCGGTTGCGGACCACGACGTGGTCGCCGTCACGCTCCAGAACCGTCCCCCATCGGATGCGACAGTTGTCCAGCACGTGCAGCGGCTGCTCGAAGTGCAGCGGCCCGAGCAGCCGCGACCAGGGGTAGACGCCGAACACATGGAAGCAGTGGTTGGGTGCGGCCTCACCGACGAGCTCGGGGGTGAGGTGCTTCCAGTAGTGGCCGGCCTGCGGCTTGATGTGCGCCAGCAACGCATCGCCGAACTCCCCGGCGCCGACCGTGTCCCCCACGCCACCGCCCAGCCAGTACGCCTCGACGACACGGCGGTCGAGGGGATCGGCGACGCCCGCGAGCCTGGCCAGGATCTCGAGGTACGGCCAGGCGCCGTGGAAGCCGCGCGCGATCGCTCGGATCGCGCCCGCGTCGGCGCCGGTCGTCACGCAGTCCAGCAACGTCTCCGGACGCGCCGGGCCGCAGTAGCCGAGCTGGTTGGGCGCGTAGGCGTAGCGGGCGAAGAACAGCGCACCGGATCCAGCGGTCACCGCGCGCCCGCTCGGCCCACCAGCCGGGCCGCGTCGCGGTGCATGCGGCCGAAGTTGTAGTACGCCGCGCACGCCCCCTCCGGAGACACCATGCACGTCCCGATCGGGGTCTCCGGAGTGCAGGCGGTGCCGAACACCTTGCATTCCCACGGCTTGATGACGCCCTTGAGCACCTCCCCGCACTGGCAGGCCTTGGGGTCGGCGACGCGGATCCCCGGCATGTCGAACCGCAGCTCGGCGTCGTACTCCGCGAAGTCGCCATTGAGCTTGAGCGCGCTCTGCGAGATGAAACCCAGCCCACGCCACTCGAAGTGCGGCCGCAGCTCGAACACCCGGCCCATCAGGGCCAGCGCCTGCGGGTTGCCCTCCTCCTTGACCACGCGTCCGTACTGGTTCTCCACCTCGCAGCGGCCCTCGCGGATCTGCTTGAGCAGCATGGCGACCGCGGCGAGGATGTCCAGCGGCTCGAAGCCGGCCACCACGATCGGCTTGCCGTAGACCTCGGGGACGAACCTGTAGGGCCTGTTGCCGACCACCGTCGAGACATGGCCAGGACCGAGGAAGCCGGACAACCGCAGGTCGGGTGACTCCAGGATCGCCTTGAGCGGCGGGACGATCGTCACATGGTTGCAGAAGACGCTGAAGTTCTTCAGCCCCAGCTCGCGGGCGCGCACCAGGGTGACGGCGGTGGACGGCGCGGTGGTCTCGAAGCCGACGGCGAAGAACACGACCTGCTTGCCGGGGTTGTCGACCGCGATCCGCAGGGCGTCCAGAGGCGAGTACACGAACCGGACGTCCGCGCCTCGCGCCTTGGCCTCCAGCAGGCTGCCGCGGCTGCCCGGCACCCGCATCATGTCGCCGAAGGAGGTGAATATGACGTCGGGCCGCTCGGCCAGCCACATGGCGTCGTCCACCCGGCCCATCGGGATCACGCACACCGGGCAACCCGGCCCGTGCACCAGTTCCACCGACTCCGGTAGCAGGTGCTCGATGCCATGGCGGTAGATGGTGTGCGTGTGGCCGCCGCACACCTCCATGAACTTGTAGTGCTCCGATCCCGCCATGTCCGTGATGGCGGCCACCAGTGCGCGCGCGGCCGCGGGGTCACGGAACTCGTCGACGAAGCGCATCGGAACTTCCTCTCCGTAGTGCTCTTTGGTGGGGTCAGGCGATCGCCGAGGAATCGAACGCCTCGATCTCGTCGAGGTACGCCTGCCCAAGCTTTTCCATGGCGGCGAGGGTGAGCCGGGCCTCGGTCTCGTCGATCTTCGCCATGGCGAATCCCACGTGCACCAGCACCCAGTCACCCGCCCCGAGGCTCTGGCCGGCGACCAGTCGCACGCTGATGACGCGCCGCAGGCCGCTGACGTCGACCTTCGCGAGGTGCTGCCCGGCGTCGACGATCTCGACGACCTGGCCGGGGATCCCCAGACACATGTGACTGCCTCCTTCACACCGCGAGCGGAGCCCGCGGCGTCGTCCTCGTCTGATCAGCAGATGCGGGGCAGCGGATCGCCGACCAGCATGTCCACGATCCGGGTGCCGCCGAGACCGGTGCGCAGCGCGACGGTCGCGGCCAGCTGGTCGGTGATCTCCCCGACGGCCACGGCCCCGAGGCCGAGCGGGTGCTCCCGCATGGCCGCCAGCGCGGCGTCGGCCTCCTCGGGCGCCACGACCGCCACGAGCTTGCCCTCGTTGGCGACGTAGATCGGATCGATGCCGAGCATCTCGCAGGCGCCCAGCACCACCGGGGCCACCGGCAGGGCGAGCTCGTCGAGCACCACGCCGAGCCCGGTGTCCTGGGCAAGCTCGTTGCAGACCGTCCCGATACCGCCCCGCGTGGGGTCTCGCAGCCAGCGGGTGGAGGGCGCCGCCTCCAGCAGAGCCTCTGCCAAGCCGTTGAGCGGCGCGGTGTCCGACCGGATGTCGCCCTCGATTCCCAGATCACCGCGGGCGAGCATGACGGCCATCCCGTGGTCGCCGATCGACCCCGACAGGAGAACCCGGTCGCCCGCCCGTACCGCGCCGGCGGAGAGTGCCCGTCCAGGGGGGATGAGGCCCACGCCGGACGTGGTGATGAACAGGCCGTCGGCGGCGCCGGAGGCGACGACCTTGGTGTCGCCGGTCACCACCTCGACCCCCGCCGCCTGCGCCGCCTCGGCCATGTCCGCCGCGATCCGGCGCAGCTCGGCGATCGGGAAGCCCTCCTCGATCACGAACGCCGCCGAGATCCAGGACGGCCGGGCGCCCATCATCGACAGATCGTTGACGGTGCCGTGTACGGCCAGATGGCCGATCGAGCCGCCGGGAAAGCGCAGCGGGTGCACCACGAAGGAGTCGGTGCTGAAGGCCAGCTTCTCCCCGGACGGCAATGACAGCACCGCGCCGTCGCCGCGCTCCTCCAGCTCCCGGTTGCGGAAGGCCTCCACGAAGACGGCGTCGACGAGCGCGGCGGAGGCCTTGCCTCCCGCTCCGTGCGCCAGCGTCACGACCTCGTCGAGCAGCCGTGGCCGGCGGCGGCGGAACTCGTCGATCCGTTCCAGGACCTGATCCTCGCGGAACACCGGCCCGGTCCGCTGCCCGCCGGTCCTGTCGACCGTCCTGTCGACCGTCCTGTCGACCGTGGTGTCACCGATGCTCATCCGGGTCCCTCCCCTCCGGCCAGGCGGTGCTGCACCGCGGCCCATATCCGGTAGCCGAGCAGCGCCTGGGACTCCTGGATCCGGTGAACGCTCTGGGAGCGCACCACGAAGCAGAAGTCGACGCGGTCGTCGGTGGCGAACCGGCCGCCGTCGTAGCCGGCGAAGCCGATCGTGAGCAGCCCCCGGCGTTTCGCCTCGGCCAGCGCGAGCGTGAGATCGGCCGAGTTCCCGCTGGTGGACAGGGCCACCGCCATATCGTGCCCGCCCGAGTGCGCGATGATCTGCCGGGAGAACACCAGGTCGAAGCCGACGTCGTTGCCCAGCGCGGTGACCACCGCCTGGTCGGCGGCCAGCGACCACGCGGGCAGCGGCCTGCCGTGCGGGGGGCGTGAGAACAGGTCGGCCAGCGTGGCCGCGTCGGTCGAGCTGCCGCCGTTGCCGAACGTGTACATCCGCCCGCCGGCGGCGAACCGTTCGGCGATCATGTCGGCGGCGTCCGCGATCTGCCCGGCGCACTCCTGCAAGGTCGAGTGTTGCAGGGCGGCGCTCTCGGCGGCCTTCGCCCGCGCCGAGGCGGCGAGGTCGGCCAGCAATGACGTCGCGTCGTGCTCTTCGGCTTCGAGGAACGGGTAGAGGAAGCCGGTGCTCTCAGGGGTCATCACGCACCGTCCCCGTCGAGCCGGGTGATCGCCGAGCCGGCGTGCACGAGGATCAGGTCTCCCGCCTCCACCGGCTCCACGAGCAGGGTGTCCACGAGTTCCCGCCCCGTCGCGGTGCGCACCAGCGCCCTGCCGTCATCCGGCATCCGCGGTGAGATCACCTCACCGATCCTTCCTTCGTCGCCACAGGTGACGCACGTCTCCCCCTCGCACTCGGGGTCGGCCGGGGTGAGCAGCCCGGGATGCTCGAAGCAGACGTGGGTCAGCTCCCAGAGCAGGTGGTACAGCAGGACGAACCGGCCGGTCACCGGCAGCGCGGGGTCCGGGTCCTCCAGCCACAGCACGTGGTCGGCCGCGCCGGCCGGCGGCCGGGGGCCGTTGCCGATCCACACCGTGGCCGCCCCCCAGGCCTGCGCGCGGCGCATCATCGAGCACACCTCGGGGTCGGAGGCGGCGGCCACGGCCAGGATCACGTCTCCGGGCCGTACCGACACCCGGGCCATGGCGACCGGGTCGGGGCCGGTCACGGCGACCGCGGGCAGCGCTCGCTTTCCGACGACGACCGGGTGGACGAACTCCACCGCGACGTGGTGGGCGTGCGGCGCCCAGGACGGCGACACGCACCACAGCGTGGCGCCGGCGGCGAAGCGGCGGGCCAGGGCGAGCGCGGCGGCGGCGAGGTCGGCGGCCGACTCCTCGTCCAGTCCACCGGCGGCGATGACCGGGGCGGTGGGGGCGCTCATCGCGGTGCCGCCGAGGTCTCGGCGGGGCCCGGAGCCTCGATCAGTTCGTACTGCCGCATCAGGTCGAGCGTGGCCAGTGCGGACTCCTCGTCCAGCCGGGTCAGCGCGAATCCCGCGTGCACCAGGGTGTAATCGCCGACGCGGAGATCGGGAAGGTAGGCGAGGCACGCCTTCTTCGTCTCACCGGCGAAGTCGACACGCGCCATCGTCGTCCCGTTCTCCTCCCAGACCTCGACGATCCTGCCTGGAATGCCCAGACACATGGTCACCCCTCCTTCTCACTCGCCCGCAGCGCCGCGACGACCGCCTGCCCAAGCGCGAGGCCACCGTCGTTGGGCGGTACGACACGATGGGTCAGCACCTCGAACCCCGCCGACCGCAGGCGGTCCCGGCAGGCGCGGAGCAGCAGCACATTCTGGAACACGCCTCCCGTGAGGCCTGCCAGCCGGACATCCCGCTCCCGGCCGACCTGTGTCACGAGCTCGGCGACGGCCACCGCCACCGCCTCGTGGAAGGCCGCCGCCAGGTCCGCGACCGGCGTGCCACCGCGCATCCCGTCCACCAGGCCGTGCAGCAGCGGGGCCGCGTCGAGCGTACCGTCGGCGCCGACGGCGAGCCGCAGCGGTGGCAGGGGACCGTATCGGGCCGACGGGGCCGCCGTGGCCGCGAGCCCCTCCAGTTCGATCGCCGCCTGCCCTTCGTAGCCGACGCGGTGGCGGACCCCGAGCAGCGAGGAGACCGCGTCGAACAGCCGTCCCATGCTGGTGCAGTCGACGCAGCCCGTGCCACTGGCAAGCTGGGCGCGCACGACGCGGAGCTCCGCGGCCTCACACGCGGCCACCGGAGGCAGGTCGGGCGACCAGGGGATGCCGGCGGAGGTGAGGTGGGAGAGCGCCATCCGGCAGGGGTTGCGGACCCCGGCGTCGCCTCCGGGGAGCGGTACGGCACGCAGGTGGCCTGCCCGGGTGAAGCGGTGGCCGTCCGCGCCGAGCAGCAGCACCTCGCCGCCCCAGATCGTGCCGTCGGTGCCGTAGCCGGTGCCGTCGAAGGCGACCCCGACGATCGGCTCGCCCAGGCGGCCGTGCTCGGCGAGCAGCGAGGCGACGTGCGCGTGGTGATGCTGCACGAGCTCCACCGGCCGGTCGCCGGCATGGCGCTCGGCCCAGCTCCGGGTGAGGTAGCCGGGGTGGGCGTCGGCGGCCAGCCGGACCGGCCGCACGTCGTACAAGGTCGTGAGCTGGGTGGCCGAGCGTTCGAAGGCCCGCAGCGTGGCGAGGCTTCCCATGTCGCCGATGTGCGCCGAGGAGAACGCGTGCCGCCCGCCTGTGACGCACAAGGTGTTCTTCAGCTCCCCGCCGACCGCCAAGATCGCCTCAGCCGGGCGGCCCAGCCTGACCGGCAGTGGCGCGTACCCGCGCGAGCGGCGGATGGGGAGTTCGTGATCGTCGACGATGCGGACGACCGAGTCGTCGCACGGCACGTGTATCGGCCTGTCGTGGGTGAGCAGCGCGTCGGCCAGCGGCCGCAGCCGGGTGCGGGCGTCCTCGTCGTCGAAGCAGATCGGCTCGTCGGACAGGTTTGCGCTGGTCAGCACGAGCATTTCGG
The DNA here is from genome assembly GCF_040683095.1 of Sphaerisporangium sp. NPDC051017. Taxonomy (NCBI): domain Bacteria; kingdom Bacillati; phylum Actinomycetota; class Actinomycetes; order Streptosporangiales; family Streptosporangiaceae; genus Sphaerisporangium; species Sphaerisporangium sp. NPDC051017. The sequence continues at coordinate 47,220 of NZ_JBFBCI010000029.1, forward strand.
GAATCGGGCCGGAGAAGCCGGGAACCGGGGCGAACAGCAGGTGGTGCAGCGGCGAGTAGGGCAGCATCACCCCGATCAGCGGGTTGTCCGGCGCCACGCCTTCGGCGATGGGCGCGTCCGGCCGGCGGCGCAGCAGCACGATCGGGCGTGCCGGGCCGGTGAGCGCCGCGGCCTCGGCCGGGTCGATCTCGGCCAGCCGCCGTGCCACATCGAGGTCCCTGGCCATCACCGCGAACGGTTTCCCGGCTCGTGCCTTCCGGTCCCGCAGGAGCCGTACGGCGTTCGCACTGCCGGCCAGGCACGCCAGGTGGTATCCGCCGACCCCCTTCACCGCCACCACGAGCTCGGACGCCAGCGCTTGCTGGGCCGCGGCCAGCGCCATGTCGGAGCCGATGACGGTCCACTCCGGGGTCTCGAAGGACAGCCGGGGCCCGCAATCGGGGCAGCACAGCGGCTGCGCGTGGAAACGCCGGTCGGCGGGATCGTGATACTCGGCCGAACACGCGTCGCACATGGGGAAGTCCGCCATGGTCGTCGCGGGCCGGTCGTAGGGCAGCGAACGGATGATCGAGAACCGGGGGCCGCAGTTGGTGCAGGTGATGAAGGGATGGCGATGACGGCGATCACCCGGGTCGAAAAGCTCGCGCACGCAGTCGTCGCACAGCGCCACGTCCGGCGGGACGAGCGTGCGGGCACCGCCTGCGCCGCGGCTCGCCACGATACGGAAGCCCGGGTCCGAGGCGGAGGGCGCCATCGGGTCGGCGCGCACGGCCGCGATGTCGGCCAGCGGTGGCGCGTCGGTCCTCAACCGCCTGAGGAACTCCTCCACCGTGATGCCTGGGCCCTGGACCTCGATGAACACCGAGCGGGAATCGTTGCCGACGAAGCCGACGACGCCGAGTTCGGTGGCCAGCCGGTAGACGAAGGGCCGGAATCCGACCCCTTGCACGACCCCTTCGACCGTGACCCGGCAGCGCCGGACGGCATCCGGGGTGGAGTGGACGTCCGGGGGCGCTGACGGTTTCGACGGGGCCTGCGCCGGGGTCATGTCCGCCGCCAGATCACGACGCGGTTGTTGCCCGAGTCGGCGACCGCCAGCCGGTCGCCGTGCAGCCACAACCCGTACGGCCAGCACAGGGTGTCGCGTTCGACGCCGGACCAGCGGTTCTCGCCGCCGGCCTCGAAGGAGGTCTGCCCGAGCACCGCGTCGGCCGGGCGCCCGCCCCCGGGCAGGCCGTCCCACAGCAGGATCCGGTTGTTCGCCGTGTCGGCCACCGCCAGGCGGCCGTCGTCCAGCGACACGGCGTACGGGAAGCGGAAGCCGTCGGCGCGCTGCGGCGCGTACGGGAACTCGGTGGCGCTGTGGAAGTCGGGCTGACCGAGCACGAGGTCGGCGCCGCGGTCCGCCTCCGGCCGGGGACGCCAGCCGAGGACGCGGTGGTTGCCCGCGTCGGCGACGAGCAGCAGGCCGGCGGCTCCGGTGACGGCGTGCGGCCATCGGAAGCTGGCCGGTCCGACCCCTTCGCCGCGGTTCTCCTCCCGGTGCCTCGGATCGGCCTGGCCGAGCACCAGGTCGGCCGGCCGGTCGGCGGACCCCGGGATGCCGTCCGCCCAGGCCAGGACCCGGCGATTGCCCGTGTCGGCCACGTAGAACCAGCCGTCCACGACGCCGATCCCGAAGGGCCAGTACATCGAGTTCGCCGAGCACTCCCCGCCGCGATTCGGCTCGGCCGAGGAGAGATCGCGCTGGCCCAGCACGAGGTCGGGCCGCCGGCCGGTACGTCGCGGCACCTCGTCCCACACCAGCACGCGGTGGTGCCAGGCGTCGGCGACGACCAGCCGTCCTTCGTGGACAAGGACCCCGGTGGGCAGGTGCAGCCCGTGCTCGGGTCCGCGCCCACCCGCCCCCGGGCCTTCGGTCACGCCGTCGGGCTGGCCGATGACCACGTCGGCGGGTTGCTCGTCCTGGTCCGGCACGCCATGCCAGATGAGCACCCGATGGTTGCCGGAGTCCGCCACCACCAGGTGACGGTCGTCGAGGAACACCCCGCGCGGGGAGTACAGCCAGGCCATCGTCGGGTTCGCCGGAGGCAGCGCCAGGCCGCCGGGCGCCGGGGCTCCGATCCAGGTCTGCGGTGTCCAGCCCGCGGCCAGGCTCACGTCCTGTACTCGCACCCCGCTCACGCGTCACCCCTGATCCAGACGTATCCGTCGTCGACCCGCAGGGGAAGCTGCTCAAGCTGCGCGCCCGGCATGCTCATGCACTCGCCCGACATGGCGTCGTAGCAGAATCCGTGCCACGGGCAGGTGAGGGTGCCGGCGTCGCCGTCCAGCAGCGCCGCGTCCAGCGGCATGCCCTGGTGCGCGCAGGCGTTGACGTAGGCGTTGAGCCGGCCGCCGAGCCGCACCACGATCACCTCGACCTCCTTGCCGGCGGTCGTGACCAGGCGCATCGGGGTGACCTTGCCGTCCGGGACGTCCTCGACCGGCGTGGTGCGCACCCATCCCTCCTCCCGGGGATCCCTGCCGACCCGCACGGCGCTCAGCGGGATGAGCGTCGGCGACGGCTCGTCGGGCACCACCTCGACCTTGGTAATGCCGGCGACACCGTTGACGAGCGCCTCCTCGACGCCGTCGCGCAACGTCACCGACGACATCGAGCAACCGTTGCAGGCGCCCTTCAGCCGCACGTAGGCCACGCCGTCCTCGACACGGACCAGCTCGGCGTCGCCGCCGTGAGACTGGAGCGACGGGCGGACGGTTTCCAGCACGCGCTTCGCCTCGGTGAGCGGGTCCGGCCGGATGATCCCGTGCAGCGTGAGCAGCAGGCGCACCTCGGGCTCGTCGACCAGCTCGAACAGCAGCTCACGTGCCCGCTCGTCCGCACGCATCCGGCGTACGATCGTGACCAGCCCTGCGCGGTGGACGGCCTCCACGGCCGCCTTGAGCTCCTCCGCGGTGCGCCGCGCCTCGCCGTCCAGCTCCGCCACCCGGCGCACGGCGTCGTCCACCCGCCCGGCGAGCTCGGTGAAGGCCGGTTCCGTCTGGGCCCGTTCCGTTTGGGGCTGTTCTGCCGCGGTCGTGCTCATCTCTCGTCCCTCATCCGTACCGTTCGGCCCGGTCCATGGCCTCGATCACCTTGGCCGCCAGGAGCTCGGCGAAGGCCTTCCTGGCGAGCCGGGCGAGCACGTCCGACACGGTCCCGGTGTCGTCCACGGTCACCTGCCGCTTGTGCAGGGCCTGCAACACGAACGCGGAACCGGCGGCGTCGTCGAGACAGAAGTCGGCGAACACCGCGTCGACGTACTCGTCCAGCCACACCCCCTCGCCCTGCGGGTCGGTACGCAGGCGGCGCAGCGCGTTGTCCTGGCCTTCGCAGCGCTGGACGATCCGCTCGGCGAACCGTTCCGCGGCGGTGAGCAGCATGACGTCGAACTGCTGCCGTAGGTAGGCGTCCATGGCACCTATCCCTGGGTCCTGGTCAATGTCGTCTGACGGGCGATCTCGTCCAGCACGGTGCGCACCGTGCGGACCGACTCCCCGTCCTGGAACTCCTCGAAGATGAACCGCGCCTCGTAGAGCTTGGCCTTGGCGTGGTCGAACATGCCCAGGTGCGCCAGGGCGTTGCCCTGATTGGCCAGCACCCGGGCGCGCCCGAGGGGGTCGTGCTCACGGTCGCGCACCTCGAGCACCGCCTCGTACAGCTCGACCGCCTCGACGAGGTTGTCGCCCTGGCGCCGGGAAGGCAAGTAGACCAACGCGTTGGCGAGGTTGAGCTGGGCGCTCGCCCACCGTTCCGGATGGGTCTCGGGCGTGTACACCTTCAGCGCGGAGCGCAGCGACCGTACCGCGACCCCTTGGCGTAGCTGGTCGGACGCCTCCGTCATCGGCATGGTGAGGTAGGCGATGGCCAGGTTGGCGTGGGCCGCCGCCCACAGCTCGGGCGCCTCGCCGGAGGTCACGAGCCGCAGCGCCGCGTGGTAGTGCTTCACGGCCCTGACCAGCAGGTCGCGGCGCTCGCCCGCCTCCTCGTGCAGCGTCAGCGCCAGCGTCAGGTGCATCTCGGCCTGCGCGACCCGCAGGTCGGTGCCGTCCAGCAGTTCCAGTGCCCGCTCCAGGGTGTCCACCACCTCCCGGGCCGGCCCGGACGTTCCGGGCACGTGCGCGTCCTTGCGGATCACGGCCGCGGCGCCGAGCAGCACGCCCGCCAGAGGGCGGGACACGCCGAGAGCCGGCGTCACGGCCTCGTCGAGCAGCCGCAGTGCCCGCTCGGGCTCGCCACGGTCCACGGCCTGGGTGGCCTGTGCCGACAGGACCAGTGCGGCCAGTTCGCCGTCGGCCGTGCCGAGCTCTGGAGGACCGTCGGCGCGTCCGAGGACGAAGGACACCAGGTCCACCAGTACGGCGAACGGTTCGCCGAGGTCCTCGCGCAGCCGGGCGGGATCCTCGCCGTCCGGATCGACGACGAACCGGTTGTACCTGGTGACGGGGTCGTCGCCGCGCAATTCGGCGCGTGCCCCGTCGATGTCCCCCGCCAGCGCGAGTTCGTGTGCGCGCAGCGCGGGCGGCCAGCTCTGAGGTACCCGGCCCGCCACGAGGTCGGCCCGGCACGCCTCGGTGTCCTCTCCACCGGGGACGAGGAAGAACCCCGCGGGCAGCGGGAACACCCCGAGCGGCTGCGGGCGGGCGGCGGGCTCCGCACGGACCTCGTCGATCATGTACTCACCGCTTCCACACGAGCCGTTCACGGCGACCACCGCTCCGCCTGGAGCGGCACACGGAGCGCGCCGTTCGTGTCGTCCCAGATCGCGGGGTGCGTCCCCACCGGGAACCGGTCGTCCAGCACCTCGCGGACCAGGACGCAGCGGTCGCCCTCGGGAGTGCGCTGCTTCAGCAGCAGGCCACCGCCCTGCGGTCCGCGCAACGGGATCAGCCAGAGCTCGCCGTCGCGGCGGACGGCCACCGCGGCGTCGCCGGGAAAGCGGCGCGCGGCCAGGTCTGCGCCGAGCCGCAGATATCCGTCCTCGGTGAACTCCACCCTCGGCCGCTCGGATCCGGGGGGTCTGAGCCCGGCCAGAAAGTCGTCTTCGATCAGGACGATCACCTTCTCCATGGCCTGCCGCACCGCCAGGGAGAGCTCCGCGCCCGGGTCGACGCGCTCGGCCTCGATCAGGAACACCGTGACGTCGTCGGGATAGGCGTCCTTGAGCAGCCAGTGGGCGAAGGCCAGCGCGTGGTCCCAGCGGAAGGAGTGCGTGTGCAGGCCGCCCAGCGGGGGCAGGTCGGCCACGGCGGGGCCCGGCACGCGGTAGATCGTCCCGGGCGTCGCGCCGGTCCGCGCGGCGTCGACCAGGACGACCCTGCGGGCTCCGCGCATGCGGAAGGCCACCTCCATGCCCGCGGTCCCTCCGTCCACGATCCGCGCGCCGTCGGGCACACCGTGCTCCCACAGGTGCCGGACCAGGACGGGACCCACTCCGTCGTCGCCGCGGAGCAGGTTGCCGCAGCCCACGACGAGAACCTGGCACGCGTGGACCTCCGTGCCCTCGATCGGTTCCTCATGGAGCCGCGTCATCGGATCACTTCCTCACATCGCCGTGAAAAACGAGCCGCTTCGGCGGGGTGGTCCCCCGCACGCCGGAGGCCCTCCGGCCGGTCGCCGCCGGCCGGAGGGCGCCGGAGAATCCCGGCCGACGGGTGTCAGACCGTTCCATTGATCACGAACTTGCTCAGCTCGCGTCCGGTCCTGCCGTCGTAGGCGTGCACTGTACACACCAGGCACGAATCGAAGCTACGGGCGACGTGCCCCAGCTCGACGGGGTCCTCCTGATCGACGATGCGCGAACCGACCATGGCGCTCTCGATCGGGCCGAGCACCTGGTCCCCGTCGCGAGGCCCGATGTTCCAGGCGGTCGGCGTGACCACCTGGTAGTTCGCGATCTTGCCGTCCTCGATGACGATCCAGTCCGAGAGCGAGCCGCGGGCCGCCTCGGTAGACCCGAAGCCTTTACCTTCCGCATACTCGGTCGGCTTGGTGTAGAAGCTGTCATGCAGGTCGATCTGGTCGAGCCAGGCCCGCGTCCACTTGTAGTACTTCGCCGCCTCGTGCATCCGTGCGAGCTGGCGTACCAGCACCGACGGGCCCATGGTGTTCACGATGTCCACGAAGAGGGGGTCGTTGTCCTGGTGCAGGGCGGCGTTCGGGCCGCCCGCCGCCATCCGCCGGGCCAGCGGACCCGCTTCCAGCGGCACGTAGCCCAGGCCGGGAACCTCGTAGCGCGGCGACTTCGCCCAGCTGTACTTGCCCTGGGCCCGGCCGACCTCGGGGTCGATGGGCCTGGTCTCCCCCTCGAACGGGTGCAGCGCCTTGGTGCCCTCGTAGAAGGAGTGGGTGACGTCCTCCCTGACCCGGGCCTGGTCGAAGTCGTGCCACTGCCCGTTGGCGTAGATCCCGGAGCGTCCGATCAGCGCGCCGTTGCGCCCTTCGATGGTGGGGTTCTCGTACATCGAGGGCTCGAAGTAGGTGCCGCTGGCGATGTAGTTGCCGACGCCGCCGCCGTACTTGTGCAGGCCGATGTCCAGACCGTAGCGGATGAAGAACCCGCAGTCGCTCTCGTAGTGCGAGGGCTTCTCGTCCACCCAGGCGAGCACGTCCTCCCAGGTGCGGTTCTCCAGCCAGCGGTCGACGGAGCAGCCCAGCCACTGCTTCTCGAGCCACTGGTCCTTCCAGTTCTCGAGAATGGCGATGGAGCGGGTGACGTCCGACAGCGTGGGCGCGCACATGACACCGCCGGGGACCATGAAGCTGGAGTGCGGCCACTGCCCGCCGAAGATGGCGTACACCTCGACCGGCTTGCCGGAGTACACCACCCCGGGGCCGTAGCTGGTGCCGACGTACGGCGTGAAGCGACGCACGGCCTCGTCGTACCACTTGGACTTCGCGTAGTTCTTGTTGGTCAGGTCGATGGCGAACAGAGCGTAGAAGTAGCGAGGGATGCTTTGGAGGGTCTCGCAGGCCTGGCAGATGTTGCGGATGAGCGTTGCGTTGGGCGGCATGTGGGTCCGCCAGGCGACGTCGAGCGCATAGGCGGATTTGTAGAGGTGGCTGCCGCCGCAGATGCCGCAGATGCGCGGGCAGACGATCAGCCCGGCCTGCGGGTCCTTGCCCTGCAGGATGATCTCGAAGCCCCGGAACATCGCGGCCTCGGTCCAGGCCGAGGTGACCACGCCGTCTTCAATCGTCACCCGCACGTCGAGGTCGCCCTCGACGCGGCCCAGGGGGCTGACGAACAGGTCGATCGCTGTCATTGACGGGTCAGTCCTTTCTCACGTCCGGCGCGGGCGATGGGGAACGCGGCCGGGTCACACGACGAACATGTCTTCTTTGGACCACTGCGGCGCGGCGATCTGGGCCGCGGCGGCGTGCGCCATGTACGTGAGGTGGTCGCTGCCCTCCGGGATCTCCTTGGGGATCAGCCCGCTCACCTTCTGGGTCTTGAACACCGTGCCGGGCGCGAGGTCGAAGAACGGGAACTCCGGCTCGGTGCACCCGGTGCAGGGCATGCCGGCCCGGGTTTTGGACGACTGGCGGTTCCACAGGATCCGGTTGCACGGAGAGTGGGTCATCGGGCCGCGGCACCCGAACTCGTAGAAGAGGCATCCGCTGCGTGTCCCCTCGCCGAAGGATGTGGTCGACTGCTTGTACTCGAAGAACTGGACGCGGGTGCATCCGGTCTGGGTGAACGTCTTGAAGAAGGTCTGCGGCCGGTGCAGCTCGTCGAGCGCGATGTCACCGGCCCGTCCCGTGGCGAGCGCCACGATGATCTGCGTGATCCAGTCGGGATGCGCGGGACAGCCGGGGATGTTGATCACGGGCAGGCCCATCCCTGAGCGGAAGTCAGGGCCGAGGAAGCCGCCCCGCTCGCGCTTGTGGAACTGCAGGCCGGTCGAGCCCGAAGGGTTCGGCTCCATGGCGGGGATCCCGCCCCAGCACGCGCAGTCCCCGATCGCCACGACGATCTGGGCGGCCGCCGCGAGATCGGTCACCCAGTCTTTCATCGGCCGGCCGGCGAAGATGTCGTAGCGGCCGGTGCCGTCAGGCCCCTCGATGACGGTGCCCTCGAAGACGAAGATGTCCAGCGGTTTCGTGCCCTGGGCGCAGTCCCAGAACAGCTTCTGCGCGTGCTCGCCCAGTTCGAGACCGAGCGAGGGGTGCCAGAGCAGGTCCAGCCCGAAGTCCGTGACCAGGTCGACGACGTTCGGTTCCTCGGCGTTCAGGAACGACATGGTGTTGCCGCTGCAGGCACCGCCCTGGAGCCACAGCACTGATGACATGGGATCCCCTTCCGGAACTTCTCCGTACCACGGCTCCGCGGGACGGACATGAAAGGCGGCGGCGCGTGCCGCGCCGTGGTCAGGTTTCGCTGATCTCGCGCCCGAGCGCTCTCGCCACCTGGATCAGGAAGCCGAGCCCGCGTGCGACGTCGTCGTCCTTGAGGGTTCGCATCAGCGAGAAGACACCGATCGGCCCCATGGGCTCGAGCCTGGCCTGCTCGGCGCCCTTCCGCAGGGATCGGGCGGCCAGCGAGACCAACTCGACGACCTCCGGATCGGTGAGCTCCGACTTCAGCAGCAGCTCCAAGCCGGGCGTCGCCTCGGAGACCGCGCCCGAAAGGGTGCGCAGGCTCGTTGCCAGTTTCGGAAGATCAAGCGGTTTCAGCGCCTCGGGCGCGGCGGCCATCGCGCCGCGCAGCTCTCCGACCGCCTTGGCGAGACCTCCGGCGATCGTGTCCCCGCGCCGCACGAACCCGTCGAGGCCCGTCACCAGGATGGCCAGCAGGTCGGCGTGGTCAAGCAGGTCGCACAGCGCCTCGGCCACGCGGGGGTCGTCGAGCTTCGACAGCACGGAGTCGCCGTGAGGCGGCGCGGTGAGCTGACGGTCCGATGCCACATGTGCCTCCGTGAAGGACGCACTTCTTAACCGGACGGAAAAGAAGTTGACATGAACAGGAGAGGCCCAATGTTAGGAATGCCGTACGCTGGCTGACTATCACTCAGGCGCACGCGCTGCCACGATTGCGCACAATCACTGCCATCTGTGCGAAGATCAGCGGCGCAGCAGGGGGAATCGAGTCGATCATGTCGCGGCTGGCCAAGTTCACTTTCATCGACGCCAGGCGCACGGCCAACCCCGTACGCCCACGAGCCCGCTCGCGCGGGATCCCCCGCGCGCTCGAAGCCCACGAGATCTTCTACACCGATGATCTCCACGACGCCTCCCTGCTGATCGGGCAGGCCCTCTCCGACAACCGGCTCACCCTGACGGGCTTCGACTCCAACCGCTTCGCCGCGAGCCTGCACGGCGTGCGACTGCGCGACGTGTCGATGCTGTACATGGACCTGCACGTCGCCGCCACGTTGGACTTTCCCGTCATCGGCCCGTACATCGCGGTGCACATGCCGATGAACGGCCGGGCGTTGTGCGACCAGGGCGGCCGCAGGCTGGAGGCGAACACCACCCGCGCCATCATCACCTGTCCCGGGCAGAGCGTCGTCATGCGCTTCGACCACGACTCGCCACAGCTGATCATCCGCATCGAGCAGGAGGCGCTCACCCGTTACGTCGCCCGGCTGCTCGGCAGGACATTGACCCGTCCGATCGTCTTCGAGCCCGAGATGGAGCTGATCAGCGACACGGCGGTGCGCTGGAACGGCGCGCTCCAGCTCCTGAACACCGAGATATTCCACACCGGATCACTCGTGCAGCGCGGGCACGGCGTCGGCGCGCTGGAAGAGCTGATCATGAGCAGCCTGCTCTTCGTGCAGCCGTCCAACTACTACGAGCAGCTCGTACGACCGACGGGCAAGCCGGCCAGGCCCGCGGTGCGGCTGTCCCTCGACTTCATCGAGGCCAATCTGGCCGAGCCGATCACCATGAACGACATCGCCCGGCACGTGAACATGAGCGTCCGGGCGATCCAGCAGGGATTCCAGGCCGAGCTCGGCACCACGCCGATGAGCTACCTGCGCGACCGCAGGCTCGAACGGGCGCGCGAGGAACTCACCGACGCGATCCCGTCCGACGGCGTCACGGTCACCCACATCGCCGAGCACTGGGGCTTCACCCACCTCAGCAACTTCGCGACGCTCTATCGCAAACGCTGGGGCGAATCACCGTCCGACACCCTCCGCAATGGGTCCTCAACCTCCTCGTGAGGCCCAGGGGCGGATCCCCAGGGTTGGAAGCCCCGTGCCTTAACGTGTAACCTCTGCGAAATCCCCGGGCACCCACGAGGGAGCCGGTTGCCATGCACGAACTGTCGATCTGCCGCTCCATCGCCGGCATCGTCACCGAACACGCGGATGAACGACCGGTGCGCACCGTGCACGTCCAGGTCGGCCATCTGCGCCAGATCGTCCCCGACACCCTGGTCTACTGCTGGTCCATCGTCATCCAAGGCACCGCGCTCGACGGCTCGGAGCTGCGGGTCGAGAGCATCCCGGCACGCATTCGCTGCACCGAATGCGAGCACGCCGAGACGCTCACCGCGCCGGTCATGCGCTGCGGGTCGTGCGGGAGCCCGCGGGTGTCGATCGTCGCGGGCGAGGAATTCCTGATCACTTCGCTGGAACTCGCGGAGGCGTGAGCATCGATGGGACGATTCCATCAACACGACGGACACGAACACGAACACGGGCACGGCCACGGGCACACCACGGCGGCCGGCGGTGGTCACGATCTCGGCGACCACTCGGGCTACCAGACCGGCGCCGAGCGCGTCGACGTGCTCGAGCGGATCTTCGGCGAGAACGAGCGTACGGCCGCCGGAAACCGCGCCGATTTCGACGCGGCCGGGGTGACGGTCGTCAACCTGATGTCCTCGCCGGGAGCCGGCAAGACCTCCCTGCTCCGCGAGACGCTGCGGCGCCTTCAGGGCCGTGTCCGCGTCGGCGTCATCGAGGGCGACATCGAGACCAGTCTGGACGCCGATCGCCTGCGAGGCTTCGGCGCGGCCGTCGCGCTCGTGAACACCGGCGACGGCTTCGGCGGCGAATGCCATCTCGACGCGCCGATGGTGCGCTCCGCGCTCCCCCGGCTGCCCCTGGACGAGCTCGACCTCGTCGTCATCGAGAACGTCGGCAACCTCGTGTGCCCCGCGGAGTTCGAGGTCGGCGAGCACGCTCGCGCGATGGTCTACTCCGTCACCGAAGGCGAGGAGAAGCCGCTGAAGTACCCGGTCATGTTCCGCACGGCCGACCTGGTCATCGTCAACAAGATCGATCTGCTGCCGTACCTGGATTTCGACCTGGACGCGTTCTACGCCAACCTGCGCGCGGTGAACCCGGCCGCGACGGTCATCGAGACCAGCGTGAAGAACGGCGAGGGAGTCGCCGAGTGGTGCGCCTGGCTGACCGATGTCAAGTCCGGTACGTAGCTCCGGGCATGCCGGCGGGACCGGGCGCGGCTGAGCCCGGTCCCAGCCCCGGCCGGATCCGGCGCTTCAGGGACGGTGGACGATGAAGCTGAGCGCCGTTGTCTGGCGCCCGAGCGAGGCGTCGTACGCGGTCACCCGCACATGGCTGCCCGGATGGGCGGCGCGACACTCCCGCACCTGCGCGAGCGCGACCGCGGGGTCGTCCAGGTCGAACAGCGGCAGCGCCCACATGTCCCAGTAGATGTTCCTCGGGCTGGGGTCCTCGGTGTGCTCGACCCCCACCGCCCAGCCGCGCCCGACGGCGTAGCGAATCTGGGCGAGGATCTCGTCGTCGGACAGGTCGGGAAGGTAGGAGAAGGCTCCCTGGGTGATTCTCATGGTGTTCCTCTCACGCGCCCGCGGGCGACATGACGTCGGGCTGGTCGGTCGACTCGAAGGCGAACTCCACGTCGCCCCAGGTCGCGAGGGCCGCCGCCAGCTCCGGTGAGTGCTTGGCGGCTTCCTTCAAGATGGCCGGTCCTTCGATCGCCAGGTCACGGCCCTCATTGCGGGCCTTGACCACGGCTTCGAGCGCGACCCGGTTGCCGGTGGCGCCCGCGGCCACGCCCATCGGGTGGCCGATGGTGCCGCCCCCGAACTGGAGCACCACGTCCTCACCGAGGTGGTCGACGAGCTGGTGCATCTGCGCGGCGTGGATGCCGCCCGAGGCGACGGGCATCACGCCGGGCATCGAACCCCAGTCCTGCTCGAAGTACAGGCCCTGTTCCGGGGAGACCGAGGTGAACGAGTCGCGGCATGTCGCGTAGTAGCCCTTGGTCACCTGGGCGTCGCCTTCCAGTTTGCCGACCACGGTCCCGGCGTGGATGTGGTCGACGCCGAGGAGCCGGCACCACTTGGCGATCACCCGGAAGCTGACGCCGTGGTTCTTCTGCCGCGTGTAGGTCGAGTGCCCGGCACGGTGCAGGTGCAGCAGCACTCCGTTGTCCCTGGCCCACTTCGACATCGACCCCATCGCGGTGAAGCCGATCGTGAGGTCGATCATGATGATCGGGCTGCCGACCTCCTTGGCGAACTCGGCCCGCTCGTACATCTGCTCCATCGTCGCGGCGGTGCAGTTCAGGTAGTGCCCCTTGATCTCCCCGGTCCGCTCCTCCGCTCTCCTGACGGCTTCGCTGACGAACTGGAACCGGTCCCGCCAGCGCATGAACGGCTGCGAGTTGATGTTCTCGTCGTCCTTGGTGAAGTCGAGCCCGCCCCTGAGCGCGTCGAACACGACCCTGCCGTAGTTCCGCGCCGAGAGCCCCAGCTTCGGCTTGATCGTCGCACCGAGCAGCGGCCTGCCGTACTTCCCGAGGATCTCGCGCTCCATCACGATGCCGTGCGGCGGCCCCTGGAAGGTCTTGACGTACGCAAGGGGGATGCGCATGTCCTCCAGCCGCAGCGCCTTCACGGCCTTGAACCCGAAGACGTTGCCGATGATCGACGACGTCAGGTTGGGGATCGACCCCTCCTCGAACAGGTCGATGTCGTAGGCGATGTACGCGATGTACTCGCCGGGACGCACCTCGTCGACCCGGTACGCCTTGGCCTGGTAGTGGTCGTACGCCGTCAGCCGGTCGGTCCACACGACCGTCCAGGTCGCGGTGGACGACTCGCCCGCCACCGCGGCCGCGGCCTCCTCCGGCGGCACCCCCGGCTGCGGGGTGATCCGGAACGCGCACAGCACGTCGGTGTCCTTGGGCACGTAGTCCGGGTCGTAGTAGCCGAGCTTCGCGTAGGGGATGACCCCTGAACTCAATCTGTCCATGGCCCTACCCTCCATCGCCGATTGTCCAGTTGTCTATTGAGAGTTCTGTCGTGATAATCAAGTAAAAGCTTGATGGAGTGTGTGATGACGCTGACCCAGTTGCGAACCTTCCTGGCGGTGGCGGAGACCGGCTCGGTGCGGGCGGCGGCCAAGCGCCTCGTGGTCACCGAGTCGGCGGTGTCGGCGTCGGTGGCGGCGTTGCAGCGGTCGCTCGGCCTCCAACTCCTGCGCCCTTCGGGCCGCGGGCTGGAACTGACCGAAGCAGGAGAGGTCTACGCCGGATACGTGCGCCGATCGCTCGGCCTGCTCGAATCGGGACGCACGGCCGCCCTAGGCGAGACCGACCCCGAGGGCGGCGAGCTGAGGATCGCCGCCGTGACGCCCGCCGGGGAGCAACTCGTCCCTCGCCTGCTGCATGCCTTCCGCCAGGCCCATCAGCGGGTCCAGATAAATCTGGAGATCGGCAACCGGGAGCGGGTCCACGAGCTACTCGACCGTCACGAGGTGGACCTCGTCGTCGGTGGCCGTCCCCCCACCGGATGGACCGTGCTCGCCATGCGCCGGCACGAGTTGCTCATCGTCGCCGCTCCCGTGGAACCACCAAGAGGCGACGGGCACACCGCTCGCATGGAACCACCGGAAGGCGACGGCCACACCGCTCGCATGGAACCACCGAAAGGCGACGGGCCCGCCGGAACGCCGGAACCATGGGAACGGCGCCGCGCATGGCTGGAGGACCAGACCTGGCTGCTCCGCGAGCACGGGTCCGGCACCCAGGCGAGCACCCAGGTCCTGCTGGAGGAGCTGGACATCGCGCCGCCGACGATGACCATCGGCTCCAACGCCGCCATCAGGGAGGCCGTGATCGCGGGCCTCGGGGTCAGCCTGATGTCCCGGGACGCGGTGGCACGCGACCTGGCATCAGGCGCGATCGCCGTGCTCGACACCCCGAGAACGCCCCTGCGCCGAGACTGGCACCTCATCGCCCACCCAGGCGGCCTGCCCGCCACCGCGGCCCTGTTCGTCCGCCACGTCGTAGCCTCGGGAGAGTTCACCACCCCCGCGCACCCGACCCCACCGCATCCACCGCATCAACGGCCCTGCTGAGGGCCGCTGTGGCATAGGACCGTCTCCACGCTTTCAGGGGATTGTCAGGCAGCCGTGACCGCCGGAATGCCGTATTAGAGCAGAGGGCACTGGCGGAGCGTTCGGTCGTGGTCATCGCTTGATCGTCGTCAAGGCCTGACCTGAAGATCGACCTTGAGTGATCCACCGTGTGTGTCCTTCTACGCACCGAGAGTATTCATCGTTGCAGCTCACACGACGTGCGATCTGTGAGTCGATGTGCCGATGGACTGGATGGTCTCCCCGGGCTCCGGTTGTCAACTGTGGCTGTCGGCGCTGCTGACTGTCTGGCGATACGAGATCGTCAGTGGCCGGCGGCATGTGGTGTGTCGGTGGCCGCGGCCTCGTCGTAGGCGATAAGGGTGGAGTGGCCGGCGCCGAGATGCCGGGCGGCGGCGACCGGTTCCTGAGCGTCGTGGTGTCGCAGGGCGATGGCGAGCCTGGGTGTGCTGTACCTGGGCAGATGGCAGCCTGGTTGCCGCCGTCGACTGGGCCGAAGCTGAGGTCACAGCTCACTCCGCGAGGGCCCGTTGCCCTGGCATGACGAACAGGATCTCTCCTTGATCGCCTCTGGCACCACCAGTCCTGCTGTGCTCGAACAGCTTCAGCGCCGATCCGCCGACCCGAAGCGGCGCATCCTGTTCACCGGCGCGACCATCGTCACCATGGACCCCGACTCCGGTGTCCTGTACGGCGCGGACCTGCTCGTCGAAGGCGACACGATCCTCGGCGTCGGCCCTGGCTTGAGCCGGGAGGGCGCGGTGGTCGTCGACGCGACCGGCACGATCCTGGCCCCCGGCTTCGTCGACACCCACCGGCACGCCTGGGAGACGCAGCTGCGCCGGATCATGCCGGACGTCGACGACCTCGGCGCCTACGTCATGTCCACTCTTGCCGGTTACGCCACGGTCTACCGGCCCCACGACATGTACGTCGGGACGAAGCTGGCCGCTCTGACGGCGATCGACAGCGGCATCACGACCATGCTCGACTTCTCCCACAACTCCCGCACCCCCGAGCACTCCGACGCCGCCGTCGAGGCTCTCGTCGACAGTGGCATCCGCGGTGTGCACGCTTCCATGGGCCCGCATTTCGGCGACTGGGACAAGCAGTGGCCCGGTGACCTGGCCCGGCTCAAGGAGAAGTACTTCGCCAGTGACGACCAGTTGCTGACCCTGCGGCTGGCCGCGCTGGCCACCGACGAGATCGCCGGGGCCGCTCTCGCCTACGGCCCCGAACTCGCCCGCACGGCGAAGGAACTGGGCATCGGGGTGAGCGTGGACGCCGTGTTCGGTATCTCTTCCTCGCAGGCCGTTCTGGAATGGGAGAGGGCCGGCATCCTCGGCGCTGACCTCACCCTGATCCACGCCACCGGCCTGACCCCCCAGGCGTGGAAGGCGATCGGGGAGAGCGGAACGACCATTGCCCTGGCCCCGACCTCGGACGCCCAGATCGGACTGGAGACCGCGATCCCCGCAGTCGACGAGGCCCTGTCGGTGGGGGTGCGGCCGGGTCTGAGCATCGACGTCGAGGTGGCGTTGGTCAGCGACATGTTCACGCAGATGCGGGCCCTGCACGCCATCCAGCGGATGCGCGCGGTCAACGCCGTCTACGGCACCGACCGGCAGCCGGCCCGCATCACCACCTACGACGTCCTGGACTTCGCGACCCTCCAGGGCGCCCGTACCAACGGCCTGGACGGCGTCACCGGTTCGCTCACTCCGGGCAAGAAGGCCGACCTCCTGGTCATCCAGGCGGAAGACCTCAACAACATGCCGCTCAACGATGCGGTCGGCACCATCGTCCTGGGCTCGGACGCGCGCAACATCAGCGCCGTCCTCATCAACGGCGAACCCCGCAAATGGAACGGCCAGGTCCTCGACGTCGACCTGCGCGCTCTGCGCGACGAGGTCCACGCCTCCCGCGAGTACGTGCTCAACACCCCCGCGGCCTGAGCACCGTCCCTTCGCTTCGAAGATCCGAGCAGCACCTTCTCCAGGCTTCAGGGAAGCGGTGCGCCGCCTCACCCGGCCCGGAGAGCGGGGCGCGCACCCGCCATCTCGCGGGAGAGAACGGGACTGCGGCAGAGCCCGCGCGCCCGGCATCAGGGCCTCACCCAGCACCACCGACGACACCGAAAGCAGATACCGACATGCCCACCACATCCTGGACGGCGCCGCGCCGCGACGACGAGGTCCTGCGCGCCGTGGGTGACCCGCAAGGGTGCCCGCTCCTGCTGACCGGCGGCACGGTCATTACCGGCGATCCGCTGCTGGGCGACTGGCAGGAAGCCGACGTCCTCATTGGCGGTTCCGTGATCGTGGGGATCGGCCCCGGCCTGCTGACCGCGGCCGGGGACGACAACATGATCGTCGTCGACTGCGCGGGCACCCTCGTCCTGCCCGCCGCCATCGACTTCACCGCCCCACACACCAGCGCCACCCTGACCCCGGGCCGGGCCGCCGACATCGCCGTCCTGCGCCTGGCCGACACCCCCGGAATACCCGTCGGCGCGGTACCGGCCCGCGGCGGCCACCTCGACCTCCTGGTCACCGACGGGCAGGTCCGCCTCTGGAACGGCCGCCCCCTCGACGCGGCCGGCACCACCACCGCGCCGGCCCCCGCGGGTGCGCCCGCCCACGACCCGGCGCATCCCTTCCTGGGGATGTGGGTCGACGACGACGGCTTCGTGCGCCAGGAGCTGCTGCCCGACGGGCGCTACGACGAGGCGCGCGGGGAGCGCCCCAGCGCCTACCAGGGCCGCTACTGGATCACCGGTAACCGCATCGACTACCTCGACGACCTGGGTTTTTGGGCCTTCGGCGAATTCCAGGACGGCAGCCTGCACCACGCCGGCTACCGCTTCACCCGCCGCTGACCACGCCACCCCACGTCTTTCCCCGGCCGATCGCACCTCCCTCGTGCGATCGGCCGGCCCGTACCCCCGGAGTCCGCATGTCCCGTCCCACCCTCACCCCCCGGCACCCGGCCCAGGCCGGCGCACCGCTCGCACCCCCTGACCGGGCCCCCGCCACCGCGGCAATCGCGCTGCTGACCTCGCTCGGTGTCCTGGTCGTCGGCCAGATGTACACCGTCCTGGCCCTGCTCCACCCCATGGCCCTCTCCCTGCACACCACACCCGAGAAGATCACCTGGACCGTCACCGCGTTCGGCTTCGCCTACGCCGCCGGATTCCTTCTCGCCGGCCCCCTCACCGACCGGTACGGGCCACGCGCGGTGATGACCACCGGGCTGGCGGCGGCAACGGCAGCCACCGCTGCGGTCAGCACGGCCCCGGACCTGACCTGGGCCATCACCCTGCGCATCGTCCAGGGACTGACAGCCGCGACATTCGCGCCCGCCGCGTTCTCCTACATCGCCCACCACCTCGCACCACAGCGGCGCGCGATCGCGCTGACCTGTGTCACCAGCGGCATGCTCGGGGCCGCCGTCCTCATGCAGATCGCGGCCCAGGCCGTGGCGGCCGGGCCCGGGTGGCGCGCGGTGTTCCTCATCAGCGCCGCCCTCATGGCCCTGAGCCTGCTGCCCGTGCGCCGCACCCTGAGCCCCACCCCGCGCCGGGACACCGACGGTGGCCTGCTCCGGGCCTTCACCGCGATGCCGCGGCTGCTGCGCAAGGGCCGCCTGGTTGCCCTGTACGCGGCCACCGCGACCCTGATGGGCGCATTCGTCGCCGTCTACACGGCCGTGGCCGCCGCCGGACCGCCCGGTATCGCCGGGCACCCCGGCGCGATCCTGGCCCTGCGGGCGAGCGCGCTGCCCGCACTGATGGCCGTCCCGCTGCTCGCGTCCCTGCTGTCGCGGCTGGCCGCGCCGCGGCGACTGGTGCTCGCCCTGGGGACGGCCGCCGTCGCCGTCGCCACCGCTTCCCTGCTCGGCGGCCACGCCATCGCCTTGGCCGTGGCGCTGCTGCTGTTCGTGGCCGCCGTCGCGACCGGGGCGCCCGCTGTCGTCGAGACCGTGAACGCCACCGCCCCGCACGCGCGGGGCGCGGCCGTCGCCCTCTACGCGTGCAGCATGTTCATCGGCGCCAGCCTGGGCCCGCAACTGGCCGGCGCCCTGACCGGGCAGGGCTTCGGCATCATCCTGCGCGTCGCCGCCGCCGGGCTCGTCCTGGGTACCGTTCTAGCGCTGCCGACCCTGCGCCACCAGCACCCGGAGTAATCTCCTTCCATTTCGTGCAGGTGAGCCCCTCGCACCACATGGTGCGAGGGGCTCACCTGCACGAGGCCGTGCCGCTGCGTTACTGCTCCGTGGCGGATTCCTGGTGGCGTGTGACGTGGAGGCTGCCGAGCAGGGCGAGCGCCTGGGCACCGGGGCTGCCGGGTGCGGCGTGGTAGATCACCAACTGCTGGCCCGGCGCTCCGCGCACGTCGAAGGTCTGGTAGGTCAGGTCGAGGGCACCGACGTCGGGGTGAACGAGCTCCTTACCGTCCCGGGTCTTTCCGTGGACGGTGTGCGAGGACCACAGGGCGGCGAACTCCTCGCTCTCCTGAGACAGGGAGCCGACGAGGTCGTGCAGACGCCGGTAGTGCGGGTCCAGGCCCGTGGCGTGACGCAGTCCGGCCACGACCGCCTCCGCAGCCCGCCCCCACTGCGTGAAGAAGCTCCGGGCGGCCGGGTCGAGGAACGTCATGCGGGCCATGTTGTCCATGTCCTCGAACGGCGAGAACAGCGCGTCGGCCAGCGCGTTCGACGCCAGGAAGTCGTTGGCCGGGTTCAGGACGAACGCCGCGGCGCTCGAGTATCCGTCCAGCAACTGGCGCAACGCGGGACTCACGCTCTCTCGCGGCTGCGGCCGCTGACCGTCCGGCGCGGTACCGGCCAGCCGGAACATGTGCTCCCGCGCCTGCTCGTCCATCCGCAGCGCACCGCTGATGGACTCCAGGATCTGCGGAGACGGGCTGCGCTCGCGGCCCTGCTCCAGTCGGGCGTAGTAGTCGCTGTTCATCCCGGCCAGGACGGCCACCTCCTCCCGCCGCAGCCCCGCCACCCGGCGCGCACCGTAGGAGGCGAGCCCGACATCGTCGGGCCGCAGGCGGGCGCGGTGGGCGCGCAGGAAGTCTCCGAGATCATTGCTGCTCACCCCTCCAGGCTACGCCGCCCTCCGCCCCGCTGCCTGGGTGCGCCGTACCCAGGCACGACTCGCCCTGGCTCGCGCCCGCCGACCCGCCCACGCTGGTGATCAGCACAGTCAGACGAGAAGGAGCGCAAGGTGAAAAAGCAGTCGAGCGGGCCGCGGGAAGCCGTCGGGCGAAAGACCGGTGACGTGGACGTGGTCGGGATGTGGGTGACCGCGGACGGGCACATCCGCCAGGAGCTGCTGTCCGACGGCCGCTACGACGAGGCCCGCGGTGGCCACCGCAGCGCCTACACCGGCCGCTACACGGTGACCGGCAGCCACCTCGACTACGTGGATGACACCGGCTTCACCGCCACCGGCGACATCCGCGACGGCGTGCTCTTCCACGAGCACCTCGTCCTGTACAAGGAGGAGCAGGCGTGACCCGCACGGCGAGGACCTTCCTGATCACCGGCGTCAGCAGCGGCCTGGGCCGGGCGTTCGCCACCGCCGCCCTGGACGCCGGCCACACCGTCGTCGGCACCGTCCGCAACGACACCGACGCGACGGCGTTCACCGTCCCGGCCTGGAGGGCACCTTCGAGGAGACGCCCCTGGCCGACCTGCGCGCCCAGTTCGACGTCAACGTCTTCGGCGCCGCCGCCACCGTGCAGGCCGTCCTGCCGTTCATGCGCGAACGCCGCCGCGGCCACATCCTGGCCGTCACCTCCATGGGCGGCCTGGCCACCTTCCCCGGCGTTTCCGCCTACTGCGGCAGCAAGTACGCACTGGAAGGCATCCTCGAAGCCCTCGGCAAGGAAGTCGCCGGCTTCAACATCCACGTCACCGCCATCGAACCCGGCTCCTTCCGCACCGACTGGGCCGGCCGCTCCATGATCCGTACGCCGCGATCCATCCCCGACTACGACGAGGTGTTCGAGCCCATCCGCGCCGCCCGCCAGACCGCCAGCGGCAACCAGCTCGGCAACCCCGCCAAGGCCGCCGCCGCCCTTCTGCGCATCCTCGACGAAGCGAATCCGCCGGCCCACCTCGTCCTCGGCTCCGACGCCCTGCGCCTGGTCCGAGCCGGACGCGAAACCGTCCAGAGCGACCTCGACACCTGGGAAGACCTCACCCTGTCCACCGACTACACCCCCGACGACGCGCCGTAAGTCGGTGCCGCCGGCGCACACGCGCCGCCAACCTTGGGGCCATCCTCACCACGAATCTCCTGATGTCACCGGGTCGCGCCGCCTACGCCAGGCCCGTCGCCGCTTGTTCAGCGCGGCCGCCGTAGTGGTGGGGTCGAGCAGCGCCGCCGAACTCGGTCACGGCGATACGGATGACGCCGCCCCCATCCGGGGCCCGGCGGCACTCCGGATGCGCGCGAGTTCGGCGGCGCCCTCGGCGAGGACCTTCTTCCGGCCGGTGGCCTACGAGTCGTTCAGCGCGCCCAGTACCTGACGCCACAACCGCCTCGACTCCATCATCAAGGTCTCCGCCGCCGCCGTCGCCTGGCAGTTCTCCGCCCACGAGCACGCCGTGCGCCAGGCCCGGGAGAAGACCAAGCTGCGGACCATCGCCGTCTCCTTCTTCGCCCTCGCCGCCCTCTCCTTAGCGGTCATGCCGTTCCTGTCCGCTGCCCAGCGCCGTGCCGGCCGCGCACTCGGCTCCGCCAGCGCGGTCGCCGACTCCAAGCAGACCCTGCTCTGCATCTGCCTGTCCGTCGTCCTCCTCGCCGGGCTGATCCTCAATGTCACCCTCGTTTGGAGCTGGGCCGACCCGACTGCCGCCCTCGTCATCACCGCGATCGCCGCAAAAGAAGGCCGCGACGCCTGGCAGGGCAAGGGCTGCTGTGCCCCGAACACCGCTCTCGCCCCGCAAGCCGGCCGGGAGGCCGACGCCTGCGGCTGCCAGACCGGCTGCGACTGCTGCTGACCACATCCGAACGACGGCCTGGTGCCCCAGCGTGACTTCGTGATCATGGCCTCGTGGTTTGCACTTCTCCCCCGAGCAGCCGGGTGTTCTCCACCATCAGGCGTTGAACGACGTTGCGCAGCGACAGCAGGTCCGCCTCCCCGCGCCGGGCGCCTGCCAGGGCCTGGTCCCGCTCCCGGCGCAGTTCTTCGACCTCGGGGTTCGCGTCCAGGATCGCTACGTGCTCGCCCCGCGCGCTGGCCGCGAGATCCCGCACGCGGAGGGCTCGAAGTTCGGCACGGGTTGTGTCGAGCTCCCGGCGCAGCGCGGCGTTCTGTTCGAGGAGCATGCGGTTCTCCACCGTCAGCGCGGCTTCCTGTCGGGCTACGGCGGCGGACACTGCGCGGGGGCGGTCGCCGGCGAGGTGGGCGCGGACGGCCTCCGCCTCGGCTTTCAGGTCGCGGTGGCGCTGGAGATACTGCGGGTTGACTTCGGCTCGCCTGGTGATCTCCGCGTCGGAGAGCGGCGTGCGGGCCCTGCGCATGCTAGTGATGACGTCCAGCACCCGGCGGCGGCACCGCTCGCTGTCGGACCGACGCCGGGCCGCGGCAGCCTCCCGCGCCGGGTGATGACCTCGACGTCGGTGGGGTGCAGCGGCAGCTTGTGGCGGCGGCGGACCTTCTGCATCCAGTAGACGAGGAACGGGTAGCGGCGTCGCTGGACGCTGCCGTCGGCCGCCTCGATGTCGATGTCGTGCCACACCACGCAGTCGAACTCCAGGTGCCGGACCTCCCAGGGGCGCCGACCGATCCGCAGGGAGAGCTCGGTGAAGTCCCGCGCGGTGCCGTCGGGCAGCAGGGCGAGGTTCTCCTCGCCCATCAGCTGCAGGAACACTGCCTCGGGCAGGGCGTCCTGGGAGCGGCCCTCCATCTCGCTGTCGGTGTCGTCGCGGTCCGGGTACCGCGGCACGTCGCTCGCCAACAGGTGTACCCCGGCGGCTTCGTTCGCGGCCAGCCACGCACGCTCCTGGTCCAGGACCGCACGCAGCGTATGCACCAGGCCCCAGTGCCGTTGAGGGGTGACCAGCAGCGGTCCGCCGCCCGCGGTCGATGGCAGCAGCCGTTCGCCGATGACGGCCCGCCGCGGGTCGCCTGCGTCGAGCCCCTGGTAGTCGGCTGAATCGCGGGCCCGCTGGGCCACACCGCACGTACTTGGTGATGCCGGCCCGGCCCACTGCCGCCGGCTGGCGGCCCTCGCCCGGCAGAGTGCGCAGGAACATCGCGAACCAGCGGGCCGCGTAACCGACCAGCCGCAGCCGCTGCTCGGAGACACCGGACGCGGCGAGCTGCAGCACGTGCTGCTGGGCGACGTGGAGCAGCCAGGGCGCGTGCACGTCGCTGAGATCGACGGTCCCGCCGGAGAACCGGGGGCTCAGCACGTCGAGCCGGATCACCGCACGCTGGTGCTCCGACTCACGGTCGGCGTACCGAAGTTGCACGGACCTGCGCCACAAGCGCAGGCAGGTCGTGCTCTGCCCCTTCGCCGGCAGGTCGGCCGCCAGCAGGTCGGTCGCCGAGTGGTCCGCGAGCCAGCGGATGCCGGACTTGACCTGGGAGGGGCTGATGCGGCCGCCCTGCCGCAGCTGGCCCTCGTAGCCGAGCAAGACCTGGGCGCGCACCACCTCGTTGAGCTCCGCCAGGGGGACGATGCCCATCGTGGTGTAGACCGCCGGGGCGGTGCGTGCCCACTGCGTCAGGTCGGGTCTGCCGGCCACGGACCACTGCCGCTGGTGCGGCGTGCACAGCCTGGTGCCCTTCGTGTTGGCCCAGCGTGAGCAGACGCGCACCGCGCACTCGCCCAGCCGGGACGCGGCCGCGGGCCGGTTGCCAAGTACTCCGTGACCGTCAGGCCCGCGGCCGCCCGGGCGCCGGCGCAGCTCTTGCACAGCCCGCTCGCCTCGGCCGGCCGCGGGCAGCCGACCGAGCACCGCGTCTCGCCGTACACGCGGCGGGCTGGTGGCGCCGGGGCGGTGGCGCACCAAGAGCTGATGTTGCCGGGAGAGCCGGCCGCCCGCCAGGCCGCCATACACCGATGGCACAGCCAGGGCGAGCACTCGACGGGCCGGTCGCAGGCCGGGTGGACGCAGGACCGCAGGGTGTGCCAGTCCGCGCCCAGCGGGAAGTGCAGCTCAAGGGCCCGCCCGGTCCAGGCCGTGCTTGGCGAGGTACTGCCAGTCGGGCTCCGCCGTTGTGGCGGCGGGCGGCGCGTACGGTGCCGGGCTGGTCATGAGAGCCCGAAGAGCTGGTCGGAGACCGCCCGGGCAGCGGCCGCCACCTTCGTGTCCGGGACGGACCGGTAGATGTCCTGGCTCGTGACGTCACTGTGGCCGAGCAGGCGCTGGAGGACGTCCCGCGCGATGTCGAGGTCCGCAGCGGTCTCGCCGAAGGTGTGCCGGAGCATGTGCGGATGCAGGTGCCGCAGCCCGGCCCGCGCGGAGAGATCGGAGAGCAGGTCCTGGATCCGCCGCGGGCTGAGCGCGTCACCGCCGGGGTCGCCCGTCGGGCCGGGGAAGGTGACGAAGGCCCAGGGGCTTGCGCCGGCTCGCCGGATGGCGAGACGCTCGCGCATCCAGTCGGCGTAGAGCATCTCCACCGCGCCCGGCACGGGCACGATGACCATGCCGCGGTTCTTGTTGGCCGCGCCCTTCGGATGCCCGCCGCGTTTCCGCAGATGGACATGCGGACCCAGGACGTAGGAGCAGCCGGGCACGGTCCGGCCAAGCGGAACGAAGTGGATGTCCTCACGCATCAATGACACGAGTTGGCCGACCCGAAGTGCGCAGCAAGCCGTGATCGCCACCATGCATCTGTCCCGGGCGGTTTCCGTCGCCAGCAGGAGGCGAGCGAACTCCTCGTGGGTGGCGGCGAGCGCACGCGCCGATGAGTGGCTCGGCCGGGAGTCCACGCGGATCCGCGGCCTGACCGCGACCATTCCGCGGCCCGTCTCGGCCGGGACGGTCGTGAACAGCGCGCTGAAAGCCTCGGGCTCAAGGCGCCCAAGGTCGGCCAGGTGGAGGTAGAAGCCGTGGATGGCGGCCAGAGCCGGAGCGAGAGTGGCCTCTTCGGGGAGTCGGCCGTTCCCCCGGCCGCTGCTTGCCCGCGGAGTGGTCCGCAGGTGCATCACGTACGTCGCCATCCGAAGAGCGGCGTCGTTCCGGGAGAGGCCGCGCTCTTCGGACCAGACGTGGAGCCGCTTCAGGTGGCCCGCGTAGGTCTTGGTGGTTGATTCCTCGCAGGACCGCCCGAATCGCAGGTGACGAAGGTGGTCGTCGACGTCGCCGACCACGGTCAAGGTGGGGCCGGCCAGCACCGTCCAGTAGGCGAGCTCGTCGCTCACTGCGACGCGAACGATCTCCGCATGCATCGGTGCCGTGATGACCACAGCATGACCGTAGCCGAGTGACCGCCCCCACCTGCCCAGAACCATCAATCTCATGACATACAGGGCATTTATCAGTTATAGGGCCGAACTATGGCACCGCCCCAGTCCCCAACCTGTCGGTCAACGCGCGGCTCCCGAGGTTGTCTTACTCGACCTTTGACGTCGATCGGTACGAATGAGACAAAGCAGCATCACGACGCGTAGAAGCCGGGAGTCAGCGGAAGTCCGCTGGCTGAGCGTCCCGGCAGCGTACACGCGAGCGAACAACGAGCAACCAACGTCGGCCTGCTTCTCGGGCCGAGATCAGCCAACATCAAGAAACCGCAGCTCATGGACTATATTCACTGATCAAACCAAGTAGGGCGGGTGGGACTTGAACCCACGACCCACGGATCATGAGTGGAGGATACTTCACCGGCTTTCCAGGGCGTTGACCTGCTGAACCAGGCGCCCGAGGTGAGCTGAGGACGAAGATCATCCCGTGTATATCCCGCAGTGCCTACTGATCAGCCGTCTGATGCCTGGCCCGCTCTCGTAGTCGACGTAGCCGGCGTTCGTACTGGCCCGCATACGACCTCTGGGCCTTATCGACGAGGCGGATCAAGGGATCCGAAGAGTGCTCATAAAGCTCGACCTCGAACGGGTCACTGTCGTAGTCGATGAGCTGCCGCAGCCGCTCGGGGTACGCGCCGTACTCACCGACCGGCAGGTACGGCTCGATGAACTCCCACTCCGAATCCGTCAGTTGCACTCGCGTCACCCAAGAACGTCTACCGGTCTGGGGCCTGCCGCGAAGGCAAATCTCGCAGATTGTTCACGACGTAATACGCGCCCTAGCACTCCAGCACCGGTTTTCGGCTGGGCTTTCCCGAGCTAAGCCGGGCACGTAGCGGCCTCGAGTCCATTGTGGCCCATACGGTCCAGAACTTGTATTGTGCGGGCATGCCCCGACCTCGTGAGTTCGATGAAGATCGCGTGATTCTCGCTATCCGCGACGAGTTCTGGGACAAGGGCTACGCGGCGACATCGATGGACGACCTGCTGCGCGTGAGCGGGCTGGGCAAAGGCAGCCTCTACGGGGCGTTCGGGGACAAGCGCAGCCTGTTCCTGCGAGTGCTGCGCCACTACGACGACGCGAACCTGCTGATGCTGCGCGAGCGTCTGGCATCCGCCGCGCGCGGGATCGACCTGGTGCGCGAGTTCGTGCTCAGCCCGACCGGCGACCCGACCGGAGCAGTTGCGCGCCGGGGTTGCCTGCTGGCGAACAGCAACGCCGAACTCGCCACCAGCACTCCGGACGTGGCCGCTGAAGCCCGCCGCACTTACGACGCGATCACCGCCACGCTCACTGCGGCACTGGAGCGCGCCCAGCGCGAAGGAGACCTCGACCCCGACACCGACCCCGCCGAGACCGCCCGCGCGGTCCTCGTCGCCCAACTCGGCCTCATCGCGCTCGGGCGCACCGGCACGGACATCGACGTGCTCACCACGGCGGCCCAGTCCGCCCTGGCGCGGCTCCTGCCCACCCCGATGCAGTAGCAACAGCTCAGCCGCCGAACTGTACCGCCGCAGCCTGCCACCTGCCCCGAGCCCTCGGGGGTGCGCCCTCAAGCTGCACGCCACGACCATTCTTGACTACTCGGTCCATATCTGGGAAGATTATGGACGTAACAGTCCATAACCTCGAAGGAGAACCGCATGGCCGTCTTGGCAGACAAGGTCGCCGTAGTCACCGGGGGCAGCACCGGCATCGGGTTCGCGACCGCACGCGCGTTCCGCGACGAGGGCGCCAAGGTGTTCATCACCGGTCGCCGCAAGGAGGTGCTCGACGCCGCGGTCGCCGAGCTCGGCTCCGACGTGACCGGCGCGGTCTGCGATTCTTCGGTGCCCGCAGAGCTCGACGCGTTCTACGGGACCGTGCGCGACCAGGCCGGACGCATCGACGTGCTCGTCGCCAACGCCGGCATCGGCATCGCAGCTCCGTTCGGCGAGGTGACGGAGGAGCTGATCGACTCAGTGTTCGCCACCAACGTCAAGGGGACGATCTTCACCGTGCAGCAAGCGCTGCCGCACCTCAGCACAAACGCATCGGTGATCCTTACGGGTTCGACCGCCGCGACACGGCCCAACCAGGGGCTCGAGGTCTACGCAGCGTCGAAGGCCGCGGTCCGCAGCCTCGCCCGCGGCTGGGCCCTCAGCTCGCGCGCACATGGCTTTCGGGTCAACGTCGTATCCCCGGGCGGAGTACGCACCCCCGGCCTGCTCGAACTGATCCCGCCCGAGATGCTCAAGCAGGCCGAAGGCCGCATCCCCCTTGGCCGCCTCGCCGAGCCCGAGGAGATCGCCGCCGTGACGACGTTCCTCGCCTCGGACGCGTCGAGCTACATCAACGGTGCCGAATACTACGCCGACGGTGGATCCGCGCAGGCATGAGCGCTCTCGTAAGCGCCGAGCACATCGTGTTCCTCGGCCGGGGCGCCGAACTCGTCGGCGAACCGGTGGGCGAGGTCGAAGCGGATCGGCTGGAGTGGATCCCGATGAGTGAGATCCCCGGCATGATCGCGCGCGGCGACGTATGGAACTCCGGGGTCCTCGTCGGGCTCCTGTACGCGCGGGAGCGGGTCAACGCGTCGCGCGGATAACCGCTCGTTTGAGTTCGGCGATGCGCCGGCCGTGGCGCTGGGAGCCGATCATGCCGGCGAGTTGTTCGGCGCGGTAGAGGTGGGGTTGTGCGGCGTCTGCCTTCGCCCATGGCGAGTAGGGCATGGGCAAGGTCGCAGCGTAGTCCCGCCTCGGCGCGGTTATAGGTGCCGTCCATGCCGGCGAGCGCGGAGCGTAGATCCTCGGCGGTATCGGGGTCGCCGAACCGGACCAGGCAGTTGCCTCGCCGGCGGGCGGGTCACGGGTTACCCCGTGGCCCTTCGACTTTATGCCTCTGAGCTGGGAAAACGGCCCCAGTTTCCTCCCGTGTACATCCCCTGAGGACCGGCTCAGGGCTGCTTTCGGTGGCATGCACCTGCAGGCGCGTGCGGGGCCGTTGGCCGAGAAGGTCCAGGCCAACGGGTGTTCAGAATGATCACGGGGTAGGGCGGGTGGGACTTGAACCCACGACCGACGGATTATGAGTCAGTTCGATTGGTGTCGCTGAGTGTCGCGGGATGACGTTTTCTATTACTCTGCCCGCGATCATGCCCATCATCGTGCCGGGAAGTGATGGTGGATGCCGCGCCGTATCGCGTACATGCGAGCAACCACCGAGCAAACATGCGTTCTTGAGCATCGCCATTATGTGCCATTTGTCCCCTATCTCGACACCGCTGTGTAAGGTCAGGATTTCGTGGCGAGGCCCAGCCAAGAAGCCGCCCAGTCAACTCGAGGTTCTGGCCTGCCGGCCTGCCGCGGGATGTGGTTTCGCGTACCGGCCGGAGAGGTGGCCGAGCTTGAGCCCCAGGTGCAAGGCGAGACGCTCGGTGCCTTTCCGGAGGCTGACCCCGCCTATTTCCTCGATCTTCGCCAAGCGGTGGTAGAGCGTCGTGCGATGGATGACGAGCTGCTCGGAGGTCGCCTTGATATCGCCCGCGAGGTCCAGGAACACCTCCAGGGTGTGCAGCAGCTGACCGGGTTCATCCCGCTCGGCCAGTTTGCCGAGCGCCGGATGCAGCAGGTCGAGGCTGATCTGCTGGAAGGGCAGCTCGGCCAGTATGCGGTAGATCCCGAGCTCGGACCATTCGACGATGCTGTCCAGGCCCAGGACCCGGCCGATGCGCGTCGCCTGCTGGGCCTGCCGGTAGGACAGACGCGCATCGGCAAGGTGAGCGACCTGCGTCCCGATGCCGACGCGTCCACTGTCGGCACCCGCACCCTGCAGACCTCGTTCGTAGTCCGCCTTGATGCGGCCCGCCAGCTCCACCGGCCTGGTGTCGCGGTCGACGGCCACGACCAGGATGGCGTGGTCGGGTCGCACCAGGTGCAGGCCACGCCTGATCGGGAGTTGCCGCCGGGCGTGTGCGAGGGACAGGTCGGCCGCGTTGGCACGGTCGTCGTGGTCGGCGGGCTCCTCGGTGTCCAGGACAATGACGCGGACCGGCCGGGCGATGTCCATGAGCGCGTCCTCGGCGAGGCCGCTGACCGCTTGCGCGCGGACCGCGGGGTCGTCGTCCAGCAGGTCCCGCAGGAGCTCACGCTCGCGGGCTCGCTGGAGGTTGTTGAGCAGCCCGTCACGATAGAGGATGTTCGCGGCCTCGTCCGCCGCCCGCTCCGCCACCGCGATCTCCTCGGCCGTCAGCGACTCTTCGGCGTCGATGAGCCACAGATAACCCAGGTGCAGGTCGCGGAACCGGATCGGTATGCCCACCCGGCTCAGCATGCCGAACTCGGGGTTGCCCGGCAGGCGGAACCAACCGGTGGCATGCTGTGCACCGTGCCGGCGCGCCCACTCGATGGCCTCGGGATTGGCCTTCCTGTGCAGGATCGAGGCCAGCCGTTGCTCATCCACTGCGCCGTAGTGCGGACTGTAGGACTGCAGCCGCATCTGCGGGTCGTCTATGGCGACCGACCGGGACAGCTGTTCGCCGACCCGGTCGGTGAGGCGTTGCAAATCACTCACCCGCCAAGTCTCCACCAGCGGGCATGCTCCTCATCCGGTAGTCCGACGTGACGGCGAGCGGATCCGCCGGAAGTGCTCCTCTGCCTACTCCGACTGCGTGATCACCGCCGGGCGGGCATCGCTGCCAGCACCGACTGCTCCGTGGGATAGGCGGCGGGATCGAACCGGTCCAGCCGGTAGGCGCGCTGGTCCAGCCACTCGCTCGACCCATCCAGGATGACGTCGGCCAGCATCCGCCCGAGCCCGGGCCCGTGAGTCACCCCAGCCTCGTTGTCCCCGGCCAGGACGTAGAGCCCGGCGACATCGGGCACCGGCCCGGCCAGGAAGCGCCGGTCAGGGGTCATGCACGGGATGCCCTGCAGCCACCAGGAAATCGTGGTGTCCTTCACCGGCACCAGCTTGCGCAGCTTCGGCACCAACGTCGAGGTCAGGCGGTCGGCGAGCTCCTCGTGGCGCGGCTGCCCGCCGTCGCCCGCCGTGGCGTCCAGCTCGAACAGGGGCGCGTAGCCGTCGCCGTTTCCGTAGGTGAGCCCGCCACGGTGTTCGCGCAGCCAGAGCCCGAACAAGTCAGGGATCATGACCGTCGGCATCGACGACGAGACACCCGAATGCGGTGAGACGACCCGCGTGGCGACCATGCGCAGCAGCGGCACTCGGTAGCCGACCTCGCCGAGCAGCTCGTTGGTCCAGGCGCCGCAGGCGAGCACCACCCGGTCGGCGGCGATGTCGCCCGCGCTGGTGCGTGCTCCGACGACGGCACCGTCGGACGTGAGAAGGCCGGTGACCCGGGTGTTCGTCCGGACTTCCGGCAGCCGTGAGGCGAGCGCGCGCGTGGTGCGACCGGCGCTGATCTGGATGCCTCCCGGGTGTAGGGCGCCGCCGACGACGCTTTCCGCCGCGATCACGCCGCCCGTGAGGTCGGCGACGTCCCTGGCCGAAAGAGCTCGGGTCTCTTCGGGCGCGAATGGGTGGTCGAGGACCGGCTCCACCCAGCTCCGCAAGCCCTCTTCTGTCGTCGCCGCGTACATGTTGCCGTTGGAGCGGTAGTCGATCGCCGCTCCACTCCTGGCGAGCCGGCGGTAGTAGGCGACGCCGTACTTCTCCAGCTCCAGATCGGTGTCGGTGAAGAAGTTGGCGTACCCGGCGGCCCACAGGCCGACGAATCCGGCGCCCGCGCCTGAGGTCGCGGCGGCGGGTACGCCGGAGTCCACCACGATCACCTGGCCCGCGTCACGTTCCAGCAGATGGTGGGCTACCGAGGCGCCCATGACTCCAGCACCGACCACGACGGTTACCGACATCACATCTCCCCAGAGAGCATCGTTGCGTAGGCCTGGTGAAACGCCGCAACGGACGGCTCCTCACCCGACAGCGGGCCAGGATCGAAAAAGCGGGACCGGACACCGAGCTGGGTGCGCTCGCACAGCGCCCAGTCCTGCAGGTTCGTCTGGTCCCATACCTTGATCAGGTTGTCCAGGTCGTAGTCACGCCCCGCCTCCGCATCGGCCCGGACGAGCCACGTCATGGTGACCTCGGTGCGGTCGATCGCGACGGGCCGGTCGCGCAGGACGACGGCGTAGTCGGGGCAGCAGACGACGGCGAAGGTGGGCTTCAGGTGCAGGGCCACGGTGTACGGCTCGCCGGACAGCATGGGCCGGGAGGAGGCGGGCTGTCCGTCGACGGTGAGCGAGACCGCTCCGGGCTTGAGCCCTAGCCTGGTGCACTGCACCCGCATGTCATCGCTGCGCCGCAGATCATCACCGAGAGCTGCCACATCGAACGCCCTGAGGAGCTCCGGATGGTTGACGTTGCAGTGGTAGCACTCCTGGGCATTCTCCCAGACCAGCTTCCAGTTCGCCCGCACGTCGTAGGTGATCTCGTGGGCGACGGTCGCGCCAGGAAGGTCGAAGGGGGCGATGGCGTCCTCACCGAGAGCCAGCAGGTCGGCCAGCGGGGTGGCTTCCTCGTCGAGGTTCACGAAGACCAGCCCCTGCCAGGTGGCGACCTTCGCCTTCCGCAAGGGGTAGCGGTCCTTGTCGAAGTCCGGTGGCATCTTGGAGGCGCCCAGCATGGTCCCGTCCAGCTTGTAGGCCCACTGGTGGTACGGGCAGACCAGCCGCCGTGCGGAGCCGCATCCCGCGTCGAGCAGGCGGGCACCGCGATGGCGGCAGACGTTGTGGACCGCGGCGATCTCTCCCTCCAGGGTCCTGCTGACGATCACGCTCTCCAGGCCGCTTTCCACCGTGACGTACTGGCCTGGCCTGGCCAGTTGCGACTCGTGCGCGGCGAACAGCCAGCTGCGGTTGAAGATGGCTTCGAGCTCCTGCTCGAACAGCTCGGCTGTCATGTACAGCTCGCGCGGCATGCCGAGGCCGCGCTCGATGTGGTCACGCATGATCTGGCCGGCTGTGGGGTTGGTCATCGGGTCCACCTTTTGAGGAAGGAGTCGACGATCGTGAGGTAGACGTCGACGTTGGGCTCGTCGAACATGCCGTGGCCGTTGCGGTTCAAGGTCAGCCACTCGCAGTCGGGGATGCCATCGGCGAGGACCTGGTTGATCTCCCTGGACGACATGTCGTGGCCGCCGTGGACGGCGAGGGTCGGTGCGACGATTTCGGGCAGGCGAGCTTCCACGTCCCAGCCGCGCAGGGCTGTCGTGGCGAACCACAGGCGATCGCCCCAGAGTCCCTCGCCCGCAGGGCCAGGAGCCAGCGCCTCCGCGCTCATCTGCTCGGTGTCCTGGAAGTTGGTCGAGTAGGCCGCGAGCCACCGGGTCACGGCCGAGACGAAGGCCGGGTCGTCATGGTCGCCCAGCGCGTCAGCCGTCAGCGCCGCCGCCGCCTCGCGCGGCGGCAGCAGGTCGAGGATCTGCCGCAGGAACTCTGTGGTGATCCTCGCGGTGCTCGGTGTGGTGTTGGACAACACCAGGCGCCCGACCCGTTCCGGATGGTCGAGCGTGTACTGCAGAGCGAGCATGCCGCCCCAGGAGTGGCCGAGCAGGTCGACCCGCTCGGCTCCGAAGTGGGCGCGTACGGCATCGACGTCGGCGACCGCCCGTTCGACGCTCCAGGGGTACGGCTCCGCCGGTACCTCGGACCTGGCGGTGCCGAGCTGGTCGAAGGTGACGACCCGGCGGCCGGCACCGGCCAGCCGGTGCAACGGATCCATGTAGGCGCAGCCATCGCCGCCCGGCCCGCCGTGCAGGCCCAGAAGCAGCGTCCCGCCCTGCCCGCTCACCTCGCAGCACAGGCTGAACCCCTCGGCCGAAACGACCTTCTCGATCACGCGACCTCCACGATCATGACCTCGCGGGGAAGGGTGGACAGCAGCCGCGCGCCGTCCCGGTCGAACACGACGGTGTCGACCATCGCGAGGAACGCGACGCTCTCGAAGTTCGTCACCAGCCCGGCCTCGATGACGTCCTCGGTGTCCTCATCCGAACTGGACCAGACGAACTCGCCGACCCAGTCGGGAGGGAGGGAGACCCCGAGCTCGTAGCCGCCGGCCCACCCGTCGACTCCGGCCTCGGCGAAGTACTCGCGCAGCGCGCGGTGCAGGTCGCGGAACGGCAGCCCTGGGCGGGCCGTCGCGGTGAGCACGTCGTGCGCGCCTGCGATGACCTTCGCCAGGTCGGTGAACCAGGGAGGTGGTTCGCCGACGAAGAAGGGGCGGGTTCCTCGTGCGTGGTAGCGGTGTACGGCGCCTGCGACGTCGGCGTGGAAGTAGTCGCCGCGCTGGATCTTCCTGCGGGTGCTGACGCCGTGCAGCATCGGCATCGGCGGGCCGACGGCGATGGTCTCGTGCATCGCTGTGGGCTCCCCGCCTGCGGCGATCATGCCGGTCATGTACGTGTTCCAGGCTTCCAGCTCGGTCATGCCCGGATACGCCTGCCGGTGGAGCTCGGTGATCCCGGCGTCGCAGGCGGCCTGCGCGTGCTCGATCATGGTGATCTCGGCGGTGGACTTGATCCGGCGAGCTCGGCGGATCACGGTGGTCGCGTCGGCCAGGCCGTACCCGCGTGTGGTCAGCATCGCCTCGATGGCGGCCAGCCCGGCCGGGTTGGGGAGGGCGCTCCACCGCTCGACGCCGACGGTCCCGCGGGTCCAGCCGCGAGCGGCCAACTCGGCGGCAAGGAGGTCCGTGAAGCCGTCCAGATCCGTCTCGGGAATCCCGCGGAAGTCGTCCACGCACGAGGTCAGCCGTACCAGTTGCTCGTGCTCGGCCACCTCGATGAGGAGTATCCGGTCGTGGTCGACGTGGACGACCGTGCAATGAGTGGGCGGGAAGCACGTCGAGGAGTGTGAGCGGTACCAGCGGGCGTCATAGCCGTGCAGCCAGCACATGCCGTCCGGCGAGGTGATCAGCAGGATGTCGAGCCCGCTCTCGGCCATCCGCGTCCGCAGCAGTGCCAGCCTGGCCGCGTACTCCTCACGGCTGAACGGCAGCTCGGCCGGACGCTGAGCGAGCCGTTCCTCCTCCAGGCGGATGAAGTCCGTCATCGTCAAACTCCGATCAAGCTGGGTGCCGCCGCAACCAGCCGTTGGGTGTAGGGATGGGCGGGCGCGCTCAGGATGTCGGAGACGGTTCCCGACTCGCAGACCGCCCCGCGGTCGAGGACCAGGACCCGGTCGGCCGCGACCGACACGACGCCCAGGTCGTGGGTGATGAACAGGGCGGACAGCCCCAGCTCGGCCCGCAACTCGCCGAGCAGCTCCAGGATCGCGGCCTGCACCGAGACGTCCAGCGCTGAGGTGATCTCGTCGCACACCAGCACGTCGGGTGTGGCGGCCAGCGCCCTGGCGATCGCCACCCGTTGGCGCTCACCACCGGAGAGCTGGTGGGGATAGCGCTCGGCCGTCCGCGCGGGCAGCCGTACCTGCTCCAGCAGCGCGCCGACCTCGGCCCGCGCCTGCGCGGCCGACAGCCCGCGCAGAACCTGGGCGGGTCTGGCCAGCTCGTCGCCGATCTGGCGGCGCGGATTGAGCGACTGGTAGGGGCTCTGGAAGATGTACTGGACGCGGCGACGCTGGTCCACCGTACGGCGGCGCACCCGGTCGGCCAGCGGTTCGCCGTCCAGCAGGATCGTGCCCCGGTCCGGGCGGTGCAGGCCGACCAGGCAGCGCGCGATCGTCGTCTTGCCGCTCCCTGACTGGCCGACCAGGGCCAGGCACTCGCCCTTGGCGAGCTCGAAGGACACTCCGTCGGCGGCAACGACCGTCCCATGCCCGGCGTGGAGGTCGCGGACATCCAACAGGGCGCCGCCCCCCGATTCCTGGGCCGGGGTCCGTTGATCACCGAGCGTGATGGGCGGGGTCGCCGCCGAGTGCAGGCAGCGCACCAGATGCCCGTCGGCGATCCACGCAGGCTCAGGCGGTGCCTGGAGGCACTCGGCCGTCTGTTGCGGACAGCGCGGCGCGAAGGCACAGCCCGGGGGCCGGTCCTCGACGCCGACGGCGGTGCCCGGCATGGCGATCGGCCGGGCCGGGCGGCGGTGGTCCGGAATCGACTGGAGCAGGCCACGGGTGTAGGGGTGTCGTGGCCGCTCCAGCAACGTCGCGGCCGGCCCCTCCTCCACGATCCTCCCCGCATACATGACGGCGATGCGGTCGGCCAGCTGGGACACCACCGCCAGGTCGTGCGACACGTACACGATCGCCGCGTCCTGCTCCTCGCGCAGCCGGCGCACCTCGTCGAGGACGCTCGCCTGCGTGATGACGTCGAGGCCGGTGGTCGGCTCGTCCATCACGATGAGGGGAGGACCGCAGCACAGCGCCATCGCGATCGTGACCCGCTGCTGCTGGCCGCCGGAGAGCTGGTGGGGGAACCGCTTCGCCGTACCCTCCGACAGGTCCACCGCGGCGAGCAGCTCGAACACGTCACGCGGTCGGCGCATGACGTCGGAGATGGCTGCCCCGATGCGCAGGGAAGGGTTCAGCGCCTGTCCGGCGTCCTGCGGGACGTAGGAGACAAGCTCGCCCCGCACCCGACGGCGAGCGTTCTCCTCCAGTTGGAGGACGTGCCGTCCGGCCACGACCACGTCGCCGGACACGATGGACGTGCCGGTCCGCGCGAAACCCAGCAGGGCCAGCGCGGTCGTGCTCTTGCCGCTGCCCGACTCGCCCACCAGACCGAGGATCTCCCCCGGCCCGAGGCTCAGGTCCACGTCCTCGACGACCGGTTGTCCCGAGGCGAGCTCGATGCGCAGCCCGGTCACACTCAGCACGCTCATCGTTTGCCTCCGGCCAGCGCGTCGCTGATCAGGTTGATGGCCACGGTGAGCACGCCGAGCATGATCGCGGGGACCAGCACCGACAAGGGGTTCAGATCGAGGTCCATTCCTGCCCTGTTCTCCGAGACCATCAGGCCCCAGTCGGCGGCCGGCGGCTGCATGCCGAGGCCGAGGAAGTTGACTCCGGCGATCAGCAGCACCGACCAGGTGCTGCGCAGGCCGATGTCGGCTGCGATGGGCCGCGCGATGTTCGGCAGCACCTCTCGCCGCAGGACCGACACCGAGCTCTCACCACGGACGACCGCCGCCTCGACGTAGCCACGGACCGATTGCTCGGCGGTGGCGGCCCGGATGATCCGCGCGATCGCGGGGACCTGGATGATCGCAGTCGCCAGGACGACGGGCACGATGCCTCGCCCGAGCCCTGTAGCCACCAGCAGGACGAACACCAGCGCGGGGAAGGCGATCAGCACGTCGACGCCACGCATCAGCACCGAGTCCAGCCACGAACGTGTGTAGCCCGCGGACAGCCCGATCGGGAGCCCGACCGCGTAGGCGAGCAGGGTGGCCAGCCCCGCGTAGGCCAGCACGCTCCAGCCACCGGCCAGTGCTCTCGACAACACGTCGCGGCCCAGGAAGTCGGTCCCCAGCAGGGCGTGGCCGCCCGGCGCGTCGAACGGCAGGCCGATGGTCCTGGCCGGGTCGTGGGGGGCGAGGAGCGGGCCGGCCAGCGCGATGAGGGCGATGAGGCCGAACATCACCAGCCCGATGCGCCGCCCCTTCATGCCGTGTCCGTCCTGAGCTTCGGTACGGCGAGCATGACCAGCGCGTCGGCCACGATGGTCACCGCCACATAGATGACGGCCAGGATCATCGTGACCGACCTGACCTCGGTGTTGTCATGGATGGTGACGGCATCGACGAGTTCCTTTCCGATGCCCGGATAGCCGAACATCACCTCCACGATGAGCAGGCCCCCCACGAGGTACTGCGCGATCAGCGCGAACACTTGGATGCTGGGCGCCAGCGCGTTGCGCAGCGCGTAGCGGCGAATGACGCGCGGCTCGGCGATGCCGTTCAGCCGGGCGACGGCGACGGAATCGGCCGACAACGCCTCCAGCATTCCGGCCCGGATCATCCGTACCGAAGCCCCGACGGTCACCCCGATCAGCGTCAGCACCGGAAGCACGAGCAGCTCGGGAGTTTCGAGCGGGCTATGGCCCGGAGTGATCAGTGACACCGGTGGCAGGACGTCGAGCCAGGTGACGAAGACCGCCAGGATCAGGGCTCCGAGCACGAACTCGGGAAGAGCGGCGGGCACCAGCGTCGCCGTCGAGATCAGGTGATCCTGCCAGCGGCCCGCGCGCAGTGCCACGTACACGCCGAGCAGCAGGGACACCGCGACGATCAGCACGAAGGACACCGCGGCGAGCACCACGGAGTTCGCCAGCCTGCCGCTGATCTGGCTCCACACGCTGATGTCGGCACCGGCTACGTAACTCGTGACCGAATGCCCCAGATCCCCGTGCAGCAGCCCGGTGAGCCAGTCCCAGTACTGCCGCGCCAGCGGTCGGTCGAGCCCCATCTCGTGCCGCAAAGCGTCCAGGGCGGGCCCCTTGGCCTGGCGGCCGAGCAGCGCGCTGGCGGCGTCGCCCGGCAGCACGGAGGTGGCGACGAACACCAGGACGGACAGGACCAGCAGCGTGAGCAGGCCCGCGGCGATTCGACGCAGGACGTATACGACCACCGGGTTCATGCGGTGAAGTAGGCGTTGGCCAGGCCGGATGGAAGGCCGAGCGCCAGATATCGGCTCGGCGTGATCCCCGCTACCCGGCTCGACGTGGCGTCGAGATTGTTGACGTTGGCCCACCATATGTAGCCTCCGGCGTCCCACTGCTCCTGCTGTACGGCCAGCCAAGCGCTCTGCGCTGCCGACTCCCGCGTGGCGGCCATCGCGGCAGCGACCTGGACGCCGGTCTGCTCTTTCGTCCAGTGCGTCTCGTTGCCGTAGCCGTCGGGCAGGACGGCGTACTGGTAGAAGTTCGCCAGGTTGGCGAATCCGGCCCAGAGCGTCTGCGCGAACGGTCGCTGCAGGTACTGCAGGGTCGGGTCGAAGTAGGACGTGGCGTCCACCTGGGAGACGTTGATCGTCACGCCGCCGTCCTTGGCCTGTTGGGCGAAGAGCGTCGCCGCCTCGACCATGCCGGGCGCGACGGCCGCCGTCTCCAACGTCACCGTCAGCCCGTCGGCGTACCCGGCTTGCGCCAGCAGCGCCCTGGCCTGCTGGACGTCACGCTTGCGCTGGGGGATCGCGTCGGCGAAGAACTCCAGGCCCTTGCCGAACAGGTCGTTGGCGACGGTGCCGAAGCCGAACAGAGCGACGTCTACGAGTTGCCGGCGGTCCACGAGCAGGCGCATCGCCTGCCTGACGCGTACGTCGTCGAACGGCTTCCGGTCGACGGCCATGTAGAACGCCTGGGAGGCGGTGCTGGGGGTGTCGAGGAGCCTGATACCACTGCTCGCATGCGCTCTGGCCTGGGTGAACGGCATCTGCGCCAGCACGTCGATCTGGCCGCCGAGCAGCGCGTTGACGCGGGCCGTGTTGTCGTCGATGGACTGGATGACCAACTCGTCGACGTACGGCTTGCCCTTGTCCCAGTAGACCGGGTTGCGCCGGCAGACGCTCTGCCGGCCCTGGTCGAGCGAGGCGAAGATGAACGGGCCCGTGCCGACCGGCTTGCTGAAGTCGGTGGTGCCGTCCTGCACGACCCAGCAGGCGGAGATCGTCTGGGGGAAGAGCAGGTCGGGGCTCTTGAGGGGGATGACGATGCTGTGCGGTCCAGTGGCCTTGACGTGGTCGAGGTCGACGTTGGCCACGCTGACGGAGAGCTGGTTGTCGGGGTCGGCCATCCAGCGCAGCGTGTAGATCACGTCCTGCACGGTGAAGGGCTTGCCGTCGTGCCAGGTGACGCCCTCGCGGAGGGTTAACGTCCAGGTCTGCGCGTCCTTGTCGGACGTCCAGCGGGTGGCGAGGGCGGGGCGGATCTCCATGTTCGGGCCGATGTCGACGAGCGAGTCGTAGACCGCGCAGGTCATCGCCATGTTGATCAACGCGCTCGTGGCGCCGGAGGGGTTGAACGATTCGGACTTGCCTGCGCCCAACATGCCAACGCGCAGCCGCCCACCCCTTCGCGGCGGGCCTGCGGGCACGCTCGGTGCGGCCGTCGTGCGGGGCCTCCCGCATCCTGCCACGACGCCTGCGCCAACCGCGAGCCCTGCGGCGCCCAGGAAGGTCCTGCGTTTCATGACACCTCCTGCCCAAGCCGGTATCGAGCCGGGGCGGCCTCGGAAAGCGAGGGCCGGTCCGGGCTGAACGCCTCGATCGGATACTTCGGCCGATTTTCGAAGGCCAGGTCAGCGAGGATACGGCCCATCAAGCTGGCGAACTTGCCCGCATGCCCGGCGCCGACCGCCAGGAACACCCGCGGATGCCCAGGGACGGCGCCGACGATGAACTCCCGGTCTCTGGGCAGGTCGTAGACGCAGGTCTTGGCCAGCACGGTCTTCCCCGCCCATGCGGGAAGCCGTTCTCGGAGGAAGCCCCTGACGAACTCCGTCTCCGCCGGATCGGGCTCGAAGCTGCGGGTCTCCTGCGTCACGAACCTGCCCGTCATGTCCCTGGCGGCCTTGACGCCCTGCTCGCCGTGCATGGGGATGCCGTAGAAGTCGTGGTCGCCGTGCCAGATCCAGATCGGGAACCGGTCGGGACGGAACGCCTCGAGGTCGGCGGCGAAGTACTGGACCTGCTCCTGAGACAGCGCGAGCGGGATCGAGGTGCCAAGCCGTTCGAGCAGCGGCGGCGCCCACGATCCTGCGCAGACGACCAGCGAACCGGCGCTGAAGTCGCCTTGGCCGGTGCGAACCAGCACACCGGTGGACGTCGACTCGATGTCCTGGACCGTGCAGTCGTCCAGCACCGTCGCGCCTTGCTCCCTGGCCAGCCGGAGATGCTGCGCCGTGGCCCGGCGGATGTCGACCAGACCGCCATCGCGCTGGAAGAGCGCGATGGTGTCATCGTCGATCACCCACTGCGGCCAGGCATCGCGAACGTCAGCCGCCGTCAGCACGTCGTACGGAATGTCTGCAGCGTCCAGGGACTGCCGGTAGGATTGCAGCACCTCGAAACCGGGCGTATCCACCCTGGCCAGGTCCAGCCCTCCCGTACGGACCACGACCTTTTCGCCGCCGTGCTCCTTGACCTCGGTCCAGGTGTCGTAGGCAGAGGGGGTCAACGCGGTGTAGACCGGTGAGTGGTAGGCATGCCGAATGATACGCGAGTGGTCGTCCGACGAGCCTCTGGAGTGCCCCGGGGTGAACTGCTCGCACACCAGCACGCTTCCGCGCCTGGCCCTGCTCAGCCAGTAGGCCGCGGCGGCGCCGAGTGCCCCGGCGCCGATCACGATGTGGTCGTACCTCGCATCTGCCATTGCCGCAGCGTGCCAGCTGACACTGCGGCACGCACGCTACGATTGATGGATCAAATGGTGGATACCGCTACGTTTTGTCGCCCAGCAAGGTTCGATGACGCCAGATCCGCACTTTCGACGCCACAGCGAGCCTCGAAGCGGGGGGGGCACGTTCCCCACATCCGGTAGGACTTGAACCCACGATCCACGGATTATGAGTCCGCCCGATCAGCGACCGACGGCATCTGGATATCAGCATGGTCCAGCGAGTACGACAAACCCTGGCCGGTGGCGGGTGTTACGCGTTCAGATGCCGATGAGTCGGACGCGGTTGCCGCACAAACGGACCATGTCGTCCACATCGGAGGTCAGCATGGCCACCGGGCCAGGTTGGCGCAATGCCATCTCGGCGATCGTCGCATCGATCGCGTACTTGTGGCCGTGCAGGCCTGTGGCCTTGAGTAGTTCAGCGGACCTCTTCGCTGCGCTCTCGGTCAACGGTTCGACCTTCACGCGGGAGAGGACCCACTGCAGTCGCGGCATGTCCACTCGTGTGTGGCTGACTTCCACAATGGTGTTGGCGCCGATGACGAAATCGGCACCCATGGAATGAAACACTTGGAACATGGCGAGGATCTTGCGGTCCTGCGCGATCCAGGCGGAGAGCCCTTGGGAGTCGAGGACGACGGTTTCGACATGCTCGATCACGCCGCACTCGCCGAACCGCCGGAACCCGCCGTCCCGAAGATACCGGCGCGGGCCTCGGCCAGTTCCTCGTCGGTGAACTCCCCATGCTCCTCCTGATGACGCAGCAAGTCGGCGGCCAGGAGTTGGTGCCGCAGTTGGCGTGCCACCGCCTCGGCGACATAACCCGAGATGTTGTCAGTGAGCTTCCTGAGCTCGGTGACCTGGTCGTTCTGCAGTGTCACCGTAATGCGTGTCGTGTCGGCCATAGATCAATCATACCGCGGTATGCGCATGCCGTGAGGTGGAACGCACCCTGTCGTTGACCGCGCTGGAGGACGCGAAGTACGCCAGGGCGGCCCTGGATGCTCTCCCTTCGCCTTGGCCCTGCCACAGAGCGGCAGGCGGTTCACCGACTCGGGGGAAGGCTGCTACGTCCTGAGCGGTCGATGTGGGGAGGCGGGCAAGCTCGGAGAGGAATCGCGGCATCTCGGTCGGCGATAGGATCAGGCTGCCGTATAGGTCGACGCGTTCCAGCATCGGATGGGGGCCGCGCCCGCGCACCTGATCGACGAGACGCACGAAGACCTCGTGGGGTCTGGTGCCTCGGCGACGGGGGTGAGCTTCCTGCGTCTCGGGCTGGTCCCATGCTGTTCCACCCTCATCAGCACCGCATCAACGCCCATGATCACATCCTAATCAGGGCCCCGGGAGACCTCTCGGGGTCCTTCGGCCTACGGGCGCGGAATCGTTCCGCGAAGCGCCGGAAACCGCATCGCGACCTGGGGAAACTCGGTCCGCGTCATCCCGCGTATATCCCGTGACTGGCGACAAACGGCGGCTCTCGGTGGCCTACGGCTGCATGCCCAGTAACCATGATCCATGGAGGAACCGCAGCTCAGGCAGGGTTTCCCTGATCAAACGTGGTAGGGCGGGTGGGACTTGAACCCACGACCGACGGATTATGAGTCCGCTGCTCTGACCGGCTGAGCTACCGCCCCGCAAGCCTGGAGTCTCTCATAAGTTGGCGTCTATGTGAGCACAGGAAGATGTTCACTCTAGCCGGTGCCGGGTCAAGTTTAGGACGGTGGGCGAGATCGGGGGCGGGTGCCGGTCTTCGCGTCGGCCGTATGGGTAGGGGTGATGATCGCTAGAGTGCGGTAAGTGATCATGACTCGGTCCCTTCGCCCTGTACGGGTGGCTCTGGCCGTGCTGTTGGTCCTGGGTGGGGGGCCGGTCGTCCGGAAAGGGTCGCTGGATTGGGAGAGCACGAGGCGTCCGTAACCCTGACATACCTCCGCTCGCGTGCGATATGCCCTCTGCGGTCGGCGATGCGGGCTACCGTGGCGGCATGGCCGAGACGGGGAAAGTCGTCGGGGAACGGTACCGGCTGGTCGAGATGATCGGGTCCGGGGGGATGGGCAGGGTCTGGCGGGGGCTGGACGAGTTGCTCGACCGGGAGGTCGCGGTCAAGGAGGTCCTGTTCCCTCCCGGCATGGACGCGGCCGAGCGCGAGATGGCCGGCAGGCGGGCGATGCGCGAGGCCCGCGCGGCGGCGCGGCTGAGCCACCCGGGCATCGTCGCGGTGTACGACGTGATCGTCCGGGACGACTCCCCGATCATCGTGATGGAGTTCGTCCGCGGGCCGTCCCTGCACCGGCGGATCGGCGAGGAGGGGCGGCTGCCCCCTGCCGAGGTGGCGCGGATCGGCGTCGAGATGCTGGCCGCGCTGGAGGAGGCGCACGCCGCGGGCATCGTCCACCGCGATCTGAAGCCCGCGAACGTGATGCTCACCGCGAACCGGGTCGTCATCACCGATTTCGGCATCGCCAGCCTGGCCGGGGACGCGACGCTGACCGTGTCGGGGGAGGTCATCGGCACGCCGGCATTCATGGCGCCCGAGCAGGCGCACGGCCTGCCGGTAACCCCTGCCTCCGACCTGTGGTCGCTGGGGGCGACGTTGTACGCCGCGGTCGAGGGCGTTCCTCCGTACACCGGGCCGAACGTGACGGCCGTCCTGTCCGCCCTGCTGACCCGGGACCCGGAGCCGACGGCGCACGCGGGTCCGCTCGCGCCCGTGCTGGAGGGCCTGCTGCGCCGGGATCTCGGGCAGAGGCTCACGGCCTAGCAGGCCAGGCGTCTGCTTCGCGCCGCGATCGCCGAACGCCCGCATCCGGCATCCTCCGGCGTCACGCTGGGACGACCGTCCTCCCAGGAAACGCCGCCCCGGGGCTCGGCGCCCGTGGACGGGCCTCCCCAGGATGCCGTCGCCGTCGCGGACGCCGCGCCGGCCGCGGTTTCCGTCGCGGATGCGGATTCCGTCGCGGACCGCTTCTGGGACGTCCCCCGCCGCCGGTACATCAAGGAGTTCTCCGGGGACTCGTGGTCCTCGGAGGACGAGTCCGAGCCGGGGGAGATCATGGCGCTGGCGTTCAGCCCGGACGGGCGGACGCTGGCCACCGGCTTCAAGGATGGGATCGTCCGGCTGTGGCGGGGCCGATGAGCGGACGGGCGCCGTGCCAGAATCGCCACGGACAGGGACAGAACGCGATCACCGTGGGTGTGCGGGCGGGGTCGTCGAATCGGTGGGAGAGCTCGTGAGC
The DNA here is from genome assembly GCF_040683095.1 of Sphaerisporangium sp. NPDC051017. Lineage (NCBI taxonomy): Bacteria > Bacillati > Actinomycetota > Actinomycetes > Streptosporangiales > Streptosporangiaceae > Sphaerisporangium > Sphaerisporangium sp. NPDC051017. The sequence goes on from NZ_JBFBCI010000029.1 coordinate 90,615, forward strand.
CGGGTCTTGTACGTCATCGTCTGCGCGGCCGGCGCGGCGCGGGACGTGGGCAGGTTGGTGGGCTTGGCGCAGGACGCCGGGTGGGAGGTGCAGATCGTCGCCACTCCGTCCGCGCTGGACTTCGTCGACGTGCCCGCGCTGGAGGAGCAGACCGGGCGGCCCGTGCGCAGCCGCTACCGCAAGCCGGACGAGCCCAAGCCGCCTCGGCCCGACGCCATCATCGTCGCCCCGGCCACGTACAACACGGTGAACAAGTTCGCCCGGGGCATCGCCGACACCTATGCCCTCGGCCTGCTGGCGGAGGCTCCGGGCTTGGGCATTCCCGTCGTGATGCTGCCGTTCGTGAACGCCGCGCTGGCCGGGCGGGCGCCGTACCGGCGCAGTGTCGAGGAGCTGGCGGCCGAGGGGGTCCGCGTCGTCACGGGAGACGCCGGACCGCACGCGCCCGGCCCGGGCGAGGACGAGCTGGACGCCTTCCCCTGGCACCTCGCCGTTTCCGCGCTCGGCGGCCCGGGCGACGCCAAGGCTTATAACGCCAAGTAGTCGATTTACTACTCATTCCTCCGCGTGGTGGGCGGAAGCTGAGATTGTCTCGTCGGCGCGCGAACTCCAACCGCCGGGCGACCCATGCGTAATTGCTTGACGCGCTCCCCGGGCTGAAGTGAAGCCCGGGGATTCCGCCTGTGCCGCGCATGCTCACGCGGCGGCACTTCGGTGGCTTCCTGCTTCCTCGACCGTGCCCTTCTCCCCGCGCCGGGGCGCGGAGGTCCGGGGTCTTACCAGTCTCCACAGGCGTTTTGGGTCTCCGCTTCCCGCCCATCTCAGGCACGGGTTTCCGTCCAGCGGCGACCTGCCGCCTCCCGGCGGCCAGGATGTTACGTGCGGCATTGACATCACGGTCATGGACCACCCCGCACAGGCAGGTCCACTCCCGCACCTTCAACGGCATCTCGCCGGCGACAGTCCCGCACCCCGAGCACAGCTTCGAGGAGGGGAACCACCGGTCGATCCGGTGAAACGTCCTGCCGTACAGGCGGGCTTTGTACTCCAACATGGTCACGAACGCCGACCAGCCCGCGTCATGCACGCTCTTGGCCAGCCGGGTACGCGCCAGTCCCACCACGGCCAGATCTTCCACGAACACCGCTTGGTTCTCGCGGATGATCTTCGTGGAGAGCTGATGGTGGAACTCACGGCGCGCGTCGGCGACCTTCCCGTGCTGCCGGGCGACCTTCCTCCGAGCCTTGGCCCGGTTGGCCGACTTCTTCTCCTTACGGGCGAGCGCCCGCTGGAGCTTCTTGAGTTTCTTCTCCGCCCGGCGCAGGAAACGCGGGGCGTCTATTTTCCGCCCGTCGGACAGGACCGCGAAGTGCCCCAGCCCCAGATCGATCCCGGTCTCCGACTCGACCGGCGCAAGAGGCCGCTGTTCGACGTCGACGACGAACGAGGCGAAGTACCTGTCGGCCGCGTCCTTGACCACCGTCACGCTGGACGGGGCGGCGGGCAAGGAACGGGACCAGCGGACCTCCACATCCCCGATCTTCGGCAAGCGCAACCTCCCGCCGGACGTGACACAGAAGCGGGCGTTCCTGGTGAAACGGATCGCCTGCCGTTTGTCCTTACGGGACCGGAACCGGGGCGGGGCCACCCTCGGCCCCTTCCGCCTCCCGCTGACCGAGTCGAAAAAGTTCCGAAACGCCTGGTTCAGGTCCGCCAGCGCCTGCTGCAACACCACAGCCGACACCTCACCCAGCCAGGAGCGCTCCGGCGTCTTCTTCGCCTCGGTGATGACCCGCCTGGACAACTCCCCATCCGAGATGTACGGCAACCCGGCCGCGTGAGCGTCGGACCGTGCGCGCAGACCGTGGTTGAACACCACCCGCGCGCACCCGAACGCCTTGGCCAGCTCGGCACGCTGACCAGGAGTCGGGTAGAGGCGGAAGTTGTACCTGAGCTGCACGGCGCCAACAGTAGCCTGGTACCGGGCCGGGCGAATGGGTGTTCGAGAACTCGCGACCACCTGGGGCGCCTACTTCTTCACTGGCGAGCCGGCCACCGCCGAACGCCACCGCGAACCCCGCGCCGTCCTCCTTTGTCACGCCTGTCGGGTCGAACGGCACCACCATCTCGACTCCGCCGGGTAACGCCGATCCGCCTTGGCGGAGGATCAGCTTTCCCTGCCCCGCTACGCGGGACAGTCCGCTTCACCCCCGGCCTGAAGGCCGGAGCACTACGGACGAACCCGGTAGTGTCTGATATCCGAGCCCTGTTCTCTCGGTACCGGCCCAGAAGGCGGGATCGTGCTTACACGTGGTTCGCCGGAAGAGGCCCGCGAGAGGTTTTCACCAGCGCACTTCATGTAATACGGCGACAGATCGCTGAATCCTTAATGCCGTGCGGACGGCCTACTTATCGTGGATCCGCATTGGCGCCTAGGAGAGGTCGCACATGAATGTGAACATCCTCGCCGCACCGGCGACGCCACTCGGCGGTCACCAGCTTCTGATCTTCCTGGTCCAGGTCGCATCCCTCTTACTGCTCGCGTTATGCCTGGGCCGTCTCGCCGAACGCCTGAAGATGCCCGCCATTGTCGGCGAGCTTCTCACCGGCGTGATCCTCGGGCCTTCGCTGCTCGGCCATTTCGCCCCCGGATTCTCGTCCTGGCTGTTCCCCGCCGCCCCGGAGCAGGCGCACCTGCTCGACGCCGTCGGGCAGATCGGCGTCCTGCTCCTGGTCGGCGTGACCGGGACCCATCTGGACGTGGCCATGCTGCGCCGGCGCAGCGCCAGCGCCCTTCGGGTCAGCCTCACCGGCCTGCTGATCCCCCTCGCCCTGGGCATCGCGCTCGGCAGCACGCTGCCCGCCTCGCTCATCCCCGGCGGCACCGACCGCACGGTCTTCGCGATGTTCCTCGGCGTGGCGATGTGTGTGTCGGCCATCCCGGTCATCGCCAAGACCTTGTCGGACATGCGGCTGCTCCACCGCGACGTCGGCCAGCTCACGCTCGCCGCCGGCACCGTGGACGACGCGGTCGGCTGGTTCCTGCTCTCGGTGGTCTCCGCCGCCGCCACCGTCGGCGTGACCCTGTTGGGCGTCTCGCTCTCGGTCGCGTACCTGGTGGGCTTCCTCGCCTTCGCCGTCGTCGCGGGACGCCCGCTGGTACGACGCGTGATGAGCCTGACGGCCGGGTCGCGCGAATCCGGCCCCGCGATCGCCACGGCGGTCGTGCTGGTCCTGCTCGGCGCGGTCACGACGCACGCGCTCGGCATGGAGCCGATCTTCGGCGCGCTGGTGGTCGGCACGCTGATCGGCATGACCGGCACGGCGACCCAGAAGCACCTGGCGCCGCTGCGCACGATGGTGCTGTCGGTGCTCGCCCCCATCTTCATCGCGACGGCGGGCCTGCGGATGGACCTCACCGCGCTGCTCCAGCCGGCCGTCGCCCTGACCGGTCTGGCCGTCCTCGCCATCGCGATCCTCGGCAAGTTCGCCGGGGCCTACCTCGGAGCCCGTCTGAGCCGGCTCGGCAAGTGGGAGGCGGTGGCCCTCGGCGCGGGGATGAACGCGCGCGGGGTGGTCGAGGTCATCGTCGCCATGACCGGCCTGCGGCTCGGCGTGCTCACCACCGCGACCTACACCGTCGTCATCATGGTCGCGCTGGTCACGTCGCTGATGGCGCCGCCGCTGCTGCGGGTGGCCATGCGGCATATCACCCAGAGCGACGAGGAACTCCTCCGCAAGGCCGCCCACGAGTCCTGGGCGGGCATGTACGACACGACCGCCCAGCCCTCCCCCACCGGCCCGGCACACCCCTGAGCCCTTGGTGCCGGCCTCGGGGAACGTGGTCCCCGGCGTCAACCGTCGCAGATGTCGCGGTAGGGGACGTCGGGGAAGGATCTGCGCCACTCCGGCTCGGTGAGGGGGCGGGTGGCGCGGGTGCAGATGGTGGCGGCCTGGGTCTCGGGGTCGATCGCGAGGTCCCGGACGACGCCGGTCGCGTCGAGGAGCCGCAGCCACTGCCCGCCGGAGGCGAAGGCCGCGGTGAGGAGGCGGGCGCTTCCACCGGGGATCGCCGACCCGAGCGGGGCGGGCGTCGCGACGTCCCAGAGCTGGACGGTCCCGTCGCTCAGGACGGACGCGGCGACGTCGCCCCGGGGAGAGAAAAGCAGGGCCGAGATGGCGGTGCCGGAGGTCGCGACCCGGAAGACGGGACCGCGCCTGCGGCCGGTGGCGACGTCCCAGAAGGCCAGGCGGCCGGATTCGTCCGCGGTCGCGAGGATCCGGCCGTCGGGGCTGAAGGCCCGCGCGACCGCGTACCTGTCGACCCTGCCGGACCCGAACGCCGGCCCGGACGCCTGGCCGGTGGGCACGTCGATGAGCCGGCCGGAGGGCGAGCCGACCGGGATGACCGAGTCACTCGCCGGCCGGAAGACGACCTTCATCTCCGCACCCGGGTCGAAGGTCTTGATCCAAAGACGCCGCCGTACGTCCCAGGCGAACAGCCGCTGGGGATGCCCGCGCGCCGGTCCTGCGTCGGGCGTCGTCGCGGACACGACCAGGACGCTGCCGTCGTCGTTCATCGCCAGGCCGTACGCGTACCAGTCCCCGGGAAGGGTGACGCTGCCGGTCTCCACGTGCCGCGCGGTGTCCCAGACGCGTACGACGTTGGCGCGGCGGCCGTCGACGAAGGCGAGAACCCGCCCGTCGCCACTGAACGCGAGGTAGTCCCGCTCCACGCCGTCCGGCTCGGCCAGGGGGATGCCGGCGCCGAGCGGGCGGCGCCGCGCCGCGTCCATCAGCACCAGGTTCCGGGCGCCGGACCGGTGCGTCGCCAGGAGCCGGCCGTCGGGGCTCAGCTGCGCGACGTCGGGCCGAGCGCCGGGGAGCCGCGCGGGGGCGCGGATGTCGGAGATGTCGAGGGTCACGACCGTGTCGTCGGCCAGGTAGCGCAGCGCCGTGCCGTCGAAGGCGACCCCGTCGGGGCTCGCCTGGAAGGTGAGCACGGTGACGCCGTCCTCGGCACGGAGGAGCCGCATCCTGTCGCCGCCGACGGCGAGGTACCGTCCGTCGGGGCTGAACCAGATCCCACCGTCGCCGTCGCCGTTCCACAGGGTGCGGCGCGTGCGGACGTCGACGAGCGAGATGACATCCCTGCTCACGCAGGCGATGGTCCGTCCGTCGGGGCTGAACGCGATGCCCTGCGGGGCGCCCTCGCAGGTGTTGGCGCCATGCCAGCGGGCCACGGGCGTGCCGCCCGGCAGGCGGAGGAGCTCGAAGCCGTGCTCCATGGTCATCACCGCGGCCAGCGTGTTCTCCGGGTTGAAGGACGCGTGGGTCAGGGCGCCTCGGGGAGCGAATGTGGCGTTCATCCGGGTATCCCAGATCGTGCCTCCCTGCCCCGCATGCACCTCGACGTACCGGTCGCCCTCCGCGAAAGTGACGAAGTTGAAGATCTCCGGCTCATCCAGGCGATGGCGGGCACCGGTCGGCTTGCCGGTGGTCATGTCCCACACGCTGACGGTGTCGCCGGCCGCGACCGCGAGATGCCGTCCGCTCGGGCTGATGTCCGCCCCTCGGAACCGGTCGTCGCCGATGCCGAGCCCGTCCCATCCGCCGGTCCGCTTCCCGCTCCGGAGGTCGTAGATACGGACGCCCTGCGGGGACACGCTGACGAGCCGGCGCCCGTCTGCGGTGATCCGCCGGACGGACTCGCCACCCGTCCAGGGGTCGGTGAAGACGGCGCGCTCGCGCTGCGCCCAGGAGTTCTGCAGCGCGGCCCGCGTCTGCGCCGTCCCGGACAGCCGCCAGGACGCGACGCCGAGCAGCATGGCGCGGACCGGGTCGGAGGTCCGCGTGCGGTCGGACTCGGAGGCCGCCTGCCCGGCGAGCGCCTGGTCACGCTGCCCGGCGACGACGCCGCTCTGCCGCACCACCGTCGCGACGGCCACGAGAGACACGACGAGAAGAGCGGCGAGGGTGATCGTGAGCAGGAGGCGGCGGCGTCCGCGCCGGCGGGTGGCCGCCTCGCAGGCGTCGAGGAAGTCGCCTTCCAGCGGGCTGAGCCGCAGGTGGCGGCGTCCGGTGGAGGCCCAACGCCGCGCGGTCTCCAGGCGGCCGCCCTGCAGGACGTCGCCGTCCCGCCGCCCGTGGCCCTCCCACTGCCGCGCCGCCTGGCGGATCATCGAGTGGACGGCGAGGCCGTCGCGCTCGTCGTCCACCCAGGCCCGCAGCCGGGGCCAGGCGCGCAGCAGGGCGGGGCGGGCCAGCGCGAACTCCTCACCCCGCGCGGTGACCAGGTAGGAGAAGACGGTGAGGACGCGCCGCAGCGCGGCCGTCTCGCCGGATGTCCTGCCCCCGAACAGCTCCTCGCGGGGAAGCGCCCGGAGCGCGAGGTCGCCGCTCTCACCCACGCCGACCATGCGCAGGAAGACGTCGGGCACGAGGTTGCGCTCGGACGGGTCGAGGAAGCCGTACGCCTCCTCCGCGAGGGTGCCGAGGCCCGGGTCGGCCGGGCCGTCCGCGCCGAGCAGGCCCGCCTCGGCGCTGCCGGCCCGCAGCAGGTCGGCCTGGGCGTCGCCGGGCTGGGAGATGAGTCCGAGGAGCAGTTGCCGGGCGGTGGGCCGCTCCTCCGGCTCCTTGCTGAGCGCGGCCTCCACCAGCGGGCGCAGGGAGGCGGGCAGGACGTCCAGGTCGGGATCGGTGGCCAGCACCCGGTGCATGACCGCGCCAAGGCTCTCGGCGTGGAACGGATCGTCCCCGCTCGCGGCGTACAGGACGACGGCGCCCCAGGAGAAGACGTCGGCGGGGGCCGCCGCCCGCTGACCCATGAAGACCTCGGGCGCCATGTACGTGGGAGTGCCGGTGACCAGGCCGCTCGCGGTCAGGGACATCTCCAGCGTCCGGGCCACGCCGAAGTCGATCACCCGGGGGCCGTCGGGGCCGAGGAGCACGTTGTCGGGCTTGAGGTCGCGGTGGATGACGCCGGCGTCGTGGATCGCCGCCAGCGCCGTCGCCACGGCCGTGGCCAGGCGGTGCAGCTCGTCGCCGCGGAACCGGCGGCCGTCGGCGACCGCCTGGCGCAGGCTCGGCCCCGCGACGTACTCGCTGACGATGTACGGCTTGGGGGCCTCCAGGTCGACGGCGAGCACTTGGGCCGTGCAGAACGAGGCGACCCTGCGGGCGGCGGTGGCCTCCCTGCCGAACCGGGCGCGCAGGTCCGGGTCGGCCGCCGCGTCCCCGTGCAGCACCTTGACCGCGACCCGCGTCCCCTCGCCGTCGTAGGCCTCGTACACGACGCCCTGACCGCCCGCGCCCAGGCGGCCGCTCAGCCAGAACTCGCCGAGACGCGACGGATCTTCGGGCAGCAGTGCGGACGTCGGCGACATCGACTCACTTCCTCACCACGGAAATCGGTCAGCCCGTTAGATGCCGCCGGAGGCGCGGAGGTTCGTGAGTACGACCGGGAGTCGCGGAAGCTACCGAGTACGGAGGTCAGAGGGGGATGTTGCCGTGGCGGCCCGTGCGGGCCGGGGCCGCGGCCAGGGCCTCGGCGACGCGGCGGCGCGTGGCGCGCGGCTCGATGACCTCGTCCACCACGTCCAGGGCCAGGGCCCGGCGGACGCCGCCCGCCACCCGCTCGTGCTCCGCGACCAACTCGGCCCGCAACGCCGCGCGCTCCGCCTCCGGGGTCGCGGCGAGCCGCTTGCGGTGCAGGACGCCGACCGCGGCCTCCGCCCCCATCACCGCGATCTCGGCCGCGGGCCAGGCGTAGACGGCGGTGGCGCCGAGGGAGCGGGAGTTCATCGCGATGTAGGCGCCGCCGTACGACTTGCGCATCACGACGGTCACCCGCGGCACGGTCGCCTCCGCGAACGCGTGCAGCAGCTTGGCGCCGCGCGGGACGACCCCGCCCCACTCCTGGGCCACGCCCGGCAGGTAGCCGGGGACGTCCACCAGCACGACCAGCGGAACGCCCAGGGCATCGCACATGCGGACGAACCGCGCGGCCTTCTCGGCGGACAGGGAGTCCAGGCAGCCTCCCTTGCGCAGCGGGTTGCTGGCCACGACCCCGACCGCGCGCCCCGCGAGCCGCCCCAACCCGACGACGATGTTCGGCGCCCAGCGCGCCTGGAACTCCTCGAACCCCGGCGACCCGTCCTCGCCCGGGTCGAGCACCGCGCGCACGATCGGGTGGACGTCGTACGCTCGGCGCGGCGACTCGGGGAGCAGCGCGCCCGGGTCGCGGCCGTCGTCCACGCCCGCGAGGTCGAGCCGCCCCGGATCGGCGAAGAAACCCGTGATCAGCCGGGCGCGCCGGTAGGCGTCGTCCTCGGTCGTGGCGATCACGTGGGCGACCCCGGAGCGGCGGCCGTGCGCGTCCGTGCCGCCCAGCCCCTCCATGTCGATGTCCTCGCCGGTCACGCTGCGCACCACGTCAGGGCCGGTCACGAAGACGCGCGCCGACTCGGCCATGATGATCACATCGGTCAGCGCGGGACCGTACGCGGCGGCGCCCGCCGCAGGACCGAGGATGACCGAGATCTGCGGCACCCAGCCCGACGCGCGGGTGAACGCGGCGAACACCAGCCCGCAGCCGTGCATGGACTCCACGCCGTCGGCGAGCCGCGCGCCGCCCGAGTGCCACAGGCCGATGATCGGGCAGCGGCGGCGCATCGCCTCGTCCACCGCCTCGACGATGCGCAGCGCGCCGTCCAGGCCGAGGGCGCCTCCCATCACGGTGGCGTCGGTGCAGAACGCGACCACCTGCCGGCCGCCGATGGTCCCGGCCGCCGCGAGCACTCCCGCGCCGTCCACGGGGTGGAGGAAGACGACCGAATCGGGGTCCAGCAGGCGGGCGAGTCTCGTCTCCGGAGCGGCGGGGTGGCGGCCGAGCCGCTCAGCCGGTGCGGCGGTGACGGTCACGGTCATAGGGGCTCCTCACGCGTTTCACCGCCGCGCACGCGGGCGGGACATGTTCAGGACGCCGTCACGCCGCGTCGCGTCCCGGCTCGTTCACCGCGCCGGCCAGACCCGCCACGGTGAATCTGTCAGCACGCTAGACGCCGCCCACGAAAACGTCCAATAGGGTTTTCTGATGAATGGGGTGAAGGAATTCATATGACCGATCGAATGCGCGAACAGGGGTGGAACGCACTTGACGTCATCCGGAAATGCGTGCGACCGTCAGTCGGGTGAACAGGTCAGCACTGACGACCAGGCGACGTCACGTCGACTATCATCGGGTCACCTCCACATCGTGTCGAATCGCGGCCCGATGCCGTCCGGACGTGGGAAGTGAGAACGTCCGGTAAAGAGCGTCGCCATGCTTCCGCAGGCGCCCTCTCACGTCCGCCTGGCCCGGATCGCCGCCGCTCCGAGCCTCCGAGGAAAGCCCGCACCCGCCGTGACGCGCCTGATCCACCACGGTGGGACGGCCGCGGGCAGGCGCTCGCGAAAAGGGGCGGAAACACCAGAGAATTCCAGCGGTAATCGCACGCCGAGAAAGCGGCCCCGGACGGCTGCCATGGTCGCGGCGAGCCGCGCATGCCGCGGTGATAATACGCGCACGTAACTGGTTAGGTCACCAAGATCGCTAGGTCTTGGATTACGCCGCAGTAGGCAACACTGAATTACCGGCGGGGGCGCGAAGGTCGTCGAGGAGTGTGAGCCCTGGGATGGCGGGCAGCCAGGGGCGGCCCTCGGCGAGTTCGACGAGGGCGTGGAAGAAGCCGACGCCGTGTTTGCGGGCGGT
>NZ_JBFBCI010000030.1:0-98108 GCF_040683095.1 Sphaerisporangium sp. NPDC051017
TAATACGCGTCCGCGGCGTATACTTGGGTACAGAACGCCAGCCGAAGTGTTCGTCGAGATGCTCTCCGAACTTGCTTCCACCGCTTGAGACCGCCGTTCGACATAGAGCCGTCGATAGCCACGGGATGCAACAGGTTGTCTGTCGGCGTGCAGTTCGCTTCTGCGGCGGTCCAGTTCTTCTTCGGACACATCCAGCGTCAGCCTGCGGGCAGGGACGTCCAGTGTGATGAGATCACCATGACGCACCAATGCCAACGGCCCACCGACAGCCGCCTCGGGTGTGATGTGGAGAACGATCGTCCCGGCTGCCGTGCCGGACATCCGTGCGTCAGAGATGCGGACCATGTCGGTGACCCCTCGTTCGGCAAGGCGCCGGGGAATAGGGATGTAACCCGCTTCCGGCATGCCCGGAGCGCCGACTGGACCTGCACCGCGTAGCACGAGGATGTCCTCTGGACGCACGTCCAGCTCGGGGTCATCGATCCTCGAGGCGAGGTCTTCGACGCCGTCGAACGGCACAGCCCGGCCTGTTACGCACAGCAACTCGGGCGAGGCCGCCACCTGTTTGATAATGGCACCCCTGGGCGCGAGGTTGCCACGGAGCACCGCGATACCACCGTCGGTGAAGAGTGGTGTTGTCCGCGGCCGAACCACCGTGCTGGAGCGAACGGGGCGTGCGCGCTCCAGCTCGTCCCCCAGGCTCCGCCCTGTCACGGTCAACACGTTCAGGTGGAGGAGATCAGAGATTTCGTGCAGTACCGTGACGAGCCCACCCGCCCGATGGAAGTCCTCCATGTATCCCTCACCGGCCGGCTTGAGATCGACCAGGACGGGGGTGTCCCGTGCCCACCGATCGATGTCATCCAGCGCAAGAGGGATCCCCAGTCGGCCGGCGATTGCCGTCAGGTGGATGATCGCATTGGTGGATCCGCCGATCGCGAACACGACCCGCGCAGCGTTTTCGATCGAGTCGGCAGTGATGATCTGTTTGATGGGCGTTCCGGCCCGGGCGAGGTCCACCGCGGCCGCCCCTGTGGCCTCTCCGACCCGGAGCCTGGCCGCGGTCACGGCAGGCGGCGCCGCGCTACCGAGCAGCGCGATTCCGAGGGCCTCTGCCACGCAGGCCATCGTGCTTGCCGTTCCCATCACCGAGCAGGTCCCTGCGCTCCCGACCAAAGCGGAGTTGACTTCATCGATCTCGCCCGGATCCAGGGTTCCCGCTCGGTGTCGCCCCCAGAAGGCTCGGCAGTCGGTACATGCTCCTACCCGTCCTCCCCGATGGGTACCGGTGAGCATGGCACCGCTCACGAGTTGGATGGTCGGGCGCTCGGCCGAGGCTGCGCCCATGAGTTGGGCGGGGACCGTCTTGTCACACCCGCCTACCAACACGACGGCATCCATCGGCTGCGCCCGAATCATCTCCTCGACATCCATGGACATGAGGTTGCGTAGCAGCATGCTTGTCGGGCTTGAAAAGCTCTCGTGAACGGAGACCGTGGGAAACTCCATGGGGAGCCCGCCGGCGAGCATGACGCCGCGCCTGACCGCCGCGACGAGCCCAGGATTCGCACCGTGGCACGGGTTGTAGTCACTGATCGCAGTGGCGATGCCAATGATCGGCCGCTCAAGAGCGTCGTCGCTATAGCCGGCGCCTTTGATGAAGGCTCGTCGCAGGAAGAGCGAAAAGCCGTCATCACCGTAACTCGTCAGCCCCGCGCGGAGGCCGGCCGGCCCGCGCGACGCACGGTCGGTCGACCTGTCCTCAGATTTCACAGGACATCCCTCTCATCGGATTCGTTTCGGTCAGCGCGGTCGAGCAACTGGGCCAGATGGACTCCGGATCGCGAAGACAAGTCGCTGATCTGTGTGCGGCAGGAGTAGCCGTCCGCGAGCACCACGGCATCGTCGGGGGCTTCGTCCAGCGCTGGGAGAAGTTGCAGTCGCGCGACGGCGACACTGACGTCGTAATGACCGCGCTCGACTCCGAAGTTCCCCGCCAGACCACAACAACCGCCAAGCCGCGTAACGCGTGCACCCGCCCGTTCCAGGAGTGCTTGGTCCGTGTCCCAGCCGAAGACGGCATGGTGATGGCAATGAGGCTGGGCCACTGCCACCACCCCTGAGAGGTCGGGGGATTTCCAGCCGGGTGTTTCGGTGAGCAGTTCCGCGAGTGTCTTCACTGCTGCGGAGAGTTCCCTTGCTCGTGGGTCCTTGAGCAGCTCACGAATGTCGGATCGCAGCACGGCCGCGCACGATGGATCCAGCCCGACGACGGGTAGTCCCTCTCGCACGTAGGGATACAGCACATCGAGTGCGTGTTGCAGCGAGGCGCGTGCCCGGTCAAGCTGTCCGGTCGAGATCAGGGTAAGTCCGCAACATGCGGGCTTGGGGGGGATGAGCACCTCGTAGCCGGCGCGTTCTAGGACGCGTACGGCAGCCTGGCCAACGTCCGACGAGAGTGTGTTCGTGAACGTGTCGATCCAGAGGACGACCCGCCGCCTCCCCGTTCCGATCGGCTTACGGCGTGAGATCCACGTGCGCAGGGATTCTGAGTTCAAGGTCGGTATCGTGCGCCGGTGGTCCATGCCGGCGAGACGTTTCGCCAGGGCCCCGAGCGGCCTGGCATGAGCCAGTGCGTTCGCGAGCCGCGGCATCCGTCCGGCAAGCGTGAGCCACCTGGGGAGCCACCCCAGCGTGTAGTGCGTGGCCGGCCGAAGCTTGCCCCGATAGGACTGGTACAGGACCTCTGACTTGTACATGGCCATGTCCACCCCGCTGGGGCAATCGGTGGAACAGCCCTTACACATGAGGCACAGGTCGAGGGCTTCATGGACTTCGGGTGCGTCCCACCGCCCGCCTCGGCTGATCGCCTCCTGAAGTATCCGCGCTCGTCCCCGTGTCGAGTGCATCTCCTCCTTGGTGGCTTGGAAGGACGGGCACATCACGGTGTGATCAGCGGGCTCGGCTCGACATTTTCCAACTCCGGTGCAGCGATGCACCGCCTGCGTGAAGTCACCGCCGTCTGCGCTGAGCAACATTGCCAGTCCCGAGGGGGAGGGCTGAGCCTGGGCGACCCGAATGTTCTGGTCAAGCGGCGCGGCATCCACGAGAACCCCTGGATTGAGGACGCCATCCGGATCGAGGAGTGCCTTGACTTGGGCGAAGAGTCCTATGGCCGAGGGGGAATACATCAGCGGCAGAAGTTCGCTGCGAGCGCGGCCATCCCCATGCTCGCCGGACAGCGAGCCGCCATGTGCGACAACGAGATGGGCAGCGTCTGTCATGAACCGCCGGAAGGCCGCTGGGCCGTCGGCACGATCAAGCGGCACGTCTAGGCGGACATGGACGCAGCCCTCTCCAAAGTGGCCGTAGGGCATCCCGGTGAGTCCATGGTCGCGAAAGAGCTCGTCGAGATCGTGCAGGTAGTCGCCCAGTCGGGCGGGGGGAACCGCCGAATCCTCCCACCCCGAGTGGGCCGGCCGACCGGCGGGCGACCGGCCGGCAAGTCCAGCACCATCGGCTCGGATGCGCCACAGAGCCGACATCGCCCCGGGGGCCACGATCATCGCACTATCGCGGCAGGGCACGCTTCGGGCCAGATCACGTGCCCTGGCCATGACCTCCGTCTGGTCATCACCGGCCACCTCGACGAAGAGCCATGCCGATCCGGTGGGGAGTTCCGGCAGTCGGACCCCAGCCCCAGCACGTACGACATCGACCAACCGCGAGTCGAGCCCCTCGCAGGCCGTCGGTCTGAAGGCCGCCGTCAAGGGAGCGGCCCCACCGGCCTGGGCAATGGTGTCGAAGCCGAGGACGACCATCACCCTATAGGTGGGGTCGACCACCAGCCGTAGCTCGGCATCGAGGACGACCCCGAGAGTGCCCTCGCTGCCGACGAAAGCACGACGGAGGTCGAACCCGTTCTCCGGCAATAGGTGTTCCAGGGCGTATCCAGACACCTGCCGGGGGAACTTTCCGAACTCGGTCCTTATCGTGAACAGATTCTCCAGGACCAGTGCCCGGAGTCGTTCAAATTGAGGCAGTTGCGGAACCATTCCCGCCGAGAGGTTGACAACGTCCCCGGTGCTGAGAAGCACCGTGAGCTGTTCAACGGTGTCGACAGTGCGGCCATAGGCCAGTGAACGCGTTCCGCATGCGTTGTTGCCGATCATCCCGCCGATCGTGCAGCGCGAACTCGTTGACGGGTCCGGCCCATACCGGAGGCCGTGACGCGCTGCGGCGCGCTGGACGTCTTTCTGAACAGCACCCGGTTGGACGGTCACGGTGCGCCGTTCGGTAGAGACATCACCTATGCGGGTAAAGTACCTGCTCAGGTCGAGCACCAAGCCGGCACCAATCGAGTTACCTGCTACCGACGTTCCGGCGCCCCTGACGGTGAGTGAGGTCCCGAGGTCGCGGCAGACGGTGAGGGCTCGGGCGATATCGTCGTTTGTTCTCGGGTAGGCGACAGCCAGTGGTGGAACGCGATATAGGGAGGCATCACTGGAGTAGGCGGCACGGGTGCCTGCGTCGGCACGGATATCCATGCCGGAGGCCCCTCCCAGTGCCGCTAAGAGTGCTCCCGTTACCTCTGATGCGGGCTTCATTGGTAGTCAGGGATGCGGTGCTCGTGTGAGCCCGTTTCCCCATCCCCCTTTCAATCCGTGCGTGCGGTTTTCCCGCACACGGCTTACCGATGATCGTCTAGACACACAGAACGTCACCCCGGTAGACACGGTCATACAGGGCATGGAAACGCCGATCCTCCGACTGCTCAGCCGCAGTCCATGGCGTGTGTTGCAGTCCTCGCACCTTCCCCGGCGAAGCACTTTCGACGGGTACGACGGGCCACGGACCGTCGGGGTGGTCGGACCGAGTCACGTCGGTCATGCCCTGACGCTTACCTGCTCCGCTCGCGTGATCAAAGTGAGGGCCCTTCCCTCCCGGCGGGTTATGGTGCACGCCGATCAGGGGCACTACGACCCCCTCGGACTCCCGCTGCGCTCCGGACGGACCTTCACCCGCCGGCCTGACGCAGCTTGCACAACACGACACAGGTGACATGTTACCTGCAACATGCCTGCGGGTTACAATATATCCATGATCTTCACTGAGGGAATTCTCGATCCTCTGGACCCCGTCGTTCCGTCGCTGACCGAACGGGCCGTCCAAGTCATTCGTCGGGCCATCACGACGGGTGACCTCATCCCGGGAAAGCTGTACTCGGTCCATCAGTTATCCAAGGATCTCGGGGTCTCCCGGAGCCCGGTCCGTGACGCTCTGTTGCGCCTCGAGGAGACCGGGATGGTTCGGTTCGAGCGCAACAGGGGCTTTCGTATCGTGTTGCCCGGGGCGCGTGAGCTGGCCGAGATCTTCGGCGTGAGACTGGCGCTGGAGGTGCCGGCCGCTGCCATGGCTGCTCGCCGCGCAACCGACGAGCAGATCGCTGCAATGTCTGAGGAACTGGAAAGCATGCGGGCCGCTGCGGCGGACGACGACGAGCCGACTTTCATGCTCCATGACCAGCAGTTCCATAGCGGTCTACTCGCAGCCGCCGGCAACGAGTACGCACGCGGCGTCATTGACAATATCCGCATAGCCACACGCATGGTGGGAACGTCCACCGTGAAGAATCAGCGATCGCTGGCCGAGGTGATCCTTGAACACGAACCCATCCTTGAGGCCGTCGCTAAGCGCGACGAGCGGGCTGCCATCTCGGCGATGAGTCGCCACCTGCGCCATACCGGTGAGATGTTGGTCCAGCGCACCTCCTCGCCCCAGCAAGATCCAATCGATTTGGTGTCCCTTTGGTGGCTCTTCGTACCTGAGGGGGGTCTGAGCGGGGACGCACCGGGCGGGTGATGCCAGGGAAATGAGGGTCGGGGCCCTCCTCAGGATCGGTAGCGACCAAACCGACGACTGGAAGGCCCCGACTTTCTCCGAGCCAACGGTGTGACCACGCGCAATTCTCTACTGCCCGCTCTTCACAGCGACAATGGACGTCGTCGGCGCTCGCCGGCCGCGAGGCGGTCAGGCGCGGTAGGCGGCCGTCGCGATCTGGACGAACGATCGGATCAGCGGGTTCGCGTCGCCCTCGTTGCACGCCGCCACCACGCGGCTCGGCGCCATGTCGATCAGTGGTACCACGACCAGTTCCTCGGGTGAGTCGTGCCCGAGCGGGGACATCCCGACCGTGCCGTTCCAGAGCACGGCCTGCAGGCACTCCTGGACGGCGCGCACCACCGGACCCTCGCGCGGCTCGCCGCCGTTCCAGTACGACTGCCAGATCGGGTCGGTGCCGTCCGGGAACTGGAACCAGCGCCGGTCGGCCAGGTCGGCCAGCTTCAGGCGGTCACGGCGGGCCAGCGGATCGTCGGCGCGCAGCACCGCGCCCACCGGGTCGGCGCGCAGCTCGTGCACCGTCAGGCCCGTCTCGTCGAACGGCCCACGGGTCAGGGCGACGTCGACCAGCCCGGCGCGCAGCCCGCAGGTCGGATCGGTCAGGTCGGTCTCGCGGATGCGGACCTCGACGTCCGGGTGCCGCCGGCGGTACGCGGCGGCCAGCCGCGTCGCGCCCCGGTCGGTGCTGTCGCCCAAAATGCCCACGGTGATGGTCGCGGCGCCGGCGGCCGCGGCCACGCGCACGCGTAGCCGGTCGGCCTGGTCGAGCAGGGTACGCGCCTCCTCCAGCAGCGCCGCCCCGGCCGGGGTGAGCGTGACGCCCGCGGCGGAGCGGTGCAACAGAACGGCACCGACGTCGGCCTCCAGCTGCTTGATCGCCCGGCTCAGCGGCGGCTGGCTCATATGCAGCCGGGCTGCGGCACGGCCGAAGTGGAGTTCCTCGGCGACGGCCACGAAATAGCGCAGCGTGCGTAGCTCCATGACCGGTGACGATACCCGTATGGTATCGGCGCCACCTAACAGGTTTTGGACGGCCACGGCACCCGGACGGTGGAATCGGAGCATGACCAACGAACCGATGAGCGACGTACCCGCGAGCGTAGTACCCATGGCCGACCCCGCCGTGCAGGTGGCCGGCACCCGGGAGATCGCCCCCGACCTGCTGGTGATCCCCAACCACCGGGTCGGGCTGGTACCCAACATCGGCATCATCGGCGGTACGCAGGCCGTACTCGTCGTCGAGACGGGCATCGGCACCGACAACGCCGAGCAGGTCCTCGCCTTGGCGTCCGAGGCGGCGAAGGGCCGCCGGTTGTACCTGACCACGACGCACTTCCACCCCGAGCACGCCTTCGGCGCGCAGGTGTTCACCGGCCAGGCCACATACCTGGTCAACCGCGCCCAGGCGGACGACCTGAAGACCAAGGGGCCGGGCTACCTGGAGATGTTCCGGGGCATGGGCGGGCCGATCGCCCGCCGCCTCGACGGCGTTCGGCCGCCCACCCCTGACGTGATCTACGACGACGGGTACGACCTGGACCTCGGCGGCCGGACCGTACGGCTGCGGCCCACCGGCCGGGGCCACACCAAGGGCGACCAGGTGGTCGAGGTGCCGGACGCCGGCGTGCTGTTCACCGGCGATCTCGCCGAGACCGGGCAGTTCGCCATCTTCCCGTGGTTCCCGCCGCACGACACGGACGTCTCCGGCGTGCGCTGGCTCGCGGTGATGGAACGGCTGGCCGCCACCCGACCCCGGGTGGTGGTTCCCGGTCACGGTGACCTCGGCGGCCCGGAGGTGCTCACCGGCGTCCGCGACTACCTGCGCGAGCTGCGCGACGAGACCTGGCTGCGGCGCGACTCCGCGATGGGCGAGGCCGAGATCGTCGCCGAGGTCCGGGCGTTGCTGATCGAGCGGCATCCCGAATGGGTCGGCCAGCAGTGGATCGAGCTGGGCGTCGGCTGCCTGTGCGCCGAGCACGCCGCATGACCCCTCGTCCCGCCACGCCCGAATGACGGGTTGCCTCGATGTCCGGTAGTCACCACCGCACCGGCGCTCCCTCGGCCGGCGAGGGACAGACGTGCTCCACCGGCCGGCTTCACCCACGCGGCCCACGAGACTTCGGTTTCGCCGTCGCGTGTTGAAGCGGGTGAGCGTACACACCGGACGGACGTACGACGTAGTGCGGGGCCTTCTCTAGCCTGCGCGGTGCTTCCTAGCCTGTGGGATGCTCTGTCGCCTCGCGGAGGCGGCGCAGGAGTGCTTCGCGGCGGGCTTCGAGTGTGGCGATGAACCCGTCCTGCTCGTCGGCCATGTTGATCAGCGCGCCGATCTCCGTCATGTCGGTGGGAGCGTCGGCGCGGTCTCCGATACGCGCGCGCAACTCCTTGGCGGTCTCGCGCAGCCGGGCCAGGTCCTCGTCCACCACGCGGAGCTCCTCCCGGATCGCGTCCGGGTCACGGAACCTGTCGTGCTGGGCGTTGTCGTCACGCGGGTTCTCGCTGTGGCCGGCCATCGGCGCTCCCTTCTCCCCTGGAGCGGCGTCTCATCCCCCGAGTCCCTCCAGGTCCCTAGAGCAACAGCTCGAAGAGCTGCTGAACGCGCGCTCCCAGTCCCGGGTAACCGGATTCTTCCCCCCGGATCGATGATCTTGAAGGGGTGGCCCATGCACGCCCCTGGCGCTCTTCGCATCGTCACCAACCCGCCGCCCGCCGCACATCCCCTGGTCAGGTAGTAAGCACACCCGTCTGAGGGCCCAGACGTCGTTAGGAAGCTTTCCTAACAATTCTGAAGGCACCCGGGCGGACGGAGCCGGGTTCAACCGTCGAGGAGCCGCTCGGTTTCGCGCCACAGCCGGGCCTGGAGTTCGGGGCCGTCGCCGGGTGAGGTGGGTTGGATCTGACGGGTTTTGCGGACGGTGTAGTAGCCGCCGGTGCGGCCGGTGAAGGCCGGGTCGGTGGCGAGGGTCACGATCAGGCCTGCGCCACGGGCGGGGTCGCCGATCGACAGCCGGTTGAGGATCTTCTCCAGGATGGCGGCGAAGCGCAGCTCGCGGCCCAGGCCGGTGGTGTTGAAGCCGGGGTCCAGGCAGTTGGCGGTGATCGTGGTGCCGGCCAGGCGGCGGGCGAGTTCCAGGGTGAACATGATGTCGAGCAGCTTGCTCTTGCCGTAGTGCTGCGATGACCCCCGTGCGGTGAACGGAACCGTCTCGGTCAGGTCCTGCGGGAGCCGGAGGGTGCCGTGGCGGCGGGAGGCCTGGGAGGCGACGTTGACGATCCTCGCGGCCGGGGCCCGTCGCAGGGCCGGCAGAAGTTCGCGGGTGAGGAGCCAGGGGGCGAGGTAGTTGACGGCGATCATCTCGGGGTGGCCCTCGGGCGTGGTGCGGGGTGTGAAGGCGTGGATGCCGGCGTTGTTGATGAGGACGTCCACGTGGTCGTACCGGTCGGTGATCTCACGTCCGATGCGCCGCACGTCCGCCAGACGGGTGAAGTCGGCCAGGAACACCTCGATACGCGCGTGAGGGGCGTGGGCGCGGAGTTGCTCTCGGGTCTGCGTGGCCTTCTCTGGGTCGCGGGCGGTGATCGCGAGGTCGGCGCCCCGCCGGACTAGGTCGAGGGCGGCCAGGCGGCCCAGGCCGCTGGTGGCGCCGGTGATGACGATGACGGGCTTCATGACGGTCCTGTCCAAGGCCGCGGTGACGGTTGTTCGGTGAGAGAGGCGTTCGGACGCAGTGGCGATGTCGCAGTTGAGTCGATGTCGCCGTTGACGACGGCAGCGATCGCCATCGCCCGCACCGACGCCCTCAGCCTGGCCGCCGGCAGCGAACTCCCGCCGCCTTCGCGGGCTCGAACCCGGCTCCCGTGACCATGTGCGGCCTTCTAAGTAGTTTGTATATGCCCATCAACGTAGCGAGTATAGTTTGGATATGCAAACTAGTCCTGCCTGCGGTGAGAGCAGTCGGCACGAGCTCGAACTGGCGCTGGGCGAGCAGATCAACGCCGTGCTGAGCGCGACCCGCGCGCTGAGCGAGCGCAGCGCCGCGCACTTCCACGCCGACCTGCAACCGGCGGCGTTCCATATCGCGCGTTGGCTGTACGCCTTCGGCCCCGCGCGGCCCAGCGCCATCGCCGAAGCCGTCGGCATGGACCGCAGCTCCACCAGCACCCTGATCGGCAAAATGCGATCACTCGGCCTGCTGGACAGCTCACCCGCCCCCGAGGACCGGCGCAGTATCATCGTCGGGCTCAGCGAACAGGGCCGCCGGCAGGTCGCGGCGACTCTGGAGGAACGCGGCAAGGAGTTCTACGCCCGCACCCAGGACTGGTCCGAAGACGACCTCGCCCACCTCATCGAGTTGCTCGCACGTCTCACATCCGAGCGGCCCCCGTGACATCCGTGTCCCCTGACACGGCCGTCCACATCTCCAGCGGCTTCAGGTCCGCAGCAGCCCCTCGCACGACCAAGGTCCAGATCAGCACTTTGCCCCGGGCACCGGCCTGCGGCGTCTCCCGTCCTTGGTTCCGGGAGACGCCGTCTTCAGCTTCTGATGTCAGTCGGTGATTTCGCCGGACTTGAGGCTGCTACGGAACGCGACCCACTCGGTAGCGGGGATGCGTAGCACCGGGCCATGCGGACGCTTGCTGTCGCGGATCGCCATCCCGTTGTCATGCAGGGCTGCTAGTTCGACGCAGTCACCCTGATCGCCGCTATACGAGGACTTGACCCACGTGGCACCGGTCACGTCGACCATTTCTGCATCCACTCCCTGATCAGACTCAGTGACGCGTTCTGCGCAAGCGCGCTGGTTCGCACCGCTTCGTACCGTACCTGGATTTCGCGCACGTCCTTGGCCTGGACAAGGACCTGCCCCTTACCGGCGGTATCGAGGTAGACGATTTCGCGACCGTTCCTTATCTGGCCGATGATGAACCCTGCCTGCAGTGCTACGGTACTACCCGCCTCAAGCGGGACTACCTGGAGCGTGATATTGGGATACTCGGCCACCTCCAGGAGGCGATTCAACTGCCCCTCCATGACGGCCGCCCCTCCGATCGGTCTCTGGAGGACCATCTCGTCGAGCACGATCCAGACCATGGGCGAATGCTTGTGCGTGAGAAGCGTCTGTCGATCGAGTCGCGCCTCCACCGCCCTCTCGACCTCTTCAGGCGACATACCGGGCCTCCCCGCGATCATGGCACGGGCGTAGTCGGTCTACCGATACCGCCTCCACCTTCATAAAGGCCGGCCACGGCCATCCATCCCGTCAGCCACGTCTGGCGCCACGCTTGGAGAGCGCCCAGGTAGCAGCGCCAGAAAGGCGACCACGGAGACGGCTTGCATTGGGCGAAGCCGTCCCATGTCCCATGCCCTGCGCCGGCAAGGTTTCCGCGAGGCCGCGCCGACCCACACCGGAACAGTGTGAAGCCCGAATACTGAACGGAGGTGGAGAGCGGCAGCCTAATAGGCGCAGTCCGAGCGCAGCGAGGCCCTTTCCCGAAGCGCGCCACGACTTCTGGAGGGTGACGGCTGTCGTTTGCGTCTACGGTGCTCCGAGACGATCTCGACTCGTCGATCTTCGACAGGATGACGGGATGGCCAGCACTGTCGTCGAGATCCATGTCCCGCTGCGAGAAACGCCCGGCCTCGCCGCGACCGACTACCCGTTCCCGTGGATCGACGAGATCGAGGAGTTCGAGGAGTTCCTGTACGACCTGGAACTGCAAGGCCAGATCAAGGTCTTCGACGACGGCGAGGAGGACGGCGAGGTCTACGTCTTCTTCATCGCCGGAGCGGACGAGGAAACTCTGCTGCTCGCGGCATCCCTCGCGGTGACCCTCGACCGAGTCCCCGCTGATGCCTTCGCCATGATCACCGACGATGAAGCACCAGAGTTCGGCCTCGGACACCGAATCGACCTGCCGTGGGCCTGGTCACGCGTGTGAGCCGGGGGAGATCTGACCGATGACTCGCCACATGCCACTGGACGGATTGGCGTAGGGCTTCTCCCGCGTCTCGTCGATGTCTTTTGCTCTCGCGCAGGCGATGTCGATCTTGTCTTGAAAGTTGGCGCAGTCGAGTTGCGCCTTGTCATAGTCCCGCAGATGCTTGCAAAGCAGTGCATTAGCCTGCTTGTACGAGTTCAAATGGCCACGCCGGTTGACGAAATGGAGTAGTAGCCAGAACTCGAAGCAAGGGTTGGAGACGGCGACATTGACATTCGATTTAGCGGCCTCGCGTACTGCTTCGGTGACGTCGAACTCGTCAACATCGAAAACCGCCCACACCTCGTCGAAGTCATCCTTGTCCGACTTACTGAACGCGGCGGCATAACGAACGACCTCAAGAGGCGACTTGTCTCGGGTCTTGATTTTGACCGCCACGGCGGGGTTCCGATACAGCCCTTTGACGCCTTCGAGGTACTGCTTCTCCGTTTCTGCCGCTCCACAGACGATCAGAACTCTCAAAGAAAGACGTCTGGCCTGTTTGGCGATCCGGCGCCGTTCGCTGTTTTCCTTGGAAAACTTAGGCATCGTCGTCGGAGCCGTCGCTCAAGGCATGTGTGAAGGCTTCTTCAGTGACGAAAGGTACGGCACCCAGCGCTCCGCCCAGGTACCTTTTCTCCCAGTTGAGTCCCTCGCGAGGCTGGAAATCGGTCAGGGGGTATATGGTGGACTCCCCTGTTTGGCTGTCCTTCTCCGCAAACCAGATCTCGTCCCTGCGGAGAGTTTCCTCACCCTGAATTCTTGACAGCAAGGACGCATCATGGGTCGTAAAGATCAACTGCGCTCCGAGCGGATTGGTGGTCCGGTCCTGAAAGAGCTTTACCAGTTGCCTGATCAGTAGAGGATGAAGGCTTGTATCGAGTTCATCGATGACGAGCACCCAACCGTTGCGCAGAGCGGCCACTGTGATTCCGACCAGGTCGAACCAGGTTTTTGTTCCTCGCGACTCATCCCTGAAGCTCAGATTCGCACCGGTCTTCCCGATATGCGTGAACTTCATTGATTGTGCGGCGACTGCAAAGAGGTTGCTCAGTACATCTACTTCCTGACCACTCTTTATTTCTAGCTCGATGGGAGGGCTGGAGCCGAGTTGGAGAGCGAAACGCGCTGCCTTGTCGGCATTCTGGGAACCTTTGACGTGTATCTGTACGTCTGTTATCCCTAGATCTGCGACACGTAGCAGCTCTATTGCCCGGCTCGTCTTCTCCGGTCCATCAAGCAGTTCTCTTGTCATCACCCTCCGGTCGTCAGAGTTGTCGTCGTCCGCGAACCACAGCTTCTCCCGGAACCAACCGGCCACCTTGGACAGTTCGGTGGAGCCGATTCGCTGCACAGATGAAAGAAGCAACATGTTTTCAGGTGTGATGTCGCGGAGCAACGGCACTCGCGTCCCCCGCAGAGAATTCCCAAATCGGTAGTCGGTTCCATGGCGCTCGAACAGGGTCCTGCGCTTCTTGTGCGGGTACGAAAAGAGCCATTCTTCAAGCACGGCGTGATCATCGACAGAGAAGCCGTATGTGTAACGAACATCGTCGATGAGCAAGTCCACGGCAAAGCTCGACGGCTCGTTTGTTGCTTCCGAGTCGAGCAGGAAGGGGCGGCGTGGAACCCCTTCGTCGGGCCGCCAGTCGCGAGTCTGGCTTGTCACCGCGTCATGCATGAAACGCAAGGCATCGAGGACGTTCGACTTGCCTGATGCGTTCGCACCGTACAGTGCCACGATGTTCACGCACTGCCGATCGCGTTGGTATACGGATCTCAGGTCCAGCGTCTGGGGCTCACGGAGTGATCGATGGTTTGCCGTTCGGAATGCCAGCAACATCTAGATCTCCTCGCTGACGACCAACAGGCGGCCTTGTGAACAAGTGAAGTGCGGATGAGTCCTTCTGACTGCAGCGTATGGCCTGCTGATCGGCCTTGCCACCTGACGCTTGGAGATCATTTCGGGTGTATGGGAGTAAGAAGGGGCATGTCGCCCCGCCTCTCCATGTGTTGGAAGCGATCTCTGGCAGCCGGGACCCCTTGTCGGGCGTTTGGGCAGCCCGAGCGGAGCGAGGCCTTTTTCTGGGGCGTGGCTGCGGGGTCACTTCACTCGGTGGGCGACTCTTAGTTCGGTCAGGTAGCGCTTGGTGATCTTGCCGCCGTGGCAGGTGTCGATGAGGGTGCCGATGCAGTCGAGCAGGCCGGCGAGGGCGTCGGGGGGGAGGTCGCGGTGGCCGGAGTAGGTACGCAGGACGTCGAGGTACTGCGTGGTTGTGTACTCAATGTCCCGCTCGTAGCGGAAGAAGCGCACCGGACCGAACCGGCCGGAGTCATCTAGATCAGCGCTTTCGCGCAGGACGTAGGACGAGTCCTGCAGCGTGATGCCCTTCGGTGTCTTCGGGTCGAAGCGCTCGTAACACTCCTGAGCCTGGCGGAAGAACTCGATGCTGCCGCCCGCGATGTGGTGAGTGGCGATCGTGGCCAGCGTGCCGCCGACGCGCATGGCGTTGGCCGACTTGTCCACGCGCACGTTCGGGTCGAGCCAGTGGAACGCCGTCGCCGACAGCACGACGTCGAACGGGCGCTCCGGCAGCGGCCAGTCCTCGAACGCGGAGACGACGACCTCGGCCTGGTGGAAGCGGCTCAGCTTGCGGCGGGCGATTTCGGCCATGGCCTCGCCCAGTTCCACGGCGACGACGCGGCACCCCCACTCGGCCAGCGGCACCGTCGCCTGCCCCGTGCCGCACCCGATCTCCAGCACCGAGCACCCCGGCCCGATGCAGGCGACCTCGGCGAGATCGTCGAACATCGCCACCGGATACCCCGGCCGCGCCCGGTCGTACAACTCGGCGTCCTCCATGAAGGTCGCCCGCAACCGCTCCCGATCGTTGGTCTCCACGCCCGCAGATTACCCATCGGGACCGACAACTGGCTCTTCGCAGATGAGGGTGTAGTCGAGGTCTGTCGGTTTCCGAGGTCCGTCCGCGCGATTTTTCACGCTCGGGCGCGCTCCTATGCGCGCGACGAGACGTGTGCCGGGGAAGGAGCTATGAACCGTCGTTGCCATCGCGCAGGGAATGGATCATCCTCTGCAGGATCCGGAACGCGTCTGACTGCTCGGTCTCGGTCATGCCGGCCAGCATTCTGACCTCGACGGACCGGACCGCTACGGTCGCCTTCTCGAGGCTTCGTCGGCCGTGAGACGTGAGCCGCGTGGGAAGAATCCTCCCGACGGGTGCCTCCGCCGGCCTGGTCACGTAGCCCTCTCGTTCCAGGGCTTGGAGCAGCACGTTCATCGACTGCCGTGTCACGAACGCGCCCCGCGCGAGCTCGGAGTTCGACAAGCCCGGCCGTTGAGCCAGTAGCTCAAGGCAGGCGTAGCGCGTCACGCTCATCCCGAGCGGCCGCAGCACCTCCTCCATGGCTGCGCGCAGGGCACTCGAAGCCTCTTTCAGCAGGTAGCCCAGTGATTTGTCCAGGTCGACGCCGACACCGTTTTGACTCATGTCAGTAGTCTGACATACATTGCCCTGTGTCAGGCATCTGACACGAAAGAAGGAGCATCATCATGCCGGCCACCGGCCCCGACTTCATCTCGCTGCAAGCGCGTGACCTCGACGCTTCGCAGGCGTTCTACGAGCAGTACCTCGGCCTCGTCCGCTCGCAGGCCGGACCTCCGCACGCCGTCGTCTTCGAGACGAAGCCGATCGCCTTCGCCCTCCGCGACGTCGTTCCCGGCACCGACCTCGCATCCGTTGCTCAGCCCGGCATCGGTGCCGCGATCTGGCTCCACGCCACAGACGTCCAGGCCATTCACGATGCTCTCGTCGCCGACGGGCACACCATCGTCTCCGCACCGATCGACGGCCCCTTCGGTCGGACATTCACCTTCGCCGACCCCGACGGCTACCAGATCACTCTCCATGACCGCGTCTGAGGCGAGCACCCTGGTTTTTGGGGCTACCGGGGCACTCGGTCGCCACGTCCTGGACGCGCTGGTCGCCCGGGGAATCAGTCCCGAAACGATCACCGCGGTCGGTCGGAATCAAGTGCGCCTCGGGGAACTTGCTTCCGCCGGGTTCAGCACTGCTGCCGTCGATCTGTCGGATTCATTCGCCATCGCAGAACTGGTTGCCAGGCACTCTGACATTGTGTTGATCTCGGGCAGCGACCCGAATCGCCTTGCTCAGCACGAGTCGGTCATCGAGGCTGCGAAGAACGCGAATGTCCGACACGTCTACTACACCAGCGGAGTTCGAGCCGACGATGACCGGTTCGAGATCAATGCGGACCACAGGGCGACAGAGGAAGCTCTTACCGCTTCCGGTGTGACGTACACGATCCTGCGGAACACCTGGTACATCGAGAACTACATTCAGGCACTGGCAGGCCCCCGCTTCGCCGGCGTTCTCGCCGCGGCGACCGGTGACGCCGTCGTTGCAGCAGCCAGCCGGAAGGATCTGGCTGAGGCATTGGCCATCGTTGTCACCACAGATGGGCACGGCAATGTCACTTACAGCCTCTCAGGCGACACGAACTTCACCTACGCCGACATTGCCGAAGCGATGTCGGTCGTGCTGGAGCGAGAGGTCACTTACCAGCCTGTCACTCCCGAAGAGTTGCAGGTAGCGCTCATCAATTCGGGGATGGACGGCGAGCTGGCCAGCTTCTTGGTAAGTCTCGATGAAACCATCGCTGCCGGGGTTTTTGCTCGGGTCGGTGACGATCTTTCTCGACTCCTCGGCAGGCCAACGACCGGCCTTGTTGAGGGACTGACGGCAGAGTGAACAGTGGGTCCGGCGCGGGCGAGTCGGCAACCTCGGCTCGCGCCGTCCCTTCTCCCGATCGGCGATTCTGGATCAACACCGTCAGTCTGGATCACGTTGAAGCGGCCATCCAGGGAGGCTTCACGCAAGCGGACCACGGTGCTGGCACGCGTCTTCGCCAGCCACGTCCTGGCGATGAGATGGTTTTCTACTCGCCGCGCACGAACTTATGGCGAGGTAAACCCGTCAGGCAGTTCACCGCGTGGGCCACAATCACCGGCGACAAGCCTTACCAGGTCCATGTCAGCGACGTCTTTCGGCCATGGCGGCTTGCGGTTACATTTCACGCTTGCGAGCGAGTGGATGCGAAGCCACTTGTCGATCAGTTGTCTTTCATCACGGACCCCGCTCATTGGGGTTTGCCATTTCGCCGTGGATTGTTTCACATTCCGCGGCGGGATTTTTCGACGATCACCGCGCACATGGTCGCGCGTGAAGATACAGAGGCCCAAAACCGTCGGCGAACGATGGGCGAGTGAGGTCAGCGCATACGAAGTACACCTCTTCCCTCAGACCGTACCGAAATCGATCGATTCCGGTGCGGTCGCCCGGGGCGTGGTCTAGCTGATCGGTGTCAGGAAGCTGACACGAAGAGTCCGAGGATGAAGGTTCCTACACCGCTCATCTGGAAGACCTCGACGTGCGCGACGCTACCTTCTGCCTGCTGATCTGACGACGTTCTGCCGGCTGGATGACCTCGGCTTGGAAGTGGTTGGCCAACGGCTGCATCCCGACCACGCCGTGTTGCTCTGCCGAGTGGTCGAGCCTGACGACTGGTGCCATGCCTGCGGCTGTCTGGGGGTGCCGCGCGACAGCGTGCTGCGCGGACTGGCACACGTCCCGCTCGGCTGGCGGGCAACGATCCTGCACGTCCGCATCCGCCGCTACCGCTGTTCGGGCTGCGGGCAAGTCTGGCGTCAAGACACGCCCGCAGCCGCCGCGCCGAGGGCGAAACTGTCGACGCAGGCGGTGAAGTGGGCGTTGAAGAGTGTCGTCATCGACCGAATGTCGATCGCCCGGATCGCCGCCGGGCTCGGGGTGTCCTGGCACACCGTCAACGACGCCGTCCTGGCGACCGGCCACCAGTTGCTGATCGCCAACCCGACCCGCCTGCACGGCGTCCGCGTGCTCGGTGTCGACGAGCACACATGGCGCCACACCCGCCGCGGGGACACGTTTCGCCGGGGGCCAGTTCGACATCATCCGATCCGAGCTGAACGACGTCATGCTGGCCCTGAACGAAGGGGACGCCAAGACCCCGGCGCGCGAGATGAGCGATGGGCTGCTCCGTTTCATCGCCATCGCGACCGCGCTGCTTCGGCGGGGACGGGACCTGGACGTCGGAGGCCGTGATCTCGGCGACGACGAGCGAGCGGTGACCATCGTCATAGAAGAGCTGGAGAACGGGCTTCATCCGTCCCAGGCGAACAAACTTCTCAAACTCGTGAGGAACTTCTCCGACGACGACGGCACACGCGCGCTTTTCACCACGCACAGCCCGGCCTTGCTTTCGGCTCTCAGCTCCGAGGACCACGCCGGGGTGGTCGTCTGCTCTCGCGAACCGGCTTCGGGACGATCGCGGCTGCAAAGACTGCCGGAAATCGATGGCTATCCGAGTTTGATGGCACGGGGAGAACTGGGCCAGGTGGTGGCTTCGGGCCTGCTGAGCGAGACCATGCCGGCAGCGGGTCGCCGGCGTCGACGTGCTGATCTGGACTCTGGACAACCAGCTCGGCGCCTACTCCTGAAGTAACCATGTCAAACACCCTGAATAGGCACATGGAGAGGGCTAGGGTTCTCGCGGACGATCGAACTAGGAGTGGCTCTATGAGCGAGTATGCGGTGACCTTTGATCTGGTCGATGGCGACAATGACGGGCTGATCTCGGCCGGGGAGTTTCTGCGGCTCATGGAGGTGCTGGGGCAGCCGGTGTCGCAGGAGGCGGCGGACGCGGCGGTGGCGCGGCTTGACACCGACGGGGATGGGCTCATCTCGCTGGACGAGTTCTCCGCCTACCTCTCCTCCACGCGCTAGGCAACGCGCGAAACATCTCCCGATGACGCCACGGCGGGTTTCACGCCGTGGCCTTCGGCATGCCTGGATACCGGCGCCGCGGGCGTCAAGGACTCGGCGGGCCGCGAGGGGGTCGCGCTCGGCCGGGTGAGGGGCGGCATCCTGGAGCAGCACATCTTCGACCCCGAGACGTTCACGTACCTGGGTGAGCGGGGCATGGTGGTGGACGCGAAGACCGCGGGCGCCCCCGTCGGCAGTGTCCTGGCCCTGACCGCGCAGCTCAAGGTGTCGGTGGTGGACGCGCTGCCCGAGGCGCACGACGCGTCCAAGGACGGCAGCTGCGAGATGACCGCCGAGACGGCCGAACCCTCCCCGTCCACCTCCTGACCTGCCCCGACGTCTCCTCCGTACGCCGTAGCGGGTTGTCGGCCGCCCTCATTGTTCGCCCATGCGCGGAAGGGCGTGCATGCCCGTAACCTGACGGCCCGCGCCGCCCCGCGGGCCGTCGCGGCGTGTACCCCGGAAGGCAGTCCCCACCCCCGGAAACGGTCAAATCCTACTAATAATGTAGGATTCGACGCGGTTGCCGGGGATCACACGGCTGTCTACCAGGAGAAACAGTGAACAGGAAGACGACGTCGCTTCTCGGCGCCGCCATAGCGCTCGGGCTGGCCCTCACCGCGTGCGGCGCGGGCGGCGACGGTCAGACGGGGACGAAGGACGGCGCCGCGCCGGCGGGCTCGTCCAGCACGGACGCGACCATCGGGGTCGGGTCGCTGTACGAGCCGCAGAACCTCGACAACACCGCGGGCGGCGGGCAGGGCGTCACCGAGGCCTTCAACGGCAACGTGTACGAGGGCCTGTTCCGGCTGACCGACGACGGCAAGGTGGAGAACCTCCTGGCCAAGGACTACACGGTGTCCGGCGACGGCCTCACGTACACGTTCACGCTGCGCGACGGGGTGAAGTTCCACTCCGGCGACCCGCTGACCTCGGCGGACGTGAAGTACAGCATCGAGAAGGTGACCGCGAAGGACTCGCAGTCGGCGCGCAAGAGCAGCTTCGGGGCCATCAAGAAGATCGACACCCCGGACGACCACACCGTCGCCGTCACCCTGGCCGACAAGTCGATCTCGTTCGTGTACAACCTCAGCTACGTCTGGATCATCAACGACGCGGCCAAGGAGCTCGCGACCAGCGAGGACGGCACCGGCCCGTACAAGCTCGGCGCGTGGAAGCGCGGCAGCACGCTCAGCCTGGACCGGTTCCCCGGCTACTGGGGGACGGCGGCGTCCAACAAGCAGGTCGTCTTCCACTACTTCACGGACGCGGCGGCGCTGAACAACGCGCTGCTGACGAACGCGGTCGACGTCGTGACCAGCGAACAGAGCCCGGACGCGCTCGCGCAGTTCAGCGGCAACCCTGACTACAAGGTGAACAACGGCAAGTCCACGACCAAGCTGCTGCTGGCCTTCAACGACCGCAAGGCGCCGTTCGACAAGCCGCTGGTCCGCAAGGCCGTCAGCTCGGCGATCGACGACAAGAAGCTGCTCGGCTCGATCTGGGGCGAGTACGGCACGCTGATCGGCTCGATGGTCCCGCCGACCGACCCGTGGTACGAGGACCTGACCGGCGTGAACCCGTACGACGTGAACCTGGCGAAGAAGGAGCTTTCCGACGCCGGGTACCCGAACGGGTTCAGCTTCACGCTGGACACCCCGAACTACGACCCGCACCCGACGGCGGCGACGTTCATCAAGTCCGAGCTGGCCAAGGTCGGCATCACGGTCACGATCAACGTGATCACGGCCGAGGAGTGGTACACCAAGGTCTACAAGAACCGCGACTTCGCGGCCACGCTGCAGGAGCACGTCAACGACCGCGACGTCGTCTGGTACGGCGACCCGGACTTCTACTGGGGCTACGACAACCCGCAGGTCGCGGCCTGGGTCAAGGAGGCCGAGCGGTCGGACACCACCGAGGCGCAGACCGAGCTGCTGAAGAAGGCCAACCGGCAGATCGCCGAGGACGCCGCGAGCGACTGGCTGTACCTTTACCCCCAGATCGTGGTGGCGTCGTCCAAGCTGTCGGGGTACCCGGTCAACGGGCTGAACTCCCAGTTCTACGCGTACGGGATCAAGAAAGGCTGACGCCGCCCCCGGCTAGCCATGACTACATACCTCCTCCGGCGCATGGCCTTCCTGGTCGTGTCGCTGCTCCTGGCCGGCGCGGTGCTGTTCCTGCTGCTGCGCCTGCTCCCGGGTGACCCGGCCAACTCCTTGCTGTCGGTCGGGGCCACCCCGGAGCAGATCGCGGGCGCGCGCCACCAGATCGGGTCGGACCGCCCGCTGCCCGAGCAGTTCGTCACCTGGCTCGGGCAGATGGGGCGGCTCGACCTCGGGACGTCCTTCGTCAGCACCCTCCCGGTGGGCCCGGAGATCGCGGCCCGCCTGGTGGTCACGGTGCCGCTGACGCTGCTGTCGTTCCTGCTGGCGGTGGTCGTGGCGGTGCCGGTCGGCTTCGTCACGGCCCGCCGCTCGGACCGCTGGTACGGGCTGCTGCTCAACGGCGTGTCGCAGCTCGGCATCGCCGTGCCGGTCTTCTGGGTGGGGATGCTGCTGATCTGGGCCTTCGCCCTGTACCTCCGCATCCTGCCCGCCGGGGGCTTCCCGCAGGACGACTGGGCGGACCCGGCGGACGCGCTCACCTCGCTCGCGTTGCCCGTCGTCACCGTGGCCCTCGTCATGTCGGCCTCGCTGATCCGTTACGTCCGCTCGGCCACCGTGGATGTGCTCGACAGCGACTACCTGCGGACGTTCCGGGCGCTCGGCTCGTCCTTCTCCGGCGCGATGTGGCGGCACGGGCTGCGCAACGCGGCCGTCCCGGTCATATCGGTGCTGGGGATCGAGTTGGCTACGACCTTCCTCGGGGCCGTTGTCGTGGAGAGCGTGTTCGCGCTGCCCGGGCTCGGCAGCATGCTCGCCAAGGCGATCGCCCAGCACGACTACCCCGTCGTGCAGGGGGTGCTGTTCGTGAGCACGTTCGGCGTGCTGGTCATCGGATTCGCCGCCGACCTCGTCCAGCGGGCCATCGACCCGCGCCTGCGCGGCACCCTCTCCCGGAGCCCGCGATGAGCCACCACCGGCCCGGTTCTGGGAGTCCGCGATGAGCCACCGCCCTTCTGCGTCAGCGAGGCCGCGATGAGCCGCCGCCGGTCCGCCACCCTGGCCGTCGGCTGCGTGCTCGCCGGGGTGATCGTCGCCGTGGCCGTCGTGTCGCTGTTCTGGACGCCGTTCGCGCCGGACGACACCTCGGGCGGACGCCTGGCGCCGCCCGGGCCGCCACACCTGCTCGGCACCGACAAGCTGGGCCGCGACCTGCTCACCCAGCTCATGATCGGCGCCCGCGTCGCGCTGACCGCGGGGCTCGGCTCGGTGGCTCTCGGCGGGGTGATCGGCGTCGCGGCCGGCCTGCTCGCCGGGTTCGCCGTCCGATGGCTGGACGACACGGTCTCGGCGCTGCTGGACATCCTGATCGCGTTCCCGACGCTGCTGCTGGCCATGCTGGTGGTCGCCGCGCGGGAGGCGTCGCTCGGCTCGGCGATCCTCGCCATCGGCCTCGCGATGTCATCGATCGTGGCCCGCCTCACCCGCGTGCTGGTCAAACGCGTGCTCGCCCAGGACTACATCACCGCCTCGCGCACGTCGGGCACGTCCTGGCCACGGGTGGTGGCCGAGCACGTGCTGCCCAACATCTGGCCGACCCTGCTCGTCAACCTGGCGCTCCAGCTCGGCCTCGCGGTGCTGGCCGAGGCGAGCCTCTCCTACCTCGGGCTCGGGACGCCGCCGCCCAACGCCTCGTGGGGACGGATGCTCCAGGAGGCCCAGGCGACCGTCCTCACCGCGCCCGCCGGCGCGATCGCCCCCGGCGTGCTGCTGGTCGTGCTGGTCGTCGGGGTGAACCTGATCGCCGACGGCCTCAGGGACGTCGCGGACCCGACCCGGCGCGCTCGCGGGTCCCGGCCCGCGCCGAACGCGGAAAGCTCGGCGCGGGACGCGGAGAACTCGGCGGCGGACCCGGGGAGGGTGCCATGAGCTTGCTGGAGGTGTCCGCGCTCACCGTGAAGGCGCCGGACGGCCGCGCGCTGCTGTCGGAGGTGTCGTTCGAGGTCGAGCCCGGGGCGCGGCTCGGCCTGATCGGCGAGTCGGGCTCGGGCAAGTCGCTCACGGCCCTCGCGATCATGGGACTGCTGCCCGCCGGGATGACCGCGTCGGGGAGCATCGTCCTGGACGCGCCCGGCCTGCCCCGCACGCAGGTCGTAGGCGCGCCGGAGCGGACGCTGAACGGCCTGCGCGGGCGCGCGGCCACCGTGGTCTTCCAGGAGCCGCTGACCGCGCTCGACCCGCTCGCGAAGGTCGGCCGCCAGCTCGCCGAACCGCTGCGCCGGACGCGCGGGCTGCGCGGCTCCGCCCTGCGCGCGGCCGTCCTCGCGGCGCTCGCGGAGGTACGGCTGCCGGAGCGCGTCGCCGGGGCGTACCCGCATGAGATCTCCGGTGGGCAGCGGCAGCGGGCCGCCATCGCCATGGCCCTCGCCTGCGAGCCCGCCCTGCTGATCGCCGACGAGCCCACCACCGCGCTCGACGTGACCGTCCAGGCCGAGGTGCTCGCCCTGATGGACGGGCTGGTGTCCGCGCGCGGGATGGCCCTGCTGTTCATCAGCCACGATCTGGCGGTCGTGGCGCGCGTCACCGACCGCGTCGTCGTCCTGAAGGAGGGACTGGCCGTGGAGTCGGGGAACCTGCTCGACATCGTCGCCGAACCTCGCCACCCGTACACGCGTGACCTGGTGAGCAGTGCGCGGCGGCTCGACTCGGCACTCGACCTGGGGGCCCGATGACCGCGCCCGAACCCGCGCCCGAAACCGGGGCCGCGTCCGAGACCGGGGCCGCGTCCGAGACCGGGGCCGCGTCGGGTGCGGGCCACGCGCCCGTCCTCGCCGCCGATCGGGTGGGGTTCACGTACCGGCGGTCGGCCCCCGTACTGAGCGAGGTGGACGTCGAGGTCGTCCCCGGGCGCGGCCTGGCGCTGGTCGGGGAGTCGGGGGCGGGCAAGACCACCCTGCTCCGGCTCCTGCTCGGACTCGCGCGCCCCACCGAGGGGCGGATCCTCTTCGACGGCTCCGAGCTGGACCTCGGCGACCGTACCCGGATGCGCGCGTTCCGGCGCGGCGTCCAGACGGTCTTCCAGGACCCGTACTCCTCACTCGACCCCCGGCAGCGAGTGGGCAGGATCGTCGCCGAACCGCTGCGCTCGCTCGGCCTGCTCTCGGGCGGCGGCGCGGCCCGCCGTACGGAGGCCGCGACGCGCGTGGCCGAGGCGCTGGACGCCGTCGGGCTCCCGGCGGACGCGGCCCGCCGGTACCCGCACGAGTTCTCCGGCGGCCAGCGCCAGCGGGTCGCCATCGCCCGCGCGATCGTCGGCCACCCGCGCGTGCTGCTCGCCGACGAGCCGGTGAGCGCCCTGGACGTCTCGACGCGCGTGCGCATCGTGGACCTGCTGGCCGAGCTGCGCGAGACGCGCGGGCTGACGGTCGTCATGGTGTCGCACGACCTGGCCGTGGTGGCGACGCTGTGCGCGCACACGGCCGTATTGGAGAAGGGCCGCGTCGTCGAACAGGGGGACACGGGGGCCGTGCTGGGGTCGCCCCGGCATCCGTACACGCGCCGCCTGGTCGACAGCGTGCCACGTCTTCCCCGCTAGGGCGGCGGGACAGACGAGCCGGACAGACATGGCCAGAACTCCCTGGCAGACCGGCCGGAGATCTCTGGTGGACGGGACCGGCGGTACGAAATGTCCGGAGACGGACAATTGCTTGCTCGCGGTGACTTGCCGTGGAAGGGTCAGGTCCGCCGGATCCGTGACCAGGAGTTAACCATGAGTGAGAACACCCATATCATCGTCAGGTCCAAGAAAGACCAGATGTCCGCCGTCCATATCGCGATCAACAAGACGAAGATGGCCACGGCGAAGGTGTGGAACCCGTGGACGTCCGTGTGCGAGTCGGGCGTCAACATCGACTCGATCAAGACCGCGGCCGGCGGCGGGCAGGTTCCCGAGATCATCCGCGACGGACAGACCATCTCCGACATCAAGCCGGTGGTCCTGAGGTCCCTCGGCTCCGACCTCGGCTTCAACGAGCCGGTGAACCAGTCCACGTTCGAGGAGGCGCGGAAGCGGGCCCGGAACAAGTACGTCTCGGTGGGCCGCGCCAACTACCGGAGCCTCGCCAGCGGCAACTGCACGCTGTTCGCCTGCTGCGTCATCGGAATGCTGGCCGCCCAGCCCGCGCTGCTCGGGCCCGGCGTCAAGGTCGAACTGCTCAACCTCGTGGACACCGAGGGCGGCAGCGGGCACGCCTACGTCGTGGTGGGCCGCGCCGAGGGCGACGTGAAGGACATCGGCGGCTACGGCCCCGACTGCTTCTTCATCGACCAGTGGTACGCCCGCCAGCGGAGAACCGACCCCGGCACCCGAGGGGTGAAGGACGCCACTGAGGGCGGCGAGGGCAACCCGTTCTGGGACCCTGCCTTCGTCCCCTTCATCAGTCACAACACCACGCCCAGGTTGATGCTGACCTTCACCAGCGACGAGCTGTCCAAGCTCGGCCTCTGAGCGCCGGCTCCGCCCTTCCGCGCGCGCACGATGCCCCGGAACGGCCCGTGAAAGCAAAAGGCCGTGACGCGCCCTGTGGATGCGTCACGGCCCCATTGTTCTCGGCCGGAATCTTCCGGCGCCGAGCGTCAGTCGGTCACGTAGACCTGGCTGAACACCTCGGACAGCTTCTTCACGTCCTGGGTGATGCCCACCTCCGGCGACGCCGGGTTGTACATCGTGGTCAGGCGGCGCTGCAGCGGCTGCAGCTTGTCGAGCTGCTCCCAGGCGGGGGTGTTCGCGAGGCCCGCGCCCATCACGCGGTAGGTCGCGCCCGTGGCGTCCTGCCAGCGGGTCCACAGGTTGACCGTCGCGGCGCCGTCCTTCAGCGGGGCGGCGATCCGCTCCTGGGCCACCGAGGCGGCCTGGTCGGCGGTCAGCGGGGAGGCGTTCTTCCCGGCCAGGCCGGCGTCCTCGGCCGAGATCTGGACGAGCGTGTCCCAGGCCAGGGCCTTGACCTTGCCCCACTGGTTGGCCTGCGCCTGCTGCGGCGTGATCTTCCAGGTGGCGTACGAGGTCTGCAGCAGGCCGGAGTCGAGGGCGAGCTGGTCGACCGAGCCCGAGGTGAGCAGCGGCTCGATGGCCTGCGGCGTGAGCAGCGGGTACTTCTTGGTCATCTCGGTCGTGCAAGGCTCGCTGGCGCCACAGCCGAACGACGGCACCACGGTGTGGATGCCGAGCTTCTTGCCCGGGGCGACCTGGTGCAGGGCGGCGGCGGCCGCGCTGACGAACGCCTTCATCTCGTCCGGCGTCTTGACGGCGCCGTTGTAGCCGAGCTGGGAGGTGTACCGGATGCCGACGACGCCCGGCTGCGCGGCGAGCGCGCCGACCTTCTTGACGGCCGCGGCGAACGCGGCGGTGCCGGCCTTGTAGTCGTCCAGCAGTTCGCTGTCGATCCACACCCGCATGCCGCTCGCGGCGGCGGCGGCGATGGCCTGACCGGCGGCGGTGCGCGCGGCTGCGGCGATCTCCTCGGGGCTCACCGAACAGGGCTGCCCGGCGATCTGGCAGGTGGGCGGCGTGTTGTCCTCGACGTAGCCCTCGGGCGCGGGGTCACCGTCGCCGTGGGCCTGGCCGTCGCCCTCGCCGTCTGCGCTGCACTGCTCGACCTTGCAGTCGATCCAGCCGACGGGGTACTCGGTGGCCTGCTTCAGCTTCTCGTTGTCGTTCTGGGTCCAGAAGTCCAGGACCTTGAGGGCATCCTGGGGCGTCGGGGCCATCCAGAAGCACTGGGGGTCGGACTGCGAGGCACCGTTGGTGTAGTTCTTGCAGTCACCCTCGCCGTCCTCGGAGAACGCCGTGGCTGCCGGGATCCCCACCGCGAGAACGGTGAGTGCGGCGCTGAGGGCTAGGGCTCTCCTGATTCGCATCAAGCGTCTCCTTGGGCGGTGCGAAATCACTAGCGATCGTCCTTAAACGATCGAAAAGACTGTATCGGGCACATCTCTACTCGACCAGTGCAACACCCGGATTCGTCGCGGGGAGCGGCCGGTTCGCCCAACAGTTCACCTGCCCCTCACCTGCACGATCTTCCCGGTCACTGGGGAGTAAACATGCCGCCTCCTTCCGTACCGACATGGCGGCACCTCGCATAATCGGGAGATGCGCGATCACAAGGGCAATCCGGAATCGGCGCAGACCCTGGAGCGGGGACTGCGCCTGCTGCGCCTGCTCGCCGACGGGCACCGCGGGCGCACGCCCACGGAACTGGCCCAGGAACTGGGGCTGAGCAGGCCGATCGTCTACCGGCTGCTCACCACACTGCAGAACGAGGGGTTCGCCCGGCGCGACGCCGAGGGCCGCGTCCACCTCGGCTTCGGCGTCCTCGCGCTGGCCCGCGCGGTGCAACCCCTGCTACGGGCGGCCGCCCTGCCCGCGCTGCGGCGCCTGGCCGAGGAGACCGGAGCCACCGCCCACCTGACCGCCGCCGAGGGCGACGAGGGCCTGGCCATCGCCGTGGTCGAACCGACCTGGACGGACATGCACGTCGCCTACCGCGAGGGCTCCCGTCATCCGCTCTCGCGCGGGGCGGCCGGGCTCGCGATCCTGGCGCTGCGCGAAGGCCGCACCGACTACACCGTCACCGAAGGCCAACTCCAGGAAGGCGCCCGCGGCATCGCGGCCCCCCTACCCGCTTTGCCATGGCTGGAGGCCTCCGTCGGCATCGTCACCTTCGGCGCCATCGACACCACCACCCTGGGCCCCCGCGTCATCCGCGCCGCCGTCGAACTGAGCGAGGCCCTGGCATGAGCCCACTCCCAGGCCGGGTTCCCAGGCCGGACTTCCCGGCCGGCGGACGCG
The DNA here is from genome assembly GCF_040683095.1 of Sphaerisporangium sp. NPDC051017. NCBI lineage: Bacteria > Bacillati > Actinomycetota > Actinomycetes > Streptosporangiales > Streptosporangiaceae > Sphaerisporangium > Sphaerisporangium sp. NPDC051017. Next base: position 27,735 of record NZ_JBFBCI010000030.1, read on the forward strand.
CGGCCGGGTGGCGGCCCTGGCCGAGCGCGTCCGTGGTGCCGGTTCACGGCGGTGAGGCCTGCGCGGCGATGGCGATGGCGGCCGAGGCCGGGTCGCCGGCGCTGTGGGCCTCTACGGGCAGGCCGTCGGGCCGCTTGACGAGGTACCAGGCCCCACCCTTCGGTACGTCGACCACGGTGACCGTGACGATCAGCCGACCACCGCCGTACACGTCCATCTCTGGTGGCCGTAGGACGGGGGTGTAGAAGCCACTCCGCATGGGGAGATGAAGCCGCTCGACGAGACGACCGCGCAGGCCGTGTGACTCCACCTTCTTGCGGAGATCGCCGAGCGCACGCCGGTGCTCCTCGGCTTGCTCCTCCGGCATCCCCCACATGAGCAGATCCCTCACGACCGCCCCCCTTGGCGGGTGACGCCTCTTCCCGCCCGACGCATGCGTCCCCTCTCTGGCGAGCGAGCAGACGGGACGAGGCCGGGGAGCTCGGACCCGCGCATAAGAGAGCGGAGTTCATCAGAGGTGGCCGCGTCGAGCAGCGGCTCCGAAACCTCGGCGATGCGGGCGATGGCGTAGAAGCGACGGGAGTACGGCCCGTAGATCACCAGCCAGCCGGGCTCCAGAAGGCCGAGCTGCTCGGCCCTGGCCTTCTGCTTCCCGTCCCAGATCTTCCGCCGGCCGTCCGGTTCCCGGCGCTCGGGTTCGGTGGCCGATCCTCGGCGGTGCCTCCCGGCAGCCGGGCGACGGGTGAACGGGAGACGGCCGGGGCGGCGGCGCACATCCAGAAGGGCCATCACAGGCACCTCCCTTCCCGTTGCGGGGAGCAGGGGCCGGGGGACGGCCCGTGGCGTGTCGTGCCGCCCGTCCAGGGGGATCCACGGTCGAACATCTGTCGTACTCCTGATCGACTTCGGGCCGACTTGGGGAACTTGCGTTCTGTAGTCGGATCGTCATTTAGAGTTATCAGCAGGTTCGTATGCGGTCCCGACGCCGGACAAGATCTGATCGGCAGCAGCGATCGCCTGTCGTTTCCGGCCACCCCCGAGGGAGAAAACGGCATGCCCGCACTTCGCAAGAGCAGCGACCGATACCGGTCGATGGCCACCTATTTCGGAGCCCTTGTCCGCGATCTACGCGATTCATATGAACTGCGGGTCGGTGAGCCGCAGACCGTGGCGCGACTGGCGGCCCGCACGGGCTACTCACCATCGATGATCGGCCAGATCGAGCGCGGCGAGAGCCTCCCCGAATCCGGTACACGGGTGCAGGCACTGGACGACGCACTCCAGGCGCGGGGTCAGCTGAAAATACTGTGGCCCTTGGTGCAACGTCTCGGGCACCGCCCTATCGACGAGCTCAGCACCGCGACAAATGGCATTACTCCGGGCTACCGTGAAAACGGACCCTGCGCCCTCACCAGAGGAGACGACATGGAACGCCGCCATTTGTTCCAATTGGCCGGATGGGGCTTGCTCGCCCAATCACCGATCTTCAGCACCGGCGAGCACATCAGGCAGATGCTCGAACGCACCCTCGGCACCGCCGACGGACGCGCCGAAGACCACTGGGAAGCGGTCTGCGCCGACCACATGCAGGCCCTCCTCACCCAACCCGCCACCGAGGCCCGCGATGATCTCCTGGTCGACCTGGCCATTCTCCACCAGCAGATGGTGGCCACTACGCCGGAGCAGGCCGCCCGCCTGCAACGCATCGCGGCGTGGATGTCCACCATGCACGCCAACCTGCTGACCAGGCTCGGCGAGCACGGCCCCGCCCGCCGCTGGTGGCGAACCGCCCGCCAGGCGGCGGACGCTTCCCAGGACGTCGACATGCGCGTCTGGGCGCGAGGAGTCGAGGCCGTGTTCGGGCTGTATTCACCTCGTTCAACCGAGACCGTGCTCACCCTGGCCCAAGAAGCCCAATCGCTCGCGGCCGGACGTGTCACGCCAGGACTGTTCCGAGCGGTTGCTGCTGAAGCTCAGACGCTGGCGGTCATGGGCAGGCCACAGGAAGCACTCGAACGTCTCCACTACCTACAAGACCTGGTGAGTCGTTCACCGGCTCGGGAACACTTCGGCTGGACCAGTGACTCCACCTGCTTCGTCGCCTCCTGGGTGTACTCGTTCGAAGGTGCCACCGAGGCGGCGCGGGAAGCGCGCGACAGCACGCTCGCACAGTCACCGGACTACCAGAACGCCGCCAACGTCCGCCTGCACGAAGCGATCAGCGTTGCGAGGAGCGGCGGCCACAACGAAGGACTGAGTCTCGCCACGCGGGTGCTCTCAGACCTGGACCCTGCCTACCGCACCCACATGATCACCCACACGGCCCGCCTAGTCCTCGACACCATCCCCCCCGACAGACGAGCCACCCTGCCCGCTCTCGACGACTACCGCGAAGCCCTCAACACCCCCATCCAGACCTGAACGGAGGGCGACAGACCATCCTCGATGACCTGCGGCAGCGGCGCAGGGCGCAGCGCTGAGTCCGGTCCCGGCGCTGCGTGAGGCCACATCGCGCGACGGCGTGACGGTCCAGGTCGTCGGCGTCCCGGTCGAAACCGGCTGCCATCCCGGTCGTCGGGGCGGGCCTCGGCCTAGATAAACATCACGGGGCACCATCGTAATCATGCTTGGTCTCGCGTGGAAAAGGAGTTCCGGATGCGCCGCAGTTCGAGGATCCTCGTTGCTGCCTTTGCCTGTGTCCTTTTCGGGGTGACGGCATGCGGGCCGACGAAAGGGATCGAGGAGTCCGTCACCGAGCCGTCGTACGACACGATCGCGCTGGATTCCTGGCGCGACTTTCCCGTCACGCACAAACCTCGCCCACTGGTGCTGGTATCCAATCTCCCTCTACGCAGTGACGAAAAGACGACGCTGGGGAGCGGCTTCGAGTTGGCAGGGCCCCTGCCTGCCCAGGCCCCTCCCCGGGCCACGGTGAACCTGCCGGACGGCCCCGCCACTCTGCCCGTCGTCATGGCGACGGAGGCCTTCACCGCCATGACCGGCCACACCGGCAGACCGGCCGGGCCATCGGTGAAAGTCATCTCCGCCACCTACACGACGAGTTCCTTCGCGACGGATCGCGGCCCCGTGGACCTGCCCGCCTGGCGGTTCGCCACCGAGACCGCAGGAACCGCGACCTGGCCTGCGCTGTCACCCGCCGCCTTCTGGCAGCTGGGGAAATTACGAGCCTCCGGTGATGTGAGCCAGGCAAGTGTGAGCGGGGACGGCCACGTCCTCACCGCGCGCGTCGCCCGGCCCGGACACTGGTGTCCGGGCAATACTCCCCAGATAGAACCGGTGGTCATCGAATCGCCGGCCAGCGTCGCCGTGGGTCTCCGGTTCACGTTCCCGCAGCCTCAGCAGCGCTGCGTCGTCCCGGCGGACGCGGTAGGCCCAGAAGAATCATTCTCACTGACCAATCCGCTGAATGAGCGGGTCGTCCTCGACCTCGGAGGCTATCCGGTGACCGTTCATTGAGCCTTATTCAACCTGAAGTGCCAGGCCAGGGACATGGTTTGGTACACGGTACCTGATCGACAAACAAAGAAGCCCCGGTAGAAGAGTTATCGATCAAGATCAACCAGTACACCAGAGGCTTCGAGTTGCTGTTCTACCAGCGAGAGGGATGCACGCCGGGCGCGGGCGTGCGACGAGGGGAAACCCGCCGCGCAATCTGCTCCAAGTGCACGTCACTGCCACTCGATCACGACCCGGTTGAGCGGAGTGTCGAAGGCAAACCGTCCCGGCCTGGATTCGGTCCCTTCGGCGTCCAGGGCCTGGATCTCGAACCGGACGCCCCGCGATCGGTAGTCCCGGTCCCAGGTACGGAGCGCATCCACGACACGTTCGGTCAGTTCGTGGCCGCCGGAGCCGTAACCGGCGACACCGAACTCGTACAACTGGCCGCCATCCGGGGCACGTTCGGCGGGCCGCCGTACCAGGTAGGCGAGATCGCCCCTGTCCACCACAGCACAGGAGCTTGGGTAAGGCGTCTTGATCAGACCGCTGTCGATGGCCGACCGCTCCATGGGCATGCGGCTCAGGCCGCTCGGCATCACGCAGGCCAGCCACAGTTCCATCCACTCTGGTGACTCGGGTCCACGAAGCTTCACCCCCGTCCACGCCTCGGTGCTCGGCCCGTCGAGGACGCCGGCCAACAGCCCCTCGTCCACAGCCTGCTCCCTGTGGGTGTGGAGGGCGACGGAGCCATCAGGGGTCAGGGTCACCAGGTGCCGGGCGTCGTCGGCGAGCCCGCGTAGTGGCATGAAGGTGCACATCTGGCTGCGGACGCTGCGCCAGTGCCCTGCGGCGTCACGCTCGAACGCGATGGCGCGGGACACGGTGCCGCGCAGTCGAAGAGGCACGATGAGGCGACCGTTCGGGGCGAGTTGGTCCAGCCAGGCCGTAGGGATGCCGCGGGCCCCGACCGTGGCGACGATCCGGTCGTAGGGTGCCGCCTCACGGTGGCCGAGCGCCCCGTCACCCAGGATGGCGGTGACGTTCCGCGCGCCTGCCACCTCCAGGTTCGCCCGGGCCGCATCCACGAGGTCCTGGTCGACATCGACGGTGAAGACCTGCCCCTTCTCGCCGACCAGGTATCCGAGATAGGCCGCGAACAGGCCGCTACCGGCCCCGATCTCCGCGACCCGCATCCCCTCCTGGGCGTCGGCGAGTTCCAGCATCAGTCCGTTGACCGTGGGCTGTGACACAGCGCTGATCGATACGCCAGAGTCGTTGAATTTGGTGTAGATCGGGGTGTCCGAGTATGCCTCTTCCAGGCTGGCCGAGGGCTCGAAGCGGCGCACGAAGATCTCGCGGGGCACCGAGCGGATCGCCGCATCGACCCGCTCGCTGCGCACCGTACCCTTGTCACGTAGTTGATCGGCCAGAGCGTGTCGAAGCCGCTCGGCAGCGGGGACGCCCTCTCCGCTCACCTGAGTCTCCGCTGCGGTGACCCTGGTGAGGTCGGCGCTCGTCTCGGGTGCCATCGCACCGCTTTCCTGCTCCATCATCACTACCTCTTTCGCTAGCTGTGCCAGGGTGCTTTGCTCCGCATAGGAAAGGCCCAAGCGGTTCCAATGGAAGATCACGTGGTGGGCGAGGACAGCACGCAGACCACGCTGCAGCTCTCCGTGCCGGGCCAGGTCGGCCAGGTACCCTCCGGCATGGTGGAAGGCCCTGGACCAGTCGGAGATCGCGGCCAGCGGGTCCGTGCCGGCCGGCGTGCCGGTAGGGCTCACATCGACGGTCATGAGCTTGTACAGAGCGGCCTTCAGGCGGACGCGTGCGCTCGGGAGCAGAGCGGGCGCGGAGGTTCTGTGCTGGGCGACCTTTGCCCAGACGTCACCCTGCTCGTACCAGTCCTGCCGCGCGCCGCGCATGAGCGCGCTGCACAGCAGCATGCCGACCTCCCGTCGTCCCAGACAGGGGGTGCCTGGGAGGACGGCCTTTTGACGGCCCAGGTAAGCGAGAACGTTGAGGCTGTCGCGGGCGAACAGATCATGGGCCGCGCTCATGGCGGCACTTCCCCCGAAGGCGTGCACCTCCGGCTCGTATATGCCGGTCGTCCATCCGACGATCCGACCCTCAGCGGTCAGAACGTCGAGGGCGTGCGCCAGACGATGCGGCACGTCCTTGACCGCAGGTAGGTAGCGCAAACGCCAGTACGGTGTCTTGCGGACGAACCACCAGCAGGTGGTCACACCATCAGCCTGCGCCGCCGCCAGTTCCGGGAGCAGACACTCCATGGCGACCTGCTCGGCGGTGGTCTGATCGGTGAATTCGATGACGGCTTGTGCCCAGTCGCCATGTTCCGTGATCAATCGTCCCCCCAGATGGCTCGGTTAGCTGATGAGCAGGCATGAATCCCAGCCCGAGACGGGAGGTATGCCGGAGTGCGCGGAGTGCAGGGCCAAGGCGATGCCTGCGGCCCCTTCGAGCAGTCCTGGATCATTGGGTCGGAGCAGCAGCGAGGCGGCCACCCTGTCGGCATCGATGCCGTCCTCAATGATCATGCCGAGCAGGCGCGGCAGGCAGGCGGCCAGGTCCGGAGTGACGGCGTCGGTGGCCGCACGACAGGCGATGTGCAGGAGACCGGCGTAACCGTGGCACAGCGAGGGGTCAGTGATCGCCGCGAGCTGCCCTGGATCAGTAAAGGCCCTGACCAATGCCGATTCAGCCATCCGCTGGCGTGTGAGGTCGCCGGTGGCCAGGGAGGTGAGCTGCTGAGCGCGTGCGAGCCCGGCGGTGCCGTAGCACCACGACGGGCGGAGTGGCCCTGACTTGCCTTGATACCCCTCACGCAGCTCTGTCCGGGTGACCCAGTACGGCCACCACGGGCCGGCTTTCCCGTCCTGACGCCACTCGTCGAGCCACACGCAGATCCGCTGAATCGCGTGGATGTGACCATTCACCACGACTCCGTCTCTCAGAGCCAACGACAGCAACGCCAGCGGCCCGCAGATGCCATGGGCCACGCCGTTGTTGCCGTGTCCGCCTTCGAAGGCCTCAGATTTCCGGCCTGCCGGGTCCAGGTCCGTCCACCAGCCCGGGAGCAGGTCACCGCCGTCCTTCACCGGCTCGGTCAACCGGACGAGGTATTCCAGCACCGCGCGAATCAGCTCGCCGTGCGGCGCATGCCGCAGGAGGTAAGCACCGATTCCGGCAAGTCCTCTGATGACGTCGAACTCCGCCAACGTGACAAGCCGACCATGGTCCATGCGGGTATGTGCGCGGTCCAGGCTGCGCCGAGTCGTCGCGGCGATGTGGCGGTGGAGCTCATCACGAGCGCGGGCGTAGTGGCCCTGAAGATCAGATGCGGCATGTACGGCGAATGCGAGCGCGGGCGCACCGTAGAAGAGGTGGCTGTCGCTTCCGGTCAGGATCTCGCCGCCTGCGGCGCAGGCGAGCCAGTCGTGAACATACCGCCAGGGGGCGAGGCCGGTGCGGGCACGCTCGATGTGCAGCAACGCGATCCCGGTGGCGCCATATGCGAGGGACTGGGGCCACCAGCCCTGCGGCAAATGGAGGCCGCGCACTGTTGATGGCGAGGCCAATCGGTCGGCGATCGCGTCGGCGACGGCCCTGACGGCGTCCTGCCGGTGCGGCATCATGCCCTGCCCTCGTTGGTGCGGGCGTCCCAGGCGAGGGCAGCGGCACGGGCCAGGCGCAGGCAGGTGCGCTCATCGTCGCGATCAATGCCGACGGCCCGAATGTGGTGGACGTGCAATAAGGAGTCGAGCACGGCCTCCGAGTCGATGCCGTCAACGCCGGTCAGATGAGCACGGTAGCGGGTCAGGGCGTCGTGGCGGGGCAGCCACGGTTGGACGGTCGCCTCTCCACCGGGGGTAGCACGCAGCGCCGCCCAGTCGTCCGCCGGATCGGCCAGTCTGACCGCCTCGGCGAGTAGGTGGCGGGGAAGCGGATCGGAGGCGCGAACTTTCGCGTGCTTGATCAGCCACCGCATCCCGCCTGCCGTGCTGCCCGAGAAGGCGCTCGCGATCGCGACGAATTGGGCGGCGGCAAGGGGCTGCGGATGGGACTGTGATCGCTGGGCGAACTGTGCGACCAAGGCACGCGAGTCGGCGGTGAACACCTCCTCGGCCGCAGCAAGTGCCGCTCCCCTGCCCCAACGGCCGGTCTCGGGGTAGTAGGCGGCGAATTGCAGATCACGGAGCAACCCCTGTCTCCGCAGGTCGGCTGCCCAGCTGCTGACATGGTGCGTGGCCCACCCGAACTGCTCGGCGTCGGGCAGCGCGATCCGCAGGCGCAGATGCCACTCCGGATCTCGGTAGCGAATGAACCACCAGTCCGGCGGTTCTTTACCCGCGCCAGCAGCGCGGGTAGGTGCTCGGCAAGGACTTCGGCCTGCCGGTCCAGGTGTCCGTACAGCTTGGCGTACAGCCACCGCGACGTCCCGGGCAGATGTCCGTGGTCGCGGCCGATCACCCGGGCCACGTCCACTTTGGGCAGCGGTGGCCACCGGGGCGCCCGCGCGGCGACCATCGAGACGACGATCTCGTGAGCGTGTCCGTCGAACCATCCGTCGGCACCGGGCGCGGGCGCCTCCGTCAACACGGTGCTTTGGCCCTCATGCACATGCGTGCGCAGCAGTGCGAGATGGCCTTCCTGCTCCAGGTCGAGCGGTAGCCGCCGGTCCCCTTCGGTCAGGTAGACAAGATTGGGCACGCGTCGCCGAGCACACCACTCCTTCACGGCCTGCTCCCACTGCGCGAACGACGTGTCGCGCCCCGGTAGTTCGTCCGAGCCGAGAAGCCAGCGGGCAGGGGACAACACAATGCGTCCGTACCTAATGCGCGGCAGGAACGGTAGACGGGATGCAACGCCCCAGTCGAAGCCGGTGACCACGGCGTTTTGAGCCCGCCCTACCTCGACGAGGAACCGTGCCAGCGGCGGGGTGTGTGCGCGAAGGTCCAAGGCATGGGGCATCACCGGTTCCAGCCTCCGCCTGGAGCTCAGCGAGGCCAGATACAGACGACGGCTGTCGCACCCCACCGCCAGATCGTCCAACCGGATGGTGCCGTGCTCCGGGTTGTGGTGCTCACCAAGCCTGATCACGGTCGGCAGCAGCACAGGAGCGCGTGTCACGTGCGCGGCATTCTCAGCAAGGGGTGGGAAGGACAGCTGCACCGGCAACGTCTCGGGGTCGTTGGTCGGGAGATGCGCGAACGTGGCGGTGAAACGCTGCTGATCGGGCCGCTCCAGCAGGCCGATGAACCTTCCGGTCAGCGTGCCGACACCGCGTGAGACGCTGACGATCGCCAGGTGAAACTCACCCCGCTCAAGCGCGGCCTTGGAGGTCGCCTGAACGCGGAAGCACAGCTCCAGGTGCGGCGCCGGTTGCGCGTGCGCGAGGTCGCCGGCCGAAAGCTCGTCGATCACCCGATCGTCCAGGAGGATCTCCTGGCGACCGTCCAGCGCCGCAGCCTGGGCCAGCCCAAGCAGCCGCTCCTCCCGGGCGGATACCTTCACACGGAGTGTCTCCGCGGTACTGCCCAGGTATCCGGTTGGAAAGCCTAGCCCGACGTCGGGGTCTACGACATCCAGGACCGGAATCAAGGCACCCGTGCCGTAGCGTTCGAAGAACCGCGTGGCGTAGCTCCGCCAGGCAGCCGTACCAAACGGGTGGGCCGTCAGGCGTGCCAGCACCGAGGCCGCCGCCTCGGCTTCGTCCGCGACCTGCCGCGGCAGAACGAGGCGGCAATCCAGCCGCAGATCAACGGCCAGCGGCTGCCGCGCCTGATCGGTGAGCGCCGTCATCAGACGGGCTACGGTCGTCCGGATATGCCGGAGCGATCGGATGGTGTCAACGGCGTTGTGATGGTCCAGCGCCGCCTTGATCTCCCTCAGCCGGGACAGCAACATCGCCACCTGCGGAACATCTCCCGCACCGACGGCCTCCGCCTGCTCCAGCAGATGGCTGAAGGCATCGGCGGTCGTACTCGGTGCGTGTAGGCCGCTGAGCAGCACTCGTTGCTTCACCAACTCGGTAAGCAGTCCTTCGATCACGGACGACGGCGCCTCCGGGAACTCGGCCGCCAGCTTCCCGGCCAGCTCTTCGCCTTGGATCGGTGAGCTGGCCGCCTCCACGGCCGCCTGGACCGCCGCCGTGTACCGCATTGATATCTCGCCCACGTCTGTGTGGTCGGTTGCCTGCGAACGGCCCTGATGAGGCACGATCAAGCGTCGGCCACGGACGAAGCACAGGTTGTTGAAGACCAGCGGCAGCCGCAGAACAAGCTGCGGGCACGACTCCAACTGCACGATGACGGCAGCGAGCCAGGAAGCGTCGGCTCGTGCGACAGCTTGGTGCCCACTGCCCCAGCCCAGCTTGAGCTCCGTACCGACTGATGCGGGCGCGATCCCGGCGAACAAGCCGAACGGCGTGGCCCGGCCGGTCATCCGCAGAAGGTACCTGGCCACGGAAAGCACGGTGCGGCGTACCGCCTGGGGCTCGGGGCACCCTGCCGCGCACACCATTTTCACCCGATCCGCGAGGGCGGGGCTGGAGTGCTCGATGGCCTCGGCGACCCTGTCCATCGACCAGACTTCTCGCAACCACTCCCGCCACCGCCGCACCTCTGCGGGCCCGCCACCGCTCAGGCGTGGCCAAGCCGGGACCGCCAGTTCAGCGTGTACAGCAGCCCTCACCAGCCAAGGATCAGCACATCGGTAGAGCTTCGGACCATGTCCAAACTCCATGAACCCCTCCGTGGTGATGGTTCTTCGTCCAACGAGCGGCAGACAGCCGATGGCGGGCCGGTATCGGCCCGCCATCGGGGGCACGCTGCCTAGGCCATGGCGGTGGCGCACGGGCTGGCGCAGGTGCTGCCGCATCCGTCGTCAGTGAGGTTGATCAGGTTCGCGGCGCCGCCGCTGCTTTCCAGGACGCGAATGTCCAGGTCGAAGGGCTGGTCAACGTCGACCACCGTGTTCATGGATCACTCCTTGGAGACTCGGAACATTGCGATCACCCGCCGTAGTCGGTGGGTGTACGAGACGGCTCCACTCTGACTACCGAGCGGCCGCTGTGGAACGTCGTACATCGGGGCAGTCAGAGGGCAGATTGGGGGCAGATTCGGAACTCCTCGGCGACCACTCTGTGCGACCATGACGGCGTGCAGCGCCGAGAGGAGAGCCGCCATGCCTCAGCCCAATCACCAGCTTCGCGAGGCACGTGAACAGCGCGAATCGCCCCATGAGCCCGGTGAGCCCATGTCCCGCCAGGAGCTGGCCGACCTGGTCAACGCCTGGATACATGAGCATCTGGGACGTGTCGCGTGCCTGACGGCGAACTACATCGGCAAGCTGGAACGAGGCCTGGTGAGCTGGCCGAACGCCGATTACCGAGCGGCGTTACGCGACCTGCTCGGCGCCGGCGCCGACCGCGATCTGGGCTTCCGCCGCCCTCGTCGTCATGCTCGGGGAGCGACTACCGTTACCGACGTGGACCGGAAAGACTTCCTCCGTACGGCCCTCGGCACGGCTTTGTCGGTTCCCCTTGCCGACTTGCTAATCCCCACTGAACCGTCCACAGTGCCCGCTGTGGTGAGTCCCGCGGACATTCAAGAGATCCGTACCATCGCGGGCCTGTTCTCCACCTGGGATCACACCTATGGCGGAAGCCTGGTCAGGGAGGCCGTCAACGCGCAACTACGCCAGTCGGTCGCCCTGCTCGATAAGGCCCGTTGCCCACCGCAACTCCACGACGACCTCTACGCGGCGGTGGGAGTCCTCGGCCACGCCGCGGGTTTCATGGCGTTCGACGCCTATGCTCACAACGACGCGAGGCGTATGTTCCGGCTCGCCCTGGCATGTGCCGAACAGGCCGGTGACTGGCACCTGCGGGCCAAGGTGTTGTCCAGCATGGCTCGCCAGGCCATCTGGTGCGGCGACCCCGACAAGGGAATGACCTTGGTGGAACTCGCTATGGTTCGCTCTGATCGGCTGACACCAGCGGAACGTGCCATGCTGCTGTCCGCGCGTGCCCGGGCGTTGGCCAAGCTCGGACGTTCACAAGAGACCGTCAACACCGTGGGCTTGGCGGACGAGGAGTTCACATGTGTCAGGCCAGAGGAGGAAGCTCCCTGGATGCGCTACTACGACGCGGCCCAGCATTCCGGTGACACGGGGCATGCACTGTTCGACATCGCCATCCACGGGGGATCTTTCGACGAGGCGTCCCGCCGGCTCGCGGCGGCGGTGCACGGTCACACCCCTGTCTACGTTCGGTCCCGAGCGATCAGCGGTATCAAGCTCGCAACTCTCACCATGTCGACCGGCGACCCTGATGAGGCCGCCTCCATCGGAGAACGCGCCGTACACGACGCCGGCATAGTCCGGTCCCGGCGTGCCGCCGACGATCTGCGCGAGCTTTATCGCACGGCCACCCCTTACCAGCGTCGCGATTCCGTGGCAAAACTCCGCCGCCGCATCGAGGAAGCCGTGCGGGCATGACGGGCACTTCGGAGGAGACGGCCCGTGCGATGCTTCGGGAAGCCTGCGCAGAGGCCGGCCTGGATGCGACCGGTGCCACGTTGGTCCGCCAAGGCGAGAACACGATCTACAGGCTGCCCGGAGGCGTGATCGCCCGGGTGAGCCGGCCAGGCCAGGTGTCGGCCGCCGCTCGTGAGGTGAGCATCGCCCGATGGCTGGAAGCGTCCGGCGTGCCCGCCGTGCAAGTGCTGCCGGACGTCGTCCAACCTGTCGACGTCGGCGGCAGAGCGGTGACTTTTTGGCGGGAACTGCCGCCGCACCGGCACGGTACGGCGGTGCAGGTGGCAACAGCACTGCGACGACTGCACGACCTGGCGATCCCGTCCGACATCGATATCACACCTCTGGACCCGTTCGTACGGCTCACCGACCGGATCGATCGCGCCCGCACGCTTTTGGAGGACGATCGTGCGTGGATGCGCGCTCACCTGAAGCACCTGATGGAGCGGTACGCCGACCTGCCACCAGGCCGTTCCCTGTGTGTCGTCCACGGAGACGCCTGGGTCGGCAACGTGGTGTCCACCGACGGCGGCGAGGTCGTGCTGCTGGATCTGGAACGAAGCTCGGTCGGCCCTCCGGAGTGGGACCTGGTCTCCACGGCCGTGAAGGCGTTCACGCTGGGAGGCATTCCGGTCGAGGACTACAGAGACTTCGTCGGCGTCTACGGTTACGACGTCACCGCCTGGGAGGGGTTCGAGATCTTGCGGGACATCCGAGAGTTCCGTATGACCTGCATGGCGGCCCAAGTGGCCGCGGAGAACCCCACACGGCGCGACGAGGCCGACCGGCGATTGGCGTCGCTCCGCGGCTGGCGCGGCTCGCGTCCATGGACCGACTGGCGTCCCGTTCCCTAGAAGCGCGATGGGCACCTGGGACGTTCGCGTGGCGTGTGTCAGCCCGGGCGACCTTCAGACGGCGGCAGGGCTCGCTTGCTACCGTTGATGGCACGAAAGTCCAGGTCCGGAGCGAGATGATGACAAACTCGGATCTACCCGACTGGTTGATTCCTCCACCTGAAGGTTTCCAGGCCGAAGACCTCGATCACCTTCCGGATTTGCCTCCGCACACAGAGTTGATCGATGGAAGCTTGGTGCTCGCGAGCCCCCGGAAAGACTTCCACACTCTGATGTTGTATCTGCTGGAGGACGGCTTGCGCCGTACGGCCCCGGAGAATCTGCGCGTGCGGCGCGAGATGAGCGTGGTCCTGGGACCGCGACAGCGACCGGAACCGGACATCAGCGTGTTGCGGGCAGGGGCTCTCCGCGGCCTCGACACCACTGCCTACCAGGCCGCGGATGTGGTGCTGGCGGTCGAGGTCGTCTCCCCTGAGTCGGAGGAGCGCAAGCGCAAGCCCTCTCTGTACGCGGAGGCCGGCATCCCGCACTTCTGGCTGGTCGAGAATGCCGAAGCGCGCCCCACAGTGAACGTCTACGAACTCGACCCGGCGACGAGAAACTACGTCCTCTCCGGCACCTACCAGGACCGGCTTCACCTGTCCGCGCCCTTCGACATCGAGATCGACCTCACGAGGATCGACGATCTCTAGGCACGAGATCTCCTGACGCGAGGACGCCGTCGCGTCACGACGGCCCAGCCGACGATCACGCTCTCCCGATCGACGACACGCCCTCCACCCGAGGGCTATGCGACCCCGGGGAGCGGGGAGTGTCCCCATGAAACCCCTTCCGGTCACGCGGGGTTCCTTGCCATCGCCTGCCTGTGGTCGGCGTCCTTTCTGGGGAAATCACCGCGCCATGACGGGGGTGAAGTTGACACGGAGGCCGTGACGGCGGATCGTCGTACGTATAGAGGACAGTGTTGTCCGATATGCGTACACGATGGAGGGTCCGATGCCGTACTACCGCACGGTCGGCGAGGTGCCGCGTAAACGGCATGTGCAGTTCAGGCGGCCCGACGGCGGGCTGTACGCCGAGGAGTTGATGGGCGAGGAAGGCTTCTCCTCCGATTCCTCGCTGCTCTACCACCGCCACCTGCCGACCGCGATCGTCAAGGCCGAGGCCGTCACCGAGGGCTCGGGCGCCGCGCTGTCCCCGAACCTCCCGCTGTCCCCGCGCCACTTCCGCACCCAGAACCTGCCCGAGGGCGGCGACCTCGTCACCGGCCGCCGGGTGCTCGCGGGCAACGGGGACGTCCGCATGTCGTACGCCGCCGCCGACCGGCCGAGCGAGCTGTACCGCGACTCCAAGGGCGACGAATGCGTCTACATCGCGAGCGGCCGGGTGCGGTTCGAGTCCACGTACGGGGTGATCGAGGCAGGTGAGGGCGACTACGTCGTCATCCCGACGGGCACGATCCACCGCTGGGTGCCGCTCGACGGCACGGTCGTGAAGGCGCTCGCCATCGAGGCCGCCGGGCACATCCGCCCGCCCAAGCGCTACCTGTCGCAGTACGGCCAGTTCCTGGAGCACGCGCCGTACTCCGAGCGCGACCTGCGGGCGCCCGGCGAACCGCTGATCGTCGAGGACGGCGAGACCCCCGTCCTGGTCAGGACGCGGGGCGGCCTCACCCGCCTCACCTACGCCCACCACCCGTTCGACGTGGTCGGCTGGGACGGCTACCTGTACCCGTACGCCTTCAACATCGCCGACTTCGAGCCGATCGTGAAGCGGACGCACGCGCCGCCGCCCGTCCATCAGACCTTCGAGGGGCCGGGCTTCGTGATCTGCTCATTCTGCCCCCGGCCGCTCGACTTCCACCCCGAGGCGGTGCCGATCCCGTACAACCACCACAATGTGGACTCCGACGAGTTCATGTTCTACGCGGGCGGGGACTACACCGCCCGCAAGGGGTCCGGCATCGACGTCGGCTCCATCTCGCTGCACCCGGCGGGCTTCACGCACGGGCCGCAGCCAGGGGCGGTCGAGGCGGCCGTCGAGGCCGTGCGCCAGGGGGTGACGGTCACCAGCGAGCTCGCCGTCATGGTCGACACCTTCCGCCCGCTCGACCTGGGCGATTCCGCGCTCGCCTGTGAGGACCCCGGCTACGCCTGGACGTGGGCCCGATGAACCCGCTGTTCACCGACCTCGTTGACGACGCGGGGCTGTTCCCGCCGACGCGGCTGCCGATGTCGGACGCTCTGGCCCGGCACTACGTCGACGAGGACGCCGCGAGCCCCGTGCTCACGCACCGCTTCCTGTGCGCGGCCGACCGCCTGGACGAGTTGGGCGCGCTGCTGACCCGACCGCTCCGGGCCGGGATCATCCTCGAACGCTCGGCCACCCCGGACCTTTCGGCGCTGACCGGGCTGACGGGCATCGAGATCGAGATCGTCGAGGGCGCCCTCCCGCCGGGCGCGGACGTCTCCGCCCTTGCCGTGCAGGTTCGGATGGCGGCGCCGAAGGCCCGGCTGTTCGTCGAGGTCCCGGCCGGGGAGTTCGCCCATCTTCCGCCTGGTGTGGGGGCGAAGGTCCGCTGCGGAGGGGTGACGGCGGACCTGTTCCCGTCCGTGCACGACCTCGGCCTGTTCATCCGTACCTGCGCCCTGCGGGGCACGCCGTTCAAGGCCACCGCCGGGCTGCACCACGCCGTACGGCACGCGGACCCGAGCCTCGGCGTGTACCGTCACGGCTTCCTCAACCTGCTGCTGGCGGTGTGCGCGGCCGTCGAGGGCCGGGATCCGGTGCCCGTGCTGGAGCTCATGGACCGGCACGAACTCGCCGATCTCGCCCACGCCGTGCCCCCCGAGACCGTGCTGCGGGCGCGCGGCCTGCTGGTCTCGTACGGTTCGTGCAACACCACCACACCGATCGAGGATCTTCAGGGGCTCGGCCTGATCGGCCCGTCCACCGCCGGGCCCGTTGTGGCCTCCGTACGCGAGGCCGTGGAAGTGGGGACGCCGATGACCAGTTGGGTGCCCGGAGCGGACGCCTCCCCGTACGGGCCGGAGAACCTGCCCTACGGCGTGTTCTCCAGGCCCGGCGAGCCGGCGCGGGCGGGGGTGCGCATCGGCGACCACGTCCTCGACCTCGCGCCCGTGCTGCACGACGAGGTGTTCGCGGCGCCGAGCCTCAACGGGTTCCTGGCGCGGGGCCGCACGGCCTGGAGCGACACCCGGCGCCGCGTCCAGCGCCTGCTGTCGGCCCAGGCCGAGGAGGCGGCGGCGAACCGCGCGGCCGTCGAGCCCCATCTGATCCCTCTGGCCGAGGTGCGGCTGCACCGGCCGATCGAGGTCGGCGACTACGTCGACTTCTACTGCTCGCTGGAGCACGCCACCAACCTCGGCCGCATGTTCCGCCCGGACGGCGAGCCGCTGCCGCCCAACTGGCGACACCTGCCCGTGGGGTATCACGGCAGGTCAGGCACGGTGGTCGTCTCGGGCACGCCGATCACCCGGCCGCGCGGGCAGCGCGTCCCCGCTCCCGGACGGCCGCCCGTGCTCGGGCCGTCGGCCAAGCTGGACATCGAGGCGGAACTGGGCTTCGTCGTCGGAACGCCGACCCGTCTCGGCGAGGCCGCCGGGGACTTCGCCGACCACGTCTTCGGGGTGACGCTCGTCAACGACTGGAGCGCCCGCGACATCCAGTCCTGGGAGTACGTCCCGCTCGGGCCGTTCCTCGGCAAGTCGTTCGCCACGTCGATCTCCCCGTGGATCACGCCGCTGGAGGCGCTCGGGCACGCGCGGGTGGCCGGGCGGACGCAGGACCCCGAGCCGCTCCCGTACCTGGGCAGACGGGAGCCGTGGGGGCTGGACATCACGATGCGGGTCGAGCTGAACGGGGAACCGATCTCCGCGCCTCCGTACCGGGAGATGTACTGGACGCCGGACCAGATGCTCGCCCACATGACCGTCAATGGCGCCTCGCTGCGCACGGGCGACCTGTTCGCCAGCGGGACGGTGTCCGGGGCCGAGCCCGGCCAGCGGGGGTCGCTCATCGAGATCACCTGGAACGGTGGCGAGCCGATCAAGCTGGCGGACGGCCGGGTCCGTACATTCCTGGAGGACGGCGACACGGTGACGATCACCGCCACGGCCCCCGGGCCGACCGGCACGTCCATCGCCCTGGGCGAGGTGACAGGCACGATCCTCCCCACCCGCCCCTGACACACCCTGTGTGACCGCACTCCGACACAACCCCGCGTGACCGCTGCTCCTCGCCCTGGCGAACCACAACATCGAGGAGAAGCCGACAACCCGCTCCGGCGTACGGAGGAGACGCCCCCTCCCCGGCGGCGCCCCTGGAACCTCACCCCGTACGAGGCCGAGCGGGTTGTCACGGGTTGAAGCCGGGCCGGTCCTTCGCGTTATCCACAGAGGTGGCCGTCCTGCGCGTGGTTATCCACAGGGATGACTACTTGGCGCAACGAGCCCACCACGCAGCGATACGCTGTTCGTGCATCTGATCATCGATGGACGAAGGGCGGGACGATGCGGCACCCCCTGATCATGCCCGTGATCCTTCTCATGTTCGTCACCGGCGGCTCGCAGGTGATCGCCGCTCCTCGACCTTCGGCGCGTCCGCCTGCCGCCGCCATCACGGTCACCCCCGCGCCCGGCTCGCCCCGCGCCCGGCCCGACCGCCATGTACGCGTCATGGTCACGAAGGGCACGCTGACCAGCGTTGACGTCTCCGCCGGCGGGGCCAGGGTTCCGGGCCGGTTCGACCGCGCGCGCCGCGCGTGGCGCTCGACGTGGACGTTGACGCCGGGCACCGAGTACGTCGTGTCGGCGTCGGCGAGCCCGGTCCGGCACGGTGACCCGCCGTCCCGCGTGGTCGCCCGGTTCCGCACGCGCGCGGCGCCGCACGCCTTCGGCATCCGCCAGACGATCCCGAGCCCCGGCGAGACGGTCGGCGTCGGCATGCCCATCATCCTCACCTTCACCGGCCCCGTCCGGGACCGCGCCGCGGTCGAGCGCACTCTGGAAGTCCGCCTGGGCTCCCTGCGTTCCCTGGGCTCCCTGCGTCCCCTGAGTTCCCTGGGTTCCCGGCTGGATGGCGCGTGGCGCTGGGTGGCGGACGACCAGGTGGCCTACCGGCCGCGAACGCTCTGGCCCGCGCGGCGGCGGGTCGTCGTCACCGCGCACCTCGCCGGCGTCCGCGCCGCCCCGCACACGTTCGGCACGGCCGACCACATCCTGTCCTTCTCCGTCGGGCGCCGCCAGACCAGCATCGTGAACACCCTGACCCACCAGATGCTGGTCCACCGGGACGGCAGGCTGGTCCAGCGGATGGCCATCAGCGCGGGCAAGGGCTCGACCCGCGAGTACACCACGACGAGCGGCGTCCACCTGACCATGGACAAGGGCGACCCGGTGCGCATGGTGTCCCCCGGCAGGAAGAAGGGCGAGCCGGGCTACTACGACCTCATGATCGACCACGCGGTCCGCATCTCCAACAGCGGCGAGTACGTCCACGCCCTCGACAACGTGTGGGCCCAGGGGAAGGTCAACGTCAGCCACGGCTGCGTCAACGCCCGGCCCGACCAGGCGGCGTGGTTCTACGACAGTTCCCTGCGCGGCGATCCTGTGATCGTCACCGGCACCGACAGGAGGCTGGAATGGTGGAACGGGTGGGGTTTCTGGCAGTTGTCCTGGGACGAATGGCGCAAGGGAAGCGCGCTGAGCGACCCCTCGGCTCTGGCCCTGCCATGGTCCACGAAATAGGTCTACGGTGGCCTTTAAGGAACCACAGACGCCTAAAACGCGTTCCTCATTAGAGGAGGGCCGACGCGATGGACTCGTGGATCTTCTGGTTGATGCTCGCGGCGGCGCTCGGTGTGGCAGAGATCTTCACGCTCACCGCGGCGCTCGGGCTGCTCGGTGCGGCCGCCCTGCTCACGGCCGCCGTCGCGGCGATCGGTCTGCCTGCCGGAGTCCAGCTGGCGACGTTCATCCTCGCCTCGGTGGCGAGCATCGTCCTCCTGCGTCCCGTCGCCCGGCGCCACCTGACGCAGCCGCCCGCGCAGCGGTTCGGCGTGTCGGCGCTGGTCGGCAAGTCTGCTTATGTCACGCGCGAGGTCACCGGCAGGAACGGCCGCGTGCGCATAGGCGGAGAAGAGTGGTCCGCCCGCGCCTATGACGAGACGCTGGTGATCCCGGCGGGCGCGACGGTGGACGTCATCCAGATCGAAGGGGCTACCGCCCTCGTCTATCCCCGGGAGTGAAGCATGGACGCCGCTTTCATCGCCGGAATCGTGATCGTGTTGTTCGCGGTGCTCACGGTCCTGCGCGGCGTACGAATCGTCCCGCAGGCGCGGGCCGGCAACGTCGAGCGCCTCGGCCGTTACAACCGCACGCTCGGCCCCGGGCTGAACTTCGTCATCCCGTACGTCGACCGCGTGCGCCCGCTGATCGACCTGCGCGAGCAGGTGGTCTCCTTCAAGCCGCAGCCCGTCATCACCGAGGACAACCTGGTCGTCGACATCGACACCGTCCTGTACTTCCAGGTCACCGACCCGCGCGCCGCCGCGTACGAGATCGCCAACTTCATCCAGGGCGTCGAGCAGCTCACGGTCACCACGCTGAGGAACGTCGTCGGCGGCATGGACCTGGAGAGGACGCTGACCTCCCGCGACACGATCAACAGTCAACTGCGCGGCGTGCTGGACGAGGCCACCGGCAAGTGGGGCATCCGGGTCAACCGCGTCGAGATCAAGGCCATCGACCCTCCCAAGACCATCAAGGAGGCGATGGAGAAGCAGATGCGCGCCGAACGTGACAAGCGCGCCGCCATCCTCACCGCCGAGGGTCTTCGCCAGTCGCAGATCCTCACGGCCGAGGGCGAGAAGCAGAGCGCGATCCTGCGCGCCGAGGGCGAGCGCACCTCCGCCATCCTGAAGGCCGAGGGCCAGTCGCAGGCCATCGACGAGGTGTTCCAGGCCGTCCACCGCAACGACCCCGACCCCAAGCTCCTCGCCTACCAGTACCTCCAGGTGCTCCCGCAGCTCGCCCAGGGCCAGGGCAACACCTTCTGGGTCATCCCGAGCGAGGTGACCTCCGCCCTCCAGGGCGTCTCTCGGGCCTTCACCGAAGCCCTCCCGAAGTCCGCCGCCACCCGAGAGGTTCCCGACACCAGGTCCGCCGCCAGGACGGAGGCCGCCGACGCCGAAGAGGCCGCCAAGGCCGCGATCGCCGACGCCGAGGACACCGGCCCCCGCTCCCTGACCTCCGGCACCCCGGCGGTCGACCCACTGCCGACCGCCAACGAACAGCCCGCCCCTGACGAGGTCCCCAACAGGCCCGCCAATCCCTGACTCCCCCAGCCAGAGGGAGGAGACATTCACGCCAGGGGGGCGGCAGAGAGAACAGCGAGCCGGAACCGGCCCGGCGGGCACGGGTGCTCCGCGCTCCTGGCGATGGCTGCGGGACGGTCAGGATCGGGCTTTGGTGAGGGCGGCTGCGAAGTCGTGGGCGCGGGTCAGTTCCGCGCGGATCGGGGTGAGGACGAGGTCGTGGCCGACCATGTCCACACTCGACCACAAGGCCTTGCGGGCCTTGCGGGCTCGGCGGCGGGCGCTGAGAGACGCGAGGACGCGGCAGAGCAGGGCGATCAGGATGCCGGCCGCGGCACCGCCGGCCAGGAGGACGGTGGGCCAGGGGACGACACCCAGCGTGGGCGTGGGCACCTCGGGAAGCCGCATGTAGTCGACGAGGAAGAGGCCGCTCAGCCACAGCAAGCCTGTGATCATCGCGGCGAACACCAGCCACTGCGCGAATCCGGCGGCCCGCCACCAGCGCGGCTGCCTGCCCGCGCCGACGAATGTCAGCGAAACGGCCCGGTCAAGCCTGTCGGCGAGTTCGTCGGCCCGCGCGCGTGAGGCCCGCCGTACGGCCATGGTCCAGGGCTCGGGCAGCCCCGACGCGGCCGCCGACGCGACGTCCCTGATCGCCATGTCCATCTGCGACCGCTGGATGGCCGTGGCGGGCGGGATCGACGTACGTCCAATGGCCAAAGGCACGCCTCCTGCGGGGATGCCACGGCGCTGCTCGCCGCCCTTCCCCGGGGAGGGACCTGCCGAGAGGCCGCCGGGTCCCGGACCGGGCTTGGCGGTGCCGAGATCGTCCGAGCGGGAGGAGTCCAGGGAGCGACTCTCCGGTGAGGCGCCAAGGCGCAGCGCGTCCTGGGGCGAACCCCGCATGCCGTGGGAACTGGACACCATGGGGCCGGCCCCGGGTCGGATGCCCACGCGCAGGCGGCGCAGCGGGTCGGGGCGGAAGCGGCGGAGCCAGCGCGTGACCGGCCAGCCGGTGGCCACGATCGAGCGGTGCCGGTGCGCCTTGGCGACGGCGTCCACGACGAGCGGGACACCCGCCGCCTCGGCGAGCGCGTCGGTCAGAGGCGCGGCCAGCTCACCTGTGACGGCCTGCTCGGCGGCCCGCGCCCGCCTGCCCAACTCGGCCACCGACTCGGGCGAGGGAGTGGACCTGGGCGGCTGAGAGGCGGCGGGGGACCCGGGCGGCGGGTGGGTACCGGCCGGTGCGGGTGGAAGGGGGGCGGGACCGGATGAGGCTGTGGCGAGGAGGTCTGCGGCCAGGAGGGCGTCCGCGGCGAGCCGGGAGGCCCACGTGCGCCGGTCCGCGACGCGTGCGGCCAGGGCCGAGCGCACCTCCCCGATGCCCTCGTCCCTCGGCACCGACGTCGCCAGCACCGGCACCCCGCGCAGCCCGTCCTCGTCCAGCAGCCGCCGCAGGTCGTTAAGGCACCGCTTCACGGCCGAGGGCGTGAGCCGGTCCGTCTGGTTCAGGACCACCATCATCACGTCCCGGTGGCGGCTCAGCGGGCGAAGGTACCGCTCGTGAACGGCCGCGTCCGCGTACTTCTGCGGGTCCAGCACCCACACCAGAAGATCGACGACGGCGACCAGCCGGTCGACCTCCAGACGGTGCGCCAGCTCGATCGAATCGTGGTCGGGCAGGTCGAGCAGGATCAGTCCCGAGAGCGGATCATTGTCCTGCCCCGCCTGCAGCGAGGAGAGCCGCCCCCGATCGGCCCCGGGCCCGAGGGAGGCGGAAGCGGGCCGCTCGGCGGGGGCGCGCTGCCCCTGCTCGAAGGGTCCACCAGCCGATACGGAGTCGTCCTGAACGGGCGGGTGCCACGTGTCGGCCCCGTCGACCGTGTGGCGGCGGGGGATGTCCAGCCAGTCGAGGAGCGGCCCCGCGCCCTCCGGGTCCCACATCGCCGCGTGCGCCGCCGAGGTGGTCGGACGGGTGACGCCGACCCGGGCCAGGGACGTGCCCGAGAGCGTGTTGAACAGCGACGACTTCCCACTGCCCGTGGCTCCCGCGAGCGCCACAACGGTGTGGTCGACCGACAGGTTGCGGCGTGCCCCGGCGCGCGCCACCACGGCATGGGCCCCGGCCACCGCGGACCCGTCGAGCCGGCCTTCGGCGAGGTCGGCGGCATCGGCCAGCGCGGCGAGCCGATCGTCCAGCGACACGCCTTTGGTCCGGCGAAGCACCTTCATCGTGACCTGTCCACCTGAGCCGGGGAATCGACCTGCGCGCCCGAGCCCAGAGATCGGGCCGACCTGGTCGCGTCCGGCGGACCCCCGCCGGCGCCCGTCCCTGCGGGGACGCCGATCGCGTCGCGGTGGGCGTGGACGTCCTGGGCCGCCCTGCGGAGGGCGGCGGCGGCGTCCTCGGGCGGGCCGACTCCGTCGAGCAGCGAGGTGAACCGGACGGCCTCCTCGTCCAGGAGCACTCTCACCCGGCCCCGCAGATCCTCCCGCGCCGCCTGCGTCAGAGTACGAACGGCCTGGTCGCCGAAGACCGCCTCCAGCAGCTTCTGGCTCAGCAGGCTGGTGCCGCCCGCGATGCCCACCTCGATGCCGGTGATCCCGCCCGTGGAGGTGAAGACCATGAGCATGAGCATCAACCCCGCCACGTTGACGCTGAACGAGGCGAGCCGCGCGGTCGTCCGCTTCTCGGTCCCCTCCTCGGCGACGAGGTCGAGCACGTACCCCTGCCACGCCCGCAGGGCCGACGAGGCGCGCTCGGGAAGGCCGGACGAGGCACGGCCGAGGCGCCCCGCGGAGATCACCCCCGCGCGTTCGAGCACGTCACGGCCTGCGGGCGTGCCCGACCAGCCATCCAGGGCACGCTCGGCGGCGGCGTCCGCGGCGGAGCGGATCAGCGCCTCCAGCCCCGTCTCCAGGGCGACGCGCAGCCGGGTTTCGGGCGCGGGCCGTCCGGTGAAGGCGGATACGAGGCGTTCGCGCAGCCAGCCGATCCGCGACTCCAGCGAGCGCATGAAGTCGCCGGTGCCGATGAAGTCATGCCAGCGGGCCAGCACCTCGCCGCGCAGCAGCGACCCGTCGCGGACCCCGTCGTCGAACGTCGCCATGGCCGCCCCGTACGCGCCGTCGATCGTGCGGCGAAGATCGGCGACTCCGGCCCGCTGGCGCTCGGCCGCGTCGGCGAGGGCGGGGACGCGGGTCGTGATGCTGTCCAGCGCGCCGGCGAGCGTCCGGCGTACGACCTGGTCACGTGCGTGGGCGTCGGCGGCGATGGCGGCGAGCCAGCCGCGCACGTCGCGGACGGCGGGCTCCGGCAGGCGCGCATTCTCCTCGGGAAGCGCCACTTCGGGCACGCTGAACAGCGGCGTCCCCGGGAGGCCGTTCTCGTCGAGCAGGCGGGTGAGGTGGGCGGTGACCGGTTCGAGGGCCTCGGGCGGGACGCGGTCGAGGACGACGGCGAGGGCCGTGCTGCGCTCACGGGCGCTGCGCAGGAACCCCCAGGGCACCTCGTCGGCGTACCGGACGGCGGTGGTGACGAACAGCCACAGATCGGCGGCGGCGAGCAGTTGCGCGGCGATCTCGCGGTTGGCGGTGACGACCGAGTCGATGTCGGGGGCGTCGAGCAGGGCCAGCCCGGCGGGGAGCGTGTCCGCCGTGACCACCCGGAGCGTCCCCGGCTCACCGCGCCCCCGCCCTGTCGTCCTCGCCAGCCCTGGAAGGACGTTCTGCCTGCCGAACCACGCCTCGTCGGCCGGGTTGGCCACGAGGGTCGGGGCGAGGGTGGTGGGGCGCAGCACTCCCGTCTCGGCGACGTCGGCGCAGGCCAGCGAGTTGACCAGCGTGGACTTGCCCGCCCCTGTGGACCCGCCGACGACGGCGAGCAGCGGCGCGTCCATCGCGGCCACGCGCGGGAGCAGGTAGTCGTCGAGTTGCCCCCTGAGCTCCTTCAGGGCATGGCGATGCGAGGCGACGTCCCCGATCTCCAGCGGGAAGAGGTCGTGATCGAGCCGACGCCGCAGGTCTCCCAGGGCCGCGAGCAGACCCTCGTTCCCTGCCATACGACCGGTCATGCCCCAGGAGGGCCGAGGTATCCACTACCTGCGGAAAACCCTAGGTCAGGGCCTCACGATGCCGTAGGCCGACGGATCGGACGCCCGACGCCGCCGCCGCGGACCGGGTCAAACTCCTGGTGCCGGTGAGGCGGACGGGGCGTCCGTGCCTCCGCCGGACTGACGGGGAGGCATGCTGGGCAGCAGGGGGCGGCATTTCTTCAGGGCGGCGGCGACGGCGGGGTCGTCCGTCTTCAGGTCGCGCATGCCGGTGCCGTTCTGTGGCAGTTCGGCGCCGTTGTCCTTCATGCAGGTACGGAACGCCTCCAGCGCGGACGCGTCGAAGCCGCCGCCCCGTCCCTGGCCGAAGCCGCCACCGTTCGGCATGAGCGACCGGCACGCCTCGAACGCCTGGCGCTGCTGCGGGGACATGGTGCCGAAGTCCCTCGGTCTCCCGCTCGGCGGAACGGACGGGGAACCGCTGGGCCGAGCCGTTGGCCACCCATCAGGGCGTCCAAAGGGCATCTCCACACCGTGCTGCTTCAGACACTCGGCGAACGACGCACGCGCGTCTCCGGACCCAGTGGGCGAAGGATGGGCGCCGGTCGCCGCCTGCGAAGAATCTCCACCGCCGCAGCCGGAGGTCAACAGAGTGGGGGCTACAGCGGCGGTGCCGAGCGTTCGACGCAACACGGTCACAAGTGGACTCCGTCGGGAAACCGAGGGACTTTGGCCCGACCATCACAGGCCACCAATCTCAGAACCGCATGGGACGAACCTGAAATTCACCTGTCAACCGGGCCGCACGACCGGTGCCGGACGAGAACGCGACGGCGACGGCGGGCCCGGTGGCACCGCCGGAACATCCGCCCCGGCGCCGACTACACGATCACCGTAGAGGCCGCCCTCAGGCCTGATCGATCAGGTTCCGTCGCTGTGAATCCGTCGGCAATGCGGTGAGTGCCAGTTTGTCGGTCCTGCGCGCAATACTCGCCGCTAGCGATCACGAGGATGAGGTATCCGGGATGGCGCGGTCACTCCGTCGCTTGAACGACGAGCCCTATATCAAACACAGCGTGGAGGTATCGGCATGAGCGCTGATCGGAGCCTGACCTATGTCGGCGGCGGCTCGGCGAAGTTCTGGGAAGTGCGTCAGAATGGTACGGAGCTGAACATCCGGTATGGGCGGCTGGGCGCTGCCGGTCAGGCGCAGGTCAAGTCGTTCGACTCCGCCGCCGCTGCGGCGGCCACCAAACTGGTGGCAGAGAAGTTACGCAAGGGCTACACGGAAGACGAAGCGGTCGCCGCGCCGGTGAGCTCCCCGGCAGCGATCGACAGTGTTGAGGATGAGGACCGGCTGACGATGCCGACCGCTTGGCTGCGCGGTCTTCATCCGCGGCGGGGTGGCGTGAAGGTCGCCGTGAAGCGGCTGGACGCGGGCGCGCCTAAGGAACTCGCCGCAAGGTTGGACGAGCGTCGGCAGCTGATCCTTGACTCACTGGCGAAGTGTCGCGACCCGGAGATCGCCTCCGCGGGCGCGGCGTACCTGGCCGGGGAGCCCACCGCCACGCCGCTGGGCGCTGCGGTGGTCGCCGAAGTGGTGGCCGGGACCCAGCCATGGGGTGAGGGCACGTTGCTGCCCCTGTTCGCCGAAGTTTGGCTGGTCGAACGCGGTCTGGTGTTCGCGGCAGTGGCCGCGACCGAACTGGCCTCGCTGGATTTCGAAACCGGCGAGCACACGCGGCCGGTTCGGCGGCTGGCTGCCGGTGAGTCCCCCAATTATTGGCACGGCTTGAATAGGCTGGAGCTCGCCACGAGGGTCCGTGCCGTCCTCGCGGCCGCATCGGATGCCGAGTATGCCGAGGTCGTCGCGGCGCTGGCGGTGAGCCGTGAAGGCGGGCTCCACCATCAGGTGGCGGCTTCCTACCTGGCGCCGACCGAGGTTGACTGGGTTGCGGCCGACTGCGCCGAAGTGAGCCGCGTCAATCCGGGTCTCGCCTCCGTCCTGGTCGCCGCGATCAGCATGTCGGAGCATGCGGCGCTCATCGTGAGCCACGTGCACGCTTACTCCGTGATGAGCTCCCTCGCTACGGTCGTCGACGGCATGGGTGACGCGGCCGTGCCGGCGCTGGCCGGATGGTTCGACGAGGCGTACGACGCGGAAAGCCAGCGGCGGCTGCTGGGTGTGCTCGCCGAACTGCCGACCGACGCGGCGATGCAGGCACTCCTCGACCGGATCGAGCAGAAGTACACCCAGCCGGCCCTCCTGCGCGCGGCGGCCCGCTTCCCGCGCCGCGCGATGCGGATGCTGGCCACCTCCGGTGGCAAGGTCGCGGACTTGCTGCTGCGCGCCCACCTGCTGGCCCATCCCAACCTGGTCGCCGAGGTGCTCGTGAGCGTCGATGACGCCGCGGCTGAGCGGATCAACAAGATCGCGAACGCCGCGACCGTCGCCACCGCTCCGCTTGAGGCTTTGCCCGAGGTACTGGTCAGCCCACCTTGGACCCGTCCGCGTACGGCCCGCAAGCCGGTCGTGGTGAGTGACCTGGTGTGCGCCGATGAGCCGACCGTGGTGTGGGGGCCGGGCGAACGGGACAATTGGCGTTCCCCCCGGCCGGGGCACGGTTCATGGGATCATGCCTGGCAACAAACCTGGAAAGAGATCGCCGGCCAGATCGCCGGTGCCCGGCAGGGCCGCTGGTACAACGAGATCGCCCTGTTCATCTCCGGGCCTGAGAAACTGGCCGGACCGCTGCTCGGGAAGTGGCGCCCGGCTGACCGGTGGGGAGCCTCTGAATGGATGCCGAGGGTGGTCGCCAGGTTCGAGCTGGCGGCGCTGCCCCTGGTGCTGGACAGCGCCCGGCGCAACCCCGGCGTGATCGCTCCGGCGCTGCTCCCGTTCACCGGCCCGGAGATCGCTGTGCTGATGGCCGAGTGGCTGGCCCGGCTGAAGTCGGTGCGCGCCACCGCGCTGGCGTGGCTGGCACGCCACCCCGAGGTGGCTGCCAGGGCGCTGATCCCGGCGGCTCTGGGCAAGCCCGGCCCGGCCCGGCGACAGGCCGAGCAGGCGCTGGCGGCGCTGGCCGCGGGCGGCAGAGGCGACGCTGTGGCGAAGGCCGCCGCGGGTTACGGCCCCGCCGCCGAGGCCGCGGTCGCCGACCTGCTCTCGGCTGACCCGCTCGACACGCTGCCGGGCAAGATGCCCGTGCTGCCCGAGTGGGCGGAAATCGCGATCTTGACACCGATCTACCTGCGCGGCGACGCGGGCGCGCTGCCGGCCGAGGCGGTCCGCCATGTGATGACGATGCTGGCGATCTCCCGGCCCGGTGATCCGTACGCCGGTCTCGCCCTGGTCAAGGAGGCCTGCGACGGCCGCAGCCTTGCTGACTTCAACTGGGCGCTGTTCCAGCGCTGGCAGGCGGCCGGCTACCCGTCCAAGGAGAGCTGGGTGATGAACGCGCTGGGACTGCTCGGCGACGACGAGACCGTCCGACGGCTGACACCGTTGATCAGGACTTGGCCCGGTGAGGGTGGGCACGCGCGTGCGGTCGCGGGTCTGGACCTGCTGGCCACCATCGGCTCCGAGGTCGCGTTGATGCACCTGCACGGCATCGCCGAGAAGGTCAAGTTCAGCGGGCTCAAGAACCGGGCCAGGCAGAAGATGGACGAGGTCGCCGCGGAGCTCGGCCTGACGCCGCAGGAACTGGCCGACCGGCTGGTGCCGGACTTCGGACTGTCCGCCGACGGCAGCCTGACCCTCGATTACGGCCGCAGGCAGTTCGTCGTCGGCTTCGATGAGCAGCTCAAGCCGTACGTGGCCGACGCCGCGGGGAAGCGGCTCAAGAACCTTCCCAAGCCGGGGGCGAACGACGATCCGGAGCTCGCGCCTTCCGCCTACCAGCGGTTCGCCGGGCTGAAAAAGGACGTGCGCGCCGTGGCCGCGGACAACATCCGCCGGCTGGAGCAGGCCATGGTGAACCAGCGCCGCTGGAGTGGTGAGGAGTTCAAGCGGCTGCTCGTCGGCCACCCGCTGCTCTGGCACATCGTGCGGCGGCTGGTGTGGGGGCTCTACGACCCCTCGGGTCGGCTCACGGGCGCCCTGCGAGTGGCCGAGGACCGCAGTTTCGCCGATGTCGAGGACGACACGCTGACGTTGCCCGACGAGGCCATCGTAGGGGCGGCGCACCCGCTGGAGCTGGGGGAGAAACCGGCCGCCTGGGCCGAGGTGTTCGCCGACTACGAGATCCTGCAGCCGTTCCCGCAACTGGGCCGGGAGACATATGGCCTGGACGAGACGCTGCTGGCCGAGATCAGCGCGGCCAAAGTCCCCACCGGCGCGGTGATCGGCCTGGAACGGCGTGGCTGGCGGCGAGGCGAGCCGCAGGACGCCGGTTGGCAGAGCTGGATCGAACGGGACGTGCCCGATGGCAGGACCATCACGATCGGCCTTAATCCGGGCATCGCGATCGGCTACCTCGAATTCGCCGACGAGCAGACCCTGGAGGGGATCGCCCTCGACGGCCTCGACCCGATCACCGTCTCCGAGATCCTGCGAGACCTCCGGGAGATCACCCGATGAACGAACACGTCCAGCGGCCCCCTGCCGAGATCCGCTACGCCGACGAGCTGACCCGGCTACGGGAGAACGACACCGACGACCGGCCGCCCGGCTGGGCGTTGAGCCTGCGGGCCGCCCGGCGCTTCGTCCTCGGGGACGAGAAGCTGGGCATCAGCCGCAAGTTCGTGGGTGATCCTTCATTGATCGACCGATCCCTGGTGACGCTCGCGACCAACCGCGGGCTGCTGCTGGTGGGTGAGCCGGGTACGGCGAAGTCGCTGTTGTCCGAGCTGCTCGCCGCGGCGGTGAGCGGAACCTCGACGCTCACCATCCAGGGCGGAGCGGCCACTACCGAAGACCAGATCAAATATTCGTGGAACTACGCGCTGCTGGTCGCCGAGGGCCCGTCCACCCGGTCACTGGTGGCCGCTCCGCTGCTGCGCGGCATGGCCGAGGGCAAGGTGGTGCGCTTCGAGGAGATCACCCGGTGCCCGCTGGAGGTGCAGGACTGCCTGCTGTCGCCGCTGTCGGACCGCGTGCTCGCCGTACCGGAGCTGACCGGTCCGGAGGCCATGGTGTTCGCCCAGGAGGGGTTCACCGTCATCGCCACCGCCAACACCCGCGACCGCGGCGTCAACGAGATGAGCGCCGCGCTCAAGCGCCGGTTCAACTTCGAGACGGTCTTCCCGATCGCCGACTTCGACACCGAGCTGCTGCTGGTGGAGGCGGAGGCCACCGCTCTGCTGAAGCGGTCAGGCGTCGGCGCGCCGCCGCGGCGCGACGTGCTGGAGGTCCTGGTCACCGCGTTCCGGGAGCTGCGCGAGGGGCAGACCGCGCGCGGTGACGCCACCGACCGGCTGTCGGGGGTGATGAGCACCGCCGAGGCCGTCTCGGTCGCGCATGCCGTCGGGCTGCGCGGGTGGTTCCTGCGCGGCGAGCCCGGCACCGCCGCCGACCTGGTCTCCTGCCTGGCCGGCACGGCGGCCAAGGACAACCCGGAGGACCTGGCGAAACTCCGCAGATATCTGGAGCAGAGGCGGCACGGAGACCAGTGGAAGGCCCTGTACGAGGCCCGTCACCTGCTGCCGGGCTGACGGTGAGCTGACGATGGCGGTCACGTTCCTCGGTGTGCGGCACCACAGCCCCGCCTGTGCCCGGCTGGTCGCCGACACCATTCATTCCGTACGGCCCGCGTACGTGCTGGTCGAGGGCCCGGCGGACATGAACCACAGGATGGATGAGCTCCTGCTGGGTCATGAGCTGCCGATCGCGGTCTACACCGGCTACCGGGATCCGGAACGGCGGCACAGCTCATGGACGCCGCTGTGCGACTACTCCCCGGAGTGGACTGCGCTGGCCGCAGGCCGTGACGTCGGCTCCGAGCTGCGTTTCATCGACCTGCCCGCCTGGCATCCGGCGCTGGCCGAAGTCCGCAACCGTTACGCCGACGCCGAGGCCCGCTACAGCGAGGTGATCACACGGCTGTGCCGTACCTTCGCCGTGGACAACATGGACGCGTTGTGGGACCACCTGTTCGAGATCGAGCCGGCCGACGGGCTGACCGAACGGCTGGCCACCTACTTCGACCTGGTGCGCGGCGACACGCAGACCGGGTCGGACGACATGGCCCGCGAGGCGTACATGGCGCAGTGGATCCGAGCTGCCGTCGCCGACGCGGGCGACAGGCCGGTGGTCGTGGTCACGGGCGGCTTCCACCGCCCCGCGTTGATCCGGCTGGCCGAGCAGGGTGACCGAAACTGGCCGGATGTGCCGCGGCCGCCCGCGGACGCGGTCGTCGGCAGTTACCTGGTGCCGTACTCGTTCCGGCGGCTGGACGCCTTCGACGGCTACCAGTCGGGTATGCCGTCGCCGGGCTACTACCAGCACCTGTGGGAGTCCGGTCCCGCCGACGCCGCCCGCAGGCTCACCGAGGCGGTGACGGCCCGGCTGCGCGCCCGGCGCCAGCCGGTGTCCACCGCGGACCTGATCGCCGCTCGGGCCACTGCGGACGGGATCGCGTTGATGCGTGGCCATCCGCATCCGGCCCGGGTCGATGTACTGGACGGCCTGGCCGGCGCGCTGGTCAGCGAGGCGATCGAGGCCCCACTGCCCTGGGCGACCCGTGGCCCGTTGCAGGCCGGCAGCCATCCGGTGATCGTGGAGATGATCGCGGCCCTGAGTGGTGACCGGGTGGGCCGCCTGCATCACTCGACTCCGTTGCCACCGCTGGTCCACACGGTTCTCGCGGTATTGGGCGGTCCGGGTGAGGAACGGCTCGACCTTGGCAAGGAAGCCGACCGCGAGCGCAGCCGGTTGCTGCACCGGCTGCGGGTGCTGCAGATCCCCGGCGTGGCGCGCACCTCGGGACCCCGCCCGGCAGGCGGTACGGAACTGGTCGAACAATGGACGCTGACCGAGTCCGACGACCGGCTGCCCGCACTGATCGAGGCCGGCGGGTATGGCGTGGACCCGCAGGAGGCGGCTGCTGCCGCCCTCGCCGAACGGATCCCGGGCGCGGACCTGGACCAACTGGCGGACGTTCTGTTCGACACGGCGCTGTGCGGCATCGGCGAACTGACCGGACAGGTGCTGGACGACCTGGCGCGGGCTGTCGGCGCGGCGGCCGATCTGGGATCGTTGGGCCGCACCCTCACCGTCGCTCTGGCGATGTGGCGCCACGACGAGCTGTTCCGCACCAGCGGCAGCACCACCTTGGGCACGGTCGTCCAGGCCGCCACCCGCCGGGCGCTGTGGCTGGCCGAAGGTGTGCGCGGCGGCCCCGCACCGGCCGACCTCCAGCGCATCAACGCCGTGACCGCCGTCCGCGACGCCCTCAGACACGCCGGCCCGTCGCTCGGACTGGACACGGACGCGGCGCTGGGCGTCGTGGACCGGCTCGCCGCCTGCCAGGAGGTGCCACCCGACCTGCGTGGCGCGTCGTTGGGTTTGGGCTGGTCACTGCGTGGTACGGCTGCCGCGGACCCCGCCCGGGCGTTGCGCGGCGCGTTCGTCCCGGCGTCGGCCGGGGACTGGCTGGCCGGGTTGTTCGCGCTCGCCCGCGAGGAGGTGCTGCACACCGCCGGCATGCTGGAGCTGCTCGATGAGCTGGTCGGAGGGATGACCGATCACGACTTCCTGGTGGCCTTGCCCGCGCTGCGCCAGGCGTTCGGCTTCTTCCCACCCCGCGAACGGCACCTCATCGCCACTCGTCTGGTCGAGCGGCGCGCCGGCGGCGCATCTGGATGGGACCTGATGCGGCTGGAAGCGGCGCCGGAGCTGGTGGCCGCCGGTATGGCACTGGACGAGCGGGTCGAGGCGGCACTGCGCCGGGAGGGACTGATCACATCATGACCGACCCCACCCTTCAACGGTGGCGCCTGCTGCTCGGCGAGGCAGGCAGCGCATGCCTCGGCGGGCAGCGGCTCGACGCACAGGCAGCCGCCCGTGACGCGGCCATGGACTGGCTCTACGGCCGCGACGAGGACTTGCGCCGACGTGGTGTACGGCAAGGCGGGATGGGCGAATCAACGCTGACCACCTTTGACTGGCTCGACGACATCACCCAGCTGTTCCCCAAGGAGACCGTCGAACGACTGCAACGTGACGCAATCGAGCGTTACGAGATTCATGACGTGGTGACCGACCCGGCCGTGCTGGCGCGCATCGAACCCAATCCCGCGCTGCTCAAGGCGGTACTGCGGACCAAGCACCTGATGAACCCGCAGGTGCTGCGGCTGGCCAGGCGGATCGTGGAGCAGGTCGTCCGGCAGCTGATGGAGAAACTCGCCACCGAGGTTCGGAGCGCGTTCTCCGGCACCAAGGTGCGACGGCCCGGCCGGATACGGCTGGCCCGCAACTTCGACATGGTCAGGACCCTGCGCGCCAACCTCGGCCGCTACCAGCCCGAGACCGGCAAAGTGGTGATCGAAACCCCGTTCTTCTTCTCCCGCACCCGCCGCCACCTCGAACAGTGGCAGGTGATTCTGCTTGTCGACCAGTCCGGGTCGATGGTCGACTCAGTGATCCACTCGGCGGTCACCGCGGCCTGCCTGTGGGGGTTGCCCGGTGTACGCACCCACCTGGTCGCCTTCGATACCGAAGTGGTGGACCTGACCGCCGACGTCGACGATCCGGTGGAGTTGCTGATGAAGGTACAGCTCGGCGGCGGCACTGACATCGCCCGCGCGGCGGCGTACGGCGCGGGCCTGGTGGATCAGCCGCGCCGGGCGATCGTCGTGCTGATCTCCGACTTCTACGAGGGCGGTGATCCGCACCGGTTGGTGCGCGTTGTGCGCGACCTGGTGGCGCAGGGCAGCAAGGTGCTGGGCCTGGCCGCCCTCGACGAGCAGGCCAATCCCGCCTACGACCGGGAGCTGGCGCAGCGCCTGGCCAATGCCGGAGCCTACGTGGGTGCGATGACACCCGGCGAACTGGCGTCCTTCGTGGCGGAGCACGTGGGCCGATGAGGACAGATCTACTCGGGCTCACGGCGGACTCCCTCGCCGCTCTCACCAATCGCGGTCTGGTCAAACGTGCCGGCAAGGAACCCGCGCCGGAGCTTCGGACCGACCCTGACGGCACCGTGCATGGCAGCTTCTCCGACGGCCTGACCGCGATCCTGCCTCCTGGCGGCCTCGACCTGGCCCGCTGCACCTGCGGTGCCACCGGCGTCTGCCGGCACGTGATCGGGGTGATCCTCGCCTACCAACGCCTGCCCGTCGAGGCTGCCCCAGAGTCCCTGCCCTGGTCACCGGGGCAGGTGACCGACGACGAACTCACCGCCAAGATCGGTGCCCGGCTGATGGCCGCCGCTCGCCGTACAGAGAGAACCGGATTCACCGCGCGGGTCCGCCGGGCGACCTCCGCTGATCCGGTACCGCAGGTCGAGCTGGCCACCGCGACGGTGCGCTTCCTGGTCCCCGGCGATCTCGGGTTCGTCCACACAGACACCGTCGCCGGCAGTCGCGATGACGTCATCGCCCTGGCGGTGTGGGCGTTCCGGGTCGCCGACGAGTTGCACCCCGGCGTCCCCGAGGTGCGGGTCGACGTCGGTGGCGAGGCCGAAGCCGGTACCGGATCGGGGCTGGAGCGGGCCCTGGGTCTGGCCGGCACGATCCTGCGCGAGGGTGCGGCGCATCTCGGTCAGGGCCTCGATGCCACCATCGCCGACGTGCAGCGCCACCTGGACGCGGCCAGGCTGCGCTGGCCGTTGCTGGCCGTCGGCGACCTCGCCGAGCAACTGACTTCCTATCGCGACCGTAGCGCGCACTACCGTCCCGAGCTGCTCGCGAGCCATGTCGCCGAGCTACACGCCCGGCACCGGGCGGTGACGCGGCCCGACGCCACCCTGCGCAGCAGCGTGCTCGGCACCGCCGAGGCCGCCGAGACCCCATTGCGCCGGGCCCGGCTGGAGAGCCTCGGCTGCCGGATCCGTGGTCTCGGCGACCAGCGGATCGCCGAGGTCTACCTGGCCCACAGCGACAGCTCCATGGTGCTGGTCCTGCGCCGTCAGTGGGACGGCGACGACGACGGGGCGGCGCTGGCGCGGCGGCGGATCGCCACGTCCACGCTGGCCGCTCTGGCCACCGGCAACCTGGTCACGGAGTCCGCCGTCCGCAGCGCCAGCCGTACGGTGCGGCTGGCCACCGGGCGGATCTCCAAGACGACGGTCAGCCCGTCACGAGGCGACTGGGGTGAACTGCCGCCGTCTCTGGTGGTGACCGACTTCGCCGCGCTCAGCCGTGAGCTCGACGCCCTCACACTCCGGCCCATCCGCCCGCGGGTAGAAGCGGAACTGGTCAGGGTCGTCGCCGTCACTCGGGTGGAGGCCGTCACGTATGCGCCCGGAGACCAGCGTCTCGACGCCGTCATCGTCGACCAGGCGGGTAGCACCGCCACCGTCAGGGCCACTCACACCGGCGCCGCCCCCGGACGCCTCGACTCGCTGGCCGCCGTGCTCGCCGGCGAAGAGGGCGAACTGCGTTTCGTCAGCGGCGTGGTCGGGCGGACCGCAGGCGGTGTCGTCATCGAACCGGTCGGTCTGGCGGCCGGCGGCCGAGTCGTCGTCCCCGACCTACAGCCTGCCGGTGGGAGCGGCAGGCTCATGATCGCCGAGGACGACCGGCACGAACCACTGACCGCGGCTCTGATCGACACCCGGGGGCTGCTCGCCGAAGTGGCCCATCGCGGCTTGTCTCACCTGCCGCCGACCTATGACGCCCGGCTCGCCACCGCGGCGCAGCGGTTGACCGTACTCGGGCTGCACCGCATCGCGCAGGCCGTCACGGCCTTCGCGGCGATGCGGACCCACGACTCTGACGAGGCGATCGAGCAGGCCTGGATCGACGCTTACCTGCGCCTGGACGTTGCTCTGGACCTGAACTGACTGAGCCCTTTTCATCCTGAGCCGGCAGGTCACGGGCTCGTTCCGCGCGCCTCCATGGGCCTGGTCAGTGCCTGATCAGGTCACTTGCTCGGCGCGCGAGAGGTACGGCAGGCGTGCCGACCTGTAGAGGTTGATGATGAAACAGGTGATCCCCACGAACCAGACGATCGCGAGGAGAAGACCGAGTTCTTTCAGCTCGGGAATGTAGCCGAGCAACAACACCGCCAGACTGCATCCGACCGCCGTCCGCCGGAGGACGTCGAAACTCGAAGCGGTCGACGTGTCGCCGAAACTCGACGCCCGGACGATGATCCCCTCCGCGACCAGCCAGATCGTCGCCAGGACACTGAGCTGGTTCAGCACGACGATCACCTCTCCCTGAGTGGACTCCGCCAACCAGTCGAACTCGGTGAACTCCACGAACCAGACGAACGAGAACGCCCATGTGACCAGGGCACTCGCATAGGCTCTGCCGAACACAGGACCTATCGACCTCTTCATCGCCGACAGTCCGGACGCGACGAGGAACCACCCAAGAGCATTGAAGAGGACCCCAAACCCGAGGAAGCCCACCCCATAGGAGGTGAGAACAAATCCGACCGTGACGCGATAGAGGGGATACACCACAAAGATCATGCCAGCACCCCGAAGCCCCGGAGACGGCGATCATCGCGGAATACGTCCAGGACGCAAATCGGTACAGGTTCCCGTTCGAAGGGGCGTGATCACACGGTCAGGGGGCCGAGTTCTGTCGGTTCGGCTATGACGTCGACCAGGGCGCCGTTGCGGAGGACCGTTATGGGCAGGGGGCGGCCGATCGCCTCGGCGAACATCAGGCGTTGCAGGGCCTGGGCGTCGGAGACCGGGCGGCGGGCGGCCGTGAGCACGAGGTCGCCGACCCGTAGGCCGGCCTCGGCGGCGGGTGAGCCCGGGACGACCTCGCTGACCCGGAGCGCGGACGACTGGCCGACCCGCTCGCGGACCTGCGGCGGCAGCGGCGCGGGCGTCGTGACCAGGCCCAGGTACGCGCGCCGCACCCTCCCGTCCCTCATCAGCGCGGCCACGATTCCCCTGGTGGTGGAGTTGATCGGCACTGCCAAGCCCAGGCCGACCCCGGCCACCGCGGTGTTGATGCCCACCACCTTGGCGGAGGCGTCGGCGAGCGCGCCGCCGGAGTTGCCCGGGTTGAGCGCCGCGTCGGTCTGGATCACGTCCTCGATGAGGCGCACGGCCGAGCCCGAGCGAGCGGGCAGCGAGCGCCCGAGCGCCGAGACGACGCCGGCCGTCACCGACCCCACCAGCCCGAGGGGGTTGCCCACGGCGACCACGAGCTGACCGACGACCAGCCCGTCGCTGTCCCCAAGCTCGGCGGGCTCGGGTGTGGGCCCGCTGGCGCGGATCACGGCGAGGTCGGACAGCGGGTCAGCGCCGACCAGCGTGAACCCGGCGGACGTGCCGTCGGCGAAGGCGACCGTCCCGGACGTGGCGCCGCCGACCACATGGGCGTTGGTGAGCAGAAATCCGTCGTCGGTGAACAGTACTGCCGACCCGCTTCCCCGCCCCGCCCGCACACTGGCGACCTTGGGAGTGAGCGCGGCCGCGACCGACGAGACGATCTGGGAGTAGGCGTCAAGCGCCATGGAGGACCTCCCCGCGCAGAGTCGATTCTTACATCATTACACGTCAAGCGTCAGCATGTGCGTAATGTTCCCCCGCCTCCATTCGTCACGGCCCCCGGCAAGGAGGGACGCGAACGCGCGCCGCACCGAGATGAAGCGTGGCACCTGGACTGACCGTGCGCACGGTCACGCCTTGGTCTGCGATAGTGACCCTGTGCCCGTCGTTTCGTGCGCCGATTCCAAGAGGCGCGACCAGGAACGCCGGGCGCGGCTGATCCAGGAATGGAAGCGCGAAGGCGTCTACCCTTACTCAGGCGAGCCTGATCTGCCCGCCCAGGCGGTCGAACGTCAGATGTTCGACGAGGTGGCCACCACGATCGCACGCCGCCTGCCAGGTGTACCGCAGAGCAAGAAGACCACCCTGCGCCTGCTCAAAGAGATCATTTCCCGTGATCCCAGCGGACTCTACCCGGTGCTCGATGACTTGTTCCGGCTGCCCCAATCAGAGCAGGAAGAACTCAAACGTGTTCTTCAGCGCACCAGCCTCTCGGAAGTGATCAAGGCGACGGGTCAGGTCAGCGACCGTCTCGACTTTCTGGCTGCCCTTAAGACGCTGGTCTTCGAGCCTGAGATCAGCAGGACGGTCAAGGAACGCGCCGAGTTGCACAAGATCCTTGAGCGCGAGACCTGGGTATTCGGTGACGCCTACGCGCTGATGGTGAGCGATCAAAGCCTTGACGCGGTGCTCAGGCGCCACCTCAGGGAATTGGGCCGAGAGCGCGACGACGGCCCGCTCGATCCCGTGCGCCGCGAGGACGGACGTACGGGTATCGTCGACCTCCTTTTGGGACGTGCCCACCGAGGAAGCTCGGGAAGGGCACACCTCGTGGTCGAGCTGAAGGCTCCCAAGGTGAAGGTCGGACAAGTGGAGGTCGCTCAGATCAAGAGCTACGCGGAGGCCATCGTCAGCGACCCTCAGTTCCGCGACGCCCGCGTTTCCTGGGATTTCTGGGTTGTCTCCACGGAGCTGGAGAAAACCGTGCGGCGCGACGCCGGCGCGCCGAACCGCCCGCCCGGGTGCATCGCCGAGTGGGAGGGAGGGGTGCGACTCTGGGCACGAACCTGGAGCGAGATCATCGACGACTGTGAGGACCGTCTCCACTTCTACCGCGACAGGCTGAACCACGACCCGGCCACGGAACATGCCCTGGAGTACCTGCGGCGCGTGCACGGAAGCGTCGCGCCTGGAACAGTCGTGGAAATGGGACACGATCCCGGGTCCGAAGGCTCACCATGACAGGTGATTTTGAGGTCGCCGATGTCTCAAGGTCGCCATGGCGATCCATCCCGAAGGGCTGTTGGTTAGTTTGAGGTGGTGCGCGGGCTGCCGCCCGCGCACCGTTTGATCCTCCGCAGCCCCCGAGCCGACCAAGCCCGTCGCGACCGCCTCAAAGGCGCCCCACCTTGACGTCCAGCACGAAAGCAGCCCATGCGTCGGAGGCAACCCGCACGATCGGGCCACTCTCCCGCTTGGAGTCACGGACAGCACGGCAGCCGTTAGGCAAGACAGCGATTTCGACGCACTGGTCCCCGCTACCGCTGTAGGTCGACTTTCGCCAGATAAGGCCGGTCACGTTGGGGGGAAGGTCCACGATTACTCCTGTGCCACCTTGTTGATCAGCTTGATCGAGTCCTCTGGAGACATCGCCACGGCGCTGATGCGCTCGAATCTCAGCTTATGCGCAGCGACATCTTC
This sequence comes from Sphaerisporangium sp. NPDC051017, assembly GCF_040683095.1. Lineage (NCBI taxonomy): Bacteria > Bacillati > Actinomycetota > Actinomycetes > Streptosporangiales > Streptosporangiaceae > Sphaerisporangium > Sphaerisporangium sp. NPDC051017. The sequence continues at coordinate 66,310 of NZ_JBFBCI010000030.1, forward strand.
CGCGCTTTCCATATAGACATCACCCATAGTTCCTTCGATGTACGCGATGTCCGGGTCCGCTGGATCGGGATATGACAGCAGAGTGAAGCAACCGTCCAGTCCCGGGTGCTCGCCAACCGCGTATGGGACGATCTGGACGGTGATATTCGGCCGGGCGGCATGGTCCTGCAACGCAGCAAGCTGGGCCCTCATCACATCACGACCACCGACCGAGCGGCGGATCACCGCCTCGTCGACGACCATGTGGAGTTCGGGCGCGCCATCTCTGGACAGTAACGTCTGCCGCGCCAAACGTGCAGCGACCCTCCTGTCGACCTCGCTGGCGTCAGCGATCATCCGTCCCGCACGGATGACAGCACGGGCGTAGTCGGCCGTCTGCAGCAATCCATGGATGAGTTGAGGGTCCCACGCGCGCATCTGCGACGCCTCGTCCTCCAAGGCGACGTAGCTACCGCTGAAGACATCGAGGTAGGCGGTCCACCATCCGCGCTTCCGGATCTCTCGCGCAAGGGCGACCAACGAGTCCCGTTCGGGGCTGGTCGCGCCGTAGAGAGCGAGCAGGTCCGCGACGTCGCCATGGTGGGGCCGGATCTGAGCCGTCTCGACGCGTGACACCTTCGCCCGTGACCAGCCGAGTCCGTCTGCCACCTCTTGCAGGGTCAAGCCCTGCTGCTCGCGAAGACGGCGCAGCTCGCGCGCGAGACGGCGCGCTCGCACCGTAGGTCGGTAAGCCATGTCGCTCAGTGTGGCCGATCCGTCACGCTGACGTACCGAACTCCGAGGAAATCTTGAGAAGTTCGTAGAACCAGGTTGCGGAAACGAGAATCTCGCCCCACTCTCTCATTCAGAGTGACTGAGCGAGTACGCAAAGTCACGAAAACGAGATCGCGGATGGCCATGGAGGCAGCCGCAAGGGCCTACGGAGGTATCGGTGGGGCGAGGGGCTGGGCGGGTGGAGTTGCTCGGGGCTGGGGCGCGGGTGCTTCAGGTGCTGGAGCGGGAGGTGTCGCGGATCGACGTCGCCTGCTGGGACGGGGTGTCCGCGCGGTGCGTCGCGCAGGGGACGAGCCGGGACACGGGAGGGGTCGGCGTACTCGCACAAGACCTGGGGACGGACCCGATGGGGACGATCGTGGTCGACGGCACCACCACGTACGACGAAGTCAGCAAGAAGGCCCCCGCGCCGGGCGTGCGGGCCGTCGCCGGGTGCGTCACCCTCCCCGGGCGGGTCGACCAGGTGGGCGTGGCACGCGCGTTCACGCGCAGGCTGCTCCACGGGGATCCGGTCCTGGACGCGGCCCTGCTGGTGGTCTCCGAACTGGCCTCCAACAGCGTCCAGCACTCCCGGTCGTCACTTCCGGGCGGCACCGTCACGCTGTACGTCCTGCACGTCGGCGCCCGCGTGCGGATCGAGGTGCACGACGACGGCGCGGACGGCGTCCCCCACATGCGCCCCGCCGGTTCGGAAACACTTCCGGAGTGGGACGGGGAACTCGACGAGCTGGACCTTCGAGGCCGGGGCCTGCGCCTGGTGGACGAGGTGACCGCGTGCTGGGGCTTCGCCATCGGCCACCGCAGGACCACGACCTGGGCGGAGCTCACCCCCGCCGAGGACATCGGGATCGAGCACATCGAGATCCCCGCATGACCACGACCGCCACCGGCCCCGAGGTCGCCGCCGAGGCCCGAACGGACGCCGAGGCCGCGCGCCGGGACGTCGTCCGCGCCCTGAAACGGCGGTTCACCGGCTGGACCCCCTGGTACGGCGACGCCACCGGACACTGGTGGGCGCTCCCACCCGCCCACCACCGCGACCCGCTCCGCCTGATCGAGGCGGCCGGCCCGGACGCGCTTGCCGAACGCATGTGGCGGGCCGAAGCTCACGAACGCCGCCCCGGCCCGGCTTCGGGAGCCGCACAGCACGTACGCTCGCGCCGCCCCATCCCCCGCTCCGCCCTACGTCCGAGACCCCGCCCTTCCCTTTGAGCCCAGGCACCCATTACGAACCGCCGGGACAGGTGGTTCCGGGACGTTCGCGTCTTGACGTCATCGGATATCCGCTGGACCATCGAGTGTCCGAGAAATAGCGAGCAATCCCCCACGACTTCGGAGGCGGAGATGCGGCTGACGTTCATCGGCAAGACCGGCGGCAGCAACGAGGGCACTTGCCCCGCGCTGTACAAGACCGACCGGGGCACGTACGTCGTGCAGGGAAAGATCGTGACCGACCCTCGGGCTCTCGGCGACGTGCGCGACCTCGCGGCCGACGAGACGATCGTGGAAGTCCCCGCCGACGTCCTCGAATTCGCCAAGGAGCATCGGTGACCCAGCTCGTGACGGGCGAGGACTTCCTCTCCCTGTTCACCCGCTTCCAGCACACCGCGTTCCGGCTCGAACTCCGTGACCGCTACAACGTGCCCGCCGAGCGGGAGCGTTGGGAGGCATTTCTCTCCGGTGACACCGCGGAGCTTGAACGGCTGAACGCCGAGCAGCGTGCCGCCTGGATGCGCATGATCGGGGCCTCGACCTCCGCCGGCAAGCGGGTCGAACGGGTTCGGGTGGTCACCGAACCGCCGCCGGACTACATCCGGTTCGAGCTCACGCTGAACGCCGGAAACGCCGAAGCGGGCGAGGACATCCGTTATCTGCCCCGTGACCAGGCGGCCGAGCTGGATCTGCCCGGCGTTGACTACTGGCTGTTCGACTCACGGTTCGCCGTGGTGCTGCCCTTCGACGACGACGACGTGCTCCTCGACATGGAACTGATGGACGACCCGGCGAGCGTGGTCGCCTTGAACGCCGCCCGTGATGCGGCCTGGCACCATGCCATTCCCTACCCGATCTACGCCGAGAAGTGGACGGGCGGTGCCCAACGTACGCCAGGCGCGTGAAGCGCTCGGAGCGCGACTGCGCGAGCTGCGCCGGGCCGCCGGCCTCAACGGCAAGCAGCTCGCGCAGGCTGTTGGCTGGGTGGCCACCAAAGTGTCCAAGATCGAGCTCGGACGGCAGACCCCCAGCGAGGAGGACATCCGGACCTGGGCGACGGCATGCGGTGCCGACAGGGAGATCCGGTCACTGATCGCGCAGCTGAACAGCCTGGAGTCGGCCTACGCCGCCTGGCAGCGGCAACTGCGATCCGGCACTCGGGACCAGCAGAAGAAGATCGAGGCGATCGAGGCCAAGACCGACCTGATCCGCACATTCGAGCCCGCGACCGTTCCCGGGCTGTTTCAGACCCGCGAGTACGCCCGCCACATCCTCGCGCAGGCGATAGCGGTTCATCAGGTGCCCGACGACCTGCAGGAGGGCGTCCAAGCCCGCATGGACCGCCAGCAGATCCTCTACAAGCCCGGGCACCGCTTCCACGTGATCCTCACCGAAACGGCGCTGCGCAACCTGATGTGCCCGCCTGAGGTTCTGATGGGACAGATCGAGCGGCTGATCGCCTCCGCCACCCTGCCCAATGTCGCCCTTGGGGTGATCCCCTGGACGGCGCGCCTGCCGAAGACCCCCGTGCACGGGTTCTGGCTGTACGGCGAGCGGCTGGTCACCGTCGAGACCTTCTCGGCGGAGCTGTCACTGATCCAGCCGAAAGAGATAGCCCTCTACGGCAAGATCTTCGACCTGATGCACAAGACCGCGCTGTACGGCAAGAACGCCCGCACGATCATGACCCACGTCCTGGACGAGCTGGCCGAGCGCTTCTTCCCCGAGCCACCCGCCGCCGGACCGAGCTTTCACGAGAAATAGCGAGCAATCTCTTTGAAGCCCGGGTAGAGCGGAGCTTAGCGTCAGCGGCGTGTGCTCCCATACCCGTCCACGGAGCCGACCCGCCGTAGCCGCCTCACTATAAGTTACGTGTCGATTACCGTTGCGGAAGCGGCCGCGGCCGAGCCGGGTCGGACTCGCAAGCGGTCAGCGGATCGACATATGCCGACGGGCAAACCATAGGCAACTACAAGAGAGAAAGGATCGAACATGACGACCCCGATGCCGTGGGGGCTCACCCATATGACCCCCTACCCTCTCGCCGAGACCGTCCCGTACATCGCTGTCCGACTCCACCCGGACTCGCAGCAGGCCGTTTACGTCGGTCCCGGAGGTCAGCCCATCGAGGCTGGTAAGCACGGCACCAACAAGCAGACCAGCAGATCTCTGGCCACCGGCGGCGGTGACGGCCAGAACCCCACGCCGTCGGACGATACGGCCGCCACTGACTACGACAGCGACTGAACGCTCAAGATGACGAACGGAGTGGTACTGGTCCTCACCTGCCTTGAGGACCCCACCACAGACATGGTCATCGGCCGTCTGAACGCGCGGGGAGCACGGATCGCACGTTTGGATCCGGGGATCGACTTCCCCGCCTCCATATCCTTCTCAGCATGGTTCGAAGACCGGTTGCACGGCTTTTTGAACACCGCTTCGCGGCATGTCGCCCTGGATGACGTGTGCGCCGTTTACTACAGGCGGCCCACACCCTACGCATCCAACCACCCCTCCCAGACCGACCGCTTTTCAGCCCTCCAGGCGCGATTCGGACTCGGCGGAACTCTCGCCTCACTGCCCTGCCGGTACGTCAACCACCCGTGGAAGATCCTCGCGGCCGAACACAAGCCGCTCCAGCTCACCACCGCCCGTCAGGTCGGCTTCAGACTGCCACCCACGTTGATCACCAACCGGCCCTCCGACGCTCGCGCCTTCGCCGCCGAGCACGAGCGCATCATATTTACAAGCCCCTGAGGCTCACCTCGTTTGTGAACTCGGCCGGGGAACCATCGACCATCTGGGCGACCGCCGTAGATCCCGGCGCCATCGACGACACGATCACCCGCACCGCGCATCTACTCCAAGCCTGCGTCGACAAGACCGCCGACCTACGGGTGACGGTCGTTGGGAGACATGCGTTCTGCGTCCGCATCGAGTCGGACCTGCTTGACTGGCGGCAGGACTATGACCGCATCTCCTACACGGTGGTCGATTCTCCGCCCGGCCTTGCTGACGCCGCCATTGCCTTTCTTGACGCACTTGATCTCTCGTTCGGCGTGTTCGACTTCGCGATCGGTCGCGACGGAAGCCCCGTGTTCCTGGAGTGCAATCCCAATGGACAGTGGGGATGGCTGGAAGACGCCACAGGGATACAGATAGCCGCCTCCATCGCAGACCTACTTTTGGAGACTCCGTAGTGAACACTCACGTCAACGAGCGGCTGACCGCCCGGCTTCGCAGCCGCCTGGCCGACGAACTTTCCGAGAACGGAGACTTGCGGAGCCCGGAATGGCGGCGAGCCGTTGGGACCGTGCCGCGTGAAGTGTTCCTCGGTGAGCGGGTCTACCGGCGCGTCGACAGCCCGCACGGAACCGACTGGGAACCGATCAGCACTGCCGCTGACGAGAAGTGGCTCGGCCTGGCCTATCAGAACGTGACGTGGGTGACCCAGTTCGACGAGCGCGACGATGCCGTGCGAGGCGCGCCGACATCCTCATCGACCCTGCCCGGTCTCGTGGTGAGGATGCTGGAAGACCTCCAGGTGGAAAACGACCATCGGGTACTGGAGATCGGCACGGGAACGGGATACTCCACCGCGCTGCTGTGCGAACGTCTCGGTTCCGGTCAGGTCACCTCAGTCGAAGTGGACCCCGAGGTGGCCGCCCGTGCTCGGCGCGCCTTGCAGCGTGCGGGCCACGCTCCGGCCCTCTTGATCGGCGACGGACTGGCCGGACACCAAGGAGGGGCTCCGTATGACAGGATCATCGCCACCTGTTCGGTCCGGACCGTCCCCGGCTCGTGGCTTCACCAGGCACGACGCGACGGCCTCATCCTGGCCACACTGTCCGGATGGCTGTACGGTTCCGCCCTCGCCCGTCTCACTGTCACCGCCCGTTCTGAAGCAGAAGGCGAATTTCTCCCTGGCACGATCTCCTTCATGCCGGCACGGTCGCATGCCGCCCCTCTCATCGGTGACCTGCCGTCGCAGTCCGACGGGAAGCAGCGTGCCACCGTGTTCGGCGCTGACGTCCTCGCCGAATGGACGCCGCTGTGGATCGCCCAGCTCGCCGCTCCCGGCGCCCAATCCATAGGCGTCTCGACAGAGGGCCGCCCGGTGGCGTATTGCGTCATCGATCAAGCCGCGGCGTCGTGGGCGTGGCTGGTGCTCCAATCAGACGAGTGGACCGTCAGACAGGGAGGCCCGCTACGGTTGTGGGACCGGATCGAGGCCGCCCTCACCGCGTGGCACGATGCCGGCAAGCCGAGCCAGCAAGCCTTCCGCCTGCGCATCAAGGGCGACGAGCAAAGCGTCTTCCTTCCCGGCACACCGGGGCTTCGCTGGACTCTGCCCGTCATACCGGAATCGGGCCCGCGACCGTACCTTCCCCAACTGCCGCTCGACGGATCCGACCGATCGCGTCTGGCCATGTTGACCGGTCTGAGCCCTGAGCGCATCGATGAGCTCGGCGGAGTACGCGAGGAAGATTGAAGGTGCCCACGAACCCCGCCCGCCCTTCCCGGATAATCAATACCCGCACTTCGTCGATGTGCCGGTCACCGCGTTCTTCTCGCCGAAGGTCCCCTAACGGTCCTCTCCGTCGTCATGGCAGGCGCCCTGAGTCGGGCGAGCGTGCCGCCTGCCGCTTCGAGGGATGATGATGGCTCTGTCAGCACATCGTGACAACCGTGCGGTCGCGACCGCCTTGATGGTCGTGTCGCTGCTTTCCCTGAGCGCTTGCCAGATCGGGCCGGACGAGCTGTTCACCGTGGTCAACGGGACCGAGGACGCCGTCGTGGTGACCTGGAACGGCCGCGCGTACGCGACGTTGCCTCCTGAAGAGCAAAAACAGATCGCTTTGCCGGGCGACCACTGCGACAGCGTTCCTCCACCGGTGGACCGGCTGTCCGCCACCTCGGACAAGGGCGAGCGTTATGACTACCCCGGCCCTGTCTGCAACGGCAGGACGTGGCGGGTGGGGCCAGCGGTCTCCCCCTCGCCGAAGTAAAGCGCTCAGCGGCGGCAGTGTTTGTAGACATCACCGCGCACAGTCTTCGCCCAGGTCGCGACGTACGGCACGGATTTCCGCCAGGTCCTCCGGATCGTTGGCGAGTTCCTGCGCCTCCATCCGGGCGACTTCCATGCGCCGGAGTCGATTGGCGATGAGCAGCGCCTCGCGGACCACGTCTGTGGCCGACCTGCCGTCGGCGGTCAGCTCCGCGAGAGCCTTCTCGGTCCTCGCATCGATCTGTACGGTCAACACAGCCATATCACACTGTACGACGACACCCCTCGCAGGCTTTCGTCCATCCGCGTAACTAGTCAGTGCCTCAGCGTGACTACATTTCTTCGGGCCGGTAGACAGATGGCCGCGGGGAATCTCCCTTCAGGAGACACCCAGAGGGCGGTGGGGGTGGTGGTGTGGCCGGCGGCTCGAGCTCGCTACCACACCGATCATGCAAAATCACCGACCACTGCCACCTACACCGGTCACCTGCCTCGTCGAGGCGCGAACTCCGCAAGAGCTGGCCCGACGAATGTGGCTGGTGAAGACGCGCGTACGTCACGGGGAGCGAACCCAGTGCCTGCGGGAAACCCACACCCGCGGCGGCCTCTCCCCCGATTCGCGTTGAAGCCAAGCGGCCGATCTTTTGAGAACGAGTCGGCCACCCGCCGCCGGGGACGGCGACACGGTCGTGCCGCCACCCGGACACGTTCAGACGTCAGCGGGAAGCGGAAGGAACTCCAGCCGCCGCAAGTGTTCCAGCGCCGCGCTGACGTGGGGCGGGCCGAACAGGGCCCCCTTGCGCGGGGACCACTCGCGGATGTACCGGCTCAGTTCCGCCGCGTCGGTGCTGCCGGTCTCCATGGCGCCCCAGTGAACTGTCGAGAGAAGTTCAAGGCCGTAAGGAGTCTCGAAGCCCTCGATGAGGTCGGCGACACGTGTCACCCGAGCGGCGGTCTCCGCATCGCGGCTCAGGACCTGGTCGGCTTCTTCGGCTGCGCCCGGCAAGAGGAAGATACGGGGATCCTGTGTCCGGTCACCGTAGCCTCGGATGTAGTGGGCCTCCAGTTGCTGGAGCGCATGGTTGAGATTCTCGGCATATGGGCCATACTTCCCTTTTGCAAACTCCAGCCGTAGCGGCTGGCCACACTGCTGCAGGAAGTAGGTCAGCTTCTGCGCCTCCAGGGCGGTCAGGCGATAGTCAGGAAGCAGGTAACGCCCGAAGAGCGCCAGAACCGCCGCGCGGTTCACGGTCAGCGATGGGCGCCGCGTGCGAACGATCATTTTCTCGGGATCGGGCGAGCCCTCGGGACGGTAGACGACCACGTCAACGTCGGGGAGCTCCGCAGCGGCCCTATCGATCAACGGGAACACATCCCTCCACTCCAGCCCGCCGTTGCCGCAGCCCAGCGGGGGAACCGCGAGCGATCGGATGCCCAGTTCGCGCACGACACGGACGAGATCGACCAGGCCAGACTCAATGTCCTCCAGGCGGGAGGCGGCTCGCCAGTGGCGCTTGGTGGGGAAGTTGATGACATAGCGCCCGCTACCTATGCGCCCGTCGTCGTAGACGAACATCTTCCCTGGTACGACTTCGCCGCGCTTGCAGGCCCTGGCGTACGCCTTGAAGTTCTCTGGATATGCCTGGCGGAACTGCAAGGCGATGCCCTTGCCGGCTACCCCGACGGTGTTCACCGTGTTGACCAGCGCCTCGACCTCAGCGTCGAGGAGGTTCCCGCTGCGCAGCGTGAGCATGACGACCTCCCTCCCTTTAGTAGTACCAGTCGCGCCTGACAATTATTTCGGGCTGGTGTTCGATTCCAGTGATGATCGCCTGAACTTGTCCGCGAGCGGACTCGTTCATGACACCGATCGTGGCGATCAATGACCATGGGAACCGCTTGTGCACCAAGAACTCTGCCTGACGTTTTCGTGGTCGTTCGCCCGTTCCGTCCGTGTCATTCCAATAGCGCGCCCGCATGATCTCCCAGTCGATCTTGCCCAGGTGACGGAGATCATCGTAGAACTCGCTGAAGCCCATAATGGCGTGACCGTCAGTGAATGCGAAGGCCAACCCTGCCGCCACAACAGACTCAGAGGTGGAGACGAGATAGACGATGTCCTCTTGCCGTGCGGTCACACCGTCGACGTTCCTCCGGTACACGGCGTAGAGCATCGGCGATCGTGGCGCGAAATAGAACGGCACGTAGTCGGCGAGTGTGCCCCCAGCCCCGCACGGCACCCCCCGCCGGGATCTGCGGTCCTTGATGTGTTTGTGTCCGATGTTGACCGGACGCACAACACCCGACTGCCGGTCTTGATCGCAGACGAGGCCACGGCCGATCATTCCGGCCAGGTTCTCCACATGCGTGATGTGGTAGATGGCGGTCACGTATTGTTCTCCCTTTGGCGGTCGAGGATGCGAGTCGTCTCGGACGCCAGGACTCGATCGGGAACAGATGGTCGCGGGTGCGCGGAGTGGAGGCCCGGTGGTTCAGCGGGCTCGCCAGGGATCGGTGGGGGTGGTGTTGTGGCCTCGGAGGCGTAGGACCTCGCGGAACTCGGCCTGGCGTGCGGCTTGGCCGTGGACGAGCATGACCTGGCGTGCCGCGACCTCGTCGGCGATGTCGAGCAGGCCCCGCTTGTCGGCGTGCGCCGACAAGCGCATCATCTCCACCCGGGCCCGGAGCGGGATCTTCTTCTCCCCTCCCATGTCGTCGAGGACCAACTGCGGCGCCCCGCCCTTCGCCGAATCCAGCAACCGCCGGCCCGGTGACTCCTCGTCCTGGTAGCCCGAGAGGAACAGGGCGTTCTTCGGGTCCGGCAGGATCTCGGCCGCCCAGCGGACGGCCGGCCCGCCCGTGAGCATCCCGGAGGTGCTGATCACCACACCACGGGTGAACTCGTCCAGGTCACCGGGACGGGCGCGGGACACGTTGTCACCGAAGACCGACAGCGGACGGTGGCCGCCGGCGGTCACCGTCTCGAAGGACCGGCCGATCTCCGCGGCCATGCCGTCGAGGAGGACCGGCACGTGCGGGAGCCGGTCACGCATGATCAGGGCCAGTTCCTGCGCGCGGCCGAGGGCGAACGCCGGGATGAGCACCCGGCCGCCCCCGGCGTACACGCTCTCGACGGCCCTGACGAGCGTGCCCACCAGGTCACTCCGGTCCTGGTGGTCCTCGGTGCAGCAGGTGGACTCCATGACGAGCAGGTCTGCGTACCTGGCCGACTCGGGGATGGCGTAGCCGCCGACGCTCTGCTGCCGGAATCCCGAAATGTCCCCGGTGACGACGACCGTGGAATCGCCTGCCCGCACCACCACCCCGGCGGCACCGAGGATGTGACCGGCCGGGAACAACTCGATCGCGAGGTCACCGATCCGGCGGGGCACGCCGAGGGCCAGTTCTTCGCACCCTCGCGTCGCCCCGGCGATCGCCGCGCGCCCGTACAGCGGCTCCACCCGCGTACCCCACCCGCTCGCCAGCCGCCGCCGCTGCTCCATGATCTTCACCGAGTCGGCCCACATGGCGGGCATGAGCTGGGTGGTCTCCGGTGTGGCGATGATCCGCAGGTCGGGCAGCCGCTCCGCCAGCGCCGGGACATAGCCACAGTGGTCGTTGTGGGCGTGTGTCACCACGACGGCATGGATCGGCCCCTCCAACGCCCGGTCGATGTCCGCGGGCGGTTCGGAAGGATCTCCCGGGACCAGCCCGGCGTCGATGAGGATGCGCGTCGCGCCCGCCTCGACCAGCAGGCAGGAGCCGCCGATCCTCCTCCCGCCACCGAGCGGTGCGACCCGAAGGTCGCGTTCCCGGGTCACGGTGACCGTGGCCGTGCCCGGCGCCGCCGGAGGTTCGATAAGGGCCTGGAGTGCTTTCACGAACGCCTCGGCGCTGATGCCGGCGACCAGCGCCGCCGACTCCAGGGGCGAGGGGGGCCGCTCGACCGGCGCCGGCTTCGGCCGTTGGGGGTCGCGGGTGCTCGAATCGCCTTCCGGCTCGGGTGGCTCCTCCTGCAGTAACGCGAGGAGCGCCGAGGTGACGGACTTCGGGTCCCGCAGCCGCCGATGCGTCGCCGCGAGCTCGGAGTCCAGCCGGTCGGCCCGCTCCGTGGCCTCACGCGCCGCTTCCCGGTAGGTCTCGACGTCGGCCAAGGCGTTGGCGTGCCGTCCGTTCGCCGTGCGCAGCCTGTCTTTGAGTTCCCCGTTCCTGTCGTTGAGACGGCGCAGCGTCCGGTCGGCGGCCGTGTTCGACGATCTTTTGACGAGGGACTCCGCGACTCTTACCCCGGCGGAGCGCACGGCCGGATCGGAGTGGAGCACGAGGTGGGCGACGTCGCGTTCCGTCCGCTGTGAGCCGGGGATCCGTAGGCGCTCCCGGGTGAGCCGCCGCAGTTCCTCCGACCGGGTCAGCATGTCGAGCAGGTCGCTCCGGTGATCTTCGACGAACCGGTCCGCGTCGCCGTCGTGTCCGGCCAGTGCCAGGCGTGAGAGTACGACCTCCGCCGCCGCCCGCAGCAACGGCGATAACAGGTCCGTCATGCGCGGACCTCCAGCCGCTCGCTCGCCGCGGCCAGGACCGGCTCGCAGGCGAATGAGCCGTCCGCTTTCGGCTCCAGCGCGCCGAGCGACCTGAGGACGTCGACCAGGGCCGCGTAGGACGGGTAGTCGTTGGCCGCCAGCAGGTCTCGACGCAAGGGCTCGGACGACTCCCCGCCTGCCACCTCCAGGTAGTCGGCGAGATCCTCGGGCCGAGCCGGGCCGGCCTCGACGAGATGGCGCCATGCCTGCCACAGTGTGGCGTCCCTCATCACGCCGGTCGATCGGACGAACTCCTCAGTGTTCTCGCGAATCCAGACACGACACTGTTCGAGTGCGTGCTCCCGGTCGGAGGGACGCTCTTCGACGACCTTGCTGATCAGCTTCGGCCATCCGCCGGTCACGCCCAGCAGGGCCTCCTGATCGGCTTCACCCCGGTAGCCGAGGTCGGCGTCGTTCATCCACTGGCGCACGTCGGGTTGGTCGTAGCGCCGCAGTTCCACGAGCCAGACCCGCCGCGCGAGTTCGTCCGCGCCTGAGGCGACGGCGAGCCAGACAGGGACGAGCTCGGGCGGCGCCACCAACGCGACCGCCAGCGTTCCGGCCGCTCCCGTGGCCACGGCGTCGGCCGCGCTCCTGACGGTGGCCATGGCCTGCTCGACGGAGCGGCCCGCGAGCTCGACGACGACCACGTTGTGGCCGCCGCCGTCCCTGCTCCGCTGCACGGCCCCCTCGAAGGTGCAGTTTCGCTGCACCCGCCGGACCTGCGCGACGTGCTGCCGTCCTGCCTCCTCCTCCAGGGCCGCGCCGACCCGTTCCACGTGGAGCGCCGGAGAGCCCGCGATCAGGTAGACGCCGTCACGGCGGTCGAACATGTGGCTGACCTGCGCGCCGGTGAGCGGGGACCTGTCGGGGCCGTTGCGGTAGACGGCCCTGTAGGCGTAGGCGTCGAAGGAGTCGGGCTGCTCGAACTCGCTGGCCTTGGACAGGACGGTGTACACCTCCTCCGCGCCGCCCAGCAACGTGAGGACGTGTGGCGTCCGGAGGCGGTAACCGTTCGCGTCCGATGCGAGCACGCCGAGGTTGACGCACTCTTCCAGTAGTCCGCGGAATCCGTCGCTGGTGCAGTTCTCGAACCCGGCGGGCCACAGTTTGAGACATTCGTCCCGCAGTTCCTGAACACTGACCGTCTCGTCGGTGCCGTCGGCGAGAGCATGGAACGCGACCACGTAGGCGATCACCTTGTAGCGCTTGTCCAGATCCAACGTCCATTCGAACCGGTCACGGAAGCCGACTTCGAGCGCTCTGTCGCGCCAGACGGCGCCCACGTCGTCGGAGGTGATCTCATAGGGAAGGCCACCGCCCTGGATCGGGACGCGCCGCAGCCGCCGGAGCAGGGCCTCCGCGAAGAGCTGAATGAGCGCCGGGGCGTTGTTCGCCTCCGCGATGACCCGCGCCGCCAGGGACGGCGGGAAACGGAAGCCGAGCGCCATGAGCGGGCGCGTGAGCAGGTCGAAGGCGTCCTGCGGGTCCAGGGGGCCGATCGGGATGGGGGCTCCCAGGTGCGGGAACGGCTGGTTGGAAAGGCTCCGGAACCGGGCGGTCTGGTGCAGACCAGCGAAGACCACCTTCACCCGCCTGTCGGTGGCCTGCATCAGGTCGCGCAACGCCTCTACGTTCGTGAACTTCGCGTTCGCGGCGTCCTGGTTGAGGAACGCGTCCGCCTCGTCGAGCAGGATCAGCAGTTGGCGGGCCGGGTCCTGGTCCGCCCACTTCTTGACCGCCTGGCAGATCTCCGCGCGGTCCTTCAGCGTCGCGCCCGACTGCGGCAGGACCCCTGCCTCCGCCAGCCGAGTGGCGAGACGCGGCCACAGCATGGTCTCCGGAACGATCTTCCCGATCTCCTGGATGGGCTCCAGGATCACCACACGACCGGGATCACTTCTGTGCAACGTCCGCGCTGCCTCGCGCAGCAGGGCCGACTTGCCGAGCTGCCGCCCGCCGTACACGATCGACGAGCCCGAGGCACTGATCACGCTCGACAACTGGGAAGACCGGCCGTAGAACATCTCCATCGGCACGTCTCCCGTCGGCGCGTAGGGGTTGGCCGCACTGAAGGGTGCGAGCAGGCCTACGGTGGTGGTCCAGCCGGCCTCCGGCAGGGCGGCCAGATAGCTGATCGCGGCGTCGTCGATCACCGCGGTCACCGGGCGAGGCCGCTTGCGGCATGCCATGGTGAGCTGCTCGCGCTGGGCAGCCGACAGCACACCGAAGTAGAAGACGAGGATGGTGCGGTCCTGCGGCTCGTCCTTGAGCCACTCCATGAGCTGGTGCGGCCCCGGCCGGCGCCAGACGAACAGCAGGCGCATACCGTTCCCCGACGGGCTCATCTTCGACCCGAACTCCGGCAGCATCGCGTCGCCGTACCGGACGTCGTGCAAGGTCACCCAGAGCCTGTTCTGCTCCTCGCCCGCGGACTCCTGACGGCCTTCCAGCCCGATCACCCGCAGCACGGCCTTGATCGCGGTGCCGAGATTGCCCGCCGACTTGGGACCCTGGGCGAGCGACCTCCACAGCCGCAGCCCCTCCTTGGACTCCTCTCGCCGACCCGGCGGCATGGCCTGGATACTCAGCCCCGCCTCGGAGAGAACGCGGTGCAGGTCGGGGTCGGCGACCTCCCGTCCGCTCCGGATCGCTTCCATGAGCTTGGTGACCCACTCGTCACTCTCGTGCTTACGCGCCCGTCCCCCGGAGGAGATCAGGGACATGTTCTCGAAGGCCTCGGGGAAACGCGGAAAGAAAAGGGCGAAGTGGTCCACGGACTTCTGGACAGCGGGCAGCGGCTTGCCCGCCTCCGCCTGCTGGAGGAACTCCCGTGCCGTGGTCAGGTCGCCGAGGGCGACGTGCTCTCGGATGCGGGGGGCCGCGGCCCTCACATCGGGATGCTCTTCACTCTTCCTGGCGAGCAACTCCTCCTCCGCGGCGATGCGCGCCGTGCGGATCGACGTGGCCTCGGACTCCAGCAGGGTGATCTCCTTGGCGGTGATCCCGAAGTCCTCCCGGTCGGACCGCTGCACGCTCTTGAGCCTGCTCTCGATCCTCGTCGCGTCGCCCTCGAGAAGGACACCGTCCTTGCGCCAGCCTGCGAGCCGGTCCAAGACCTCTTCCACCCGCTCGTATCGCCGGTTACGGGCCTCTGTGACGAGCGCCTCTCGCCGGTTCCGGAGCTCCGTCGCAAGGTCGTGGTCCTGGTGCGAGACCACCTCCACCACGGCACGCGTCCCCTCGTGGTCGTCACGGGAAGCGCGGGAGTCGAAGGCGTCCCGCCAGTCGGGGGAATCCACCAGGGCGAGACGCGCCAGCGTTTCGGGAGCCGGGGTATCGTCAGGGCGCAGCTCATTTGCGTCGAGCAGAATCCCGGGAGCGAAGAGCAGATCCTGGTTGAGCACGGCCGCCACCGCCGGTTCGGCCTCACCCAAAGCCTCTCCGTCGAGCAGGTGGAGGGTGTCGTTGATCAGATGTGCCGCTCCCGTCGCCGCGGCGGCGAGCACGGGGTCGGCGTCCATGCCCAGGCCGTCGAGCTCGGCGTGCAATTCGGCCCTGCTGCGGCCGATGGCCTGCCGGAGCTCGGTCAACCCCCGGGCGAGCCATTCGTCAGCCCCCGACGGACGGCGGATCTGTACCTCCCGCACCGCGTTGACCCAGTTCTCGACGCCTTCCAACGCCTCGTCGATCATCTCGATGAGCTTGGCTCGCGCGCCAGCGATGATCTTGGTGCTGCGTGAGGTCGCAGACCGTTTGGCCGCCTCATCGATGAGGCGGACGACGACTCCAGCCTCACGAAGAGCGTCCAGCTCGCGCACGGTCTCCTGCAGCGAACCGACGTCATCACGAGCCGCGACGCCGACCAGGGCGCCAACGGATCCTTCGGGCTGGATGAGCGACTTCCACACCTCGGTGGCCAGGGCGAACTTGATCCTCCTGTGCGGCCCCTCTTCCAGGAGGTTGTTGCAGACGGCCACGGCGTGAACCTGGTCCCGCTCGGCCTGGGCGACATCGCGCATCTGACCCGAGAGGCCGGAGACGAGATACACGCCGGATCGCAGCGCCTGGCTGAACGCCGCGCCGCACGCCGCCAGCGCCGGATACCTCATGACCGTGGAGGCGAGTTCATCCACTAGGCGAGCGGACTCGACGGTGGGATGGACCAGCCCGGCCCGGATCGAGGCGGCCCAGGCCAGGAGGCGACCGGCGGGGTCCTCGTTCAGGTCGGGCACCGTGACCTGCCGCGCGGTCTCGGTGAAGGCGGCGGACAACCGCCCCGCGAAGCTGCTCATGTCGACGGCCAGGGCCGCGCAGCGCCGTGCCGCGATCTCCGATCGCGGACGCCCGGCAGCCTCCCTGATCCACGCGGCGAGCCCGAAACGCTGCGCGCGGAGCGCGGCGGCCTCGGCCTCGATGGCCGCCACGGCGGACGATGCCTCGGGCTCGGGCGCGGGCTTCGGGGACGCGGCGGAAACGGCCTCCGCCAGGACGGCTTCCGGCGTGACGACCCGCTGGGATGTCGCCTGGCGCGACTCGGCTGGATGTGCCTTCGGCCGGGACCCGAACTTGTCCGCGAGCATGGAGTCCAGATCGCCCAGGCCGGCGAGGTCGAACGTCTCTTGCGGGTTTGGTTCGACGACGCCGTCCTCTACGGGCGGCGTGGCGTCGGGGCCGGCCTCCGGCGGCGGCCTGCCGCCTTCCCCGTCCGCATCCCCTTCGGTTCCTTCGTCGCCCTCGTCGCCTTCCACGTGAGGTCGCTCCTCGACCTCGGAGATGGCTGGGAAATGGTCGCTCGGGGGAATCTCCAGCGTGAGGTGGCCTCCCACAGCGGCACGGATCACCGAGCTCCACTGGGGCAGTTCCCTCCTCGCCTGATGCTCCAGCTCGTCCCCGTGGACCAGGACCGCGTCCCGATCGGCGGACAGTTCGATGAGACGGGCCAAGGCGTCCAACCCCGCCGTGGGTCCCTCGGCCGCCACCCTGCGAACCTCGGCCAACTGGACCGCGAGCACGTCCGGTCCCTGTACATGCACAAGCCGGCCGACGCGCTCGGCCTGGGACCGCACGGCCTCCATCTGGTCGAGGGCGCGGAACAGTTCGTCCATCGAGGCCGCGGTCATCTCGACACCGTCGAGCCCTTGTATCCGGTCATGGACCTCGTCGAACTCGCGCACGACTCGGACGATGCGGTCGATGTCCGCACCGGCGGGGCGCAGACGCTCATGGAGCGCTCCACGAACCCGGCCGGCGGCCTCCCATGCCTCCTCGTAAAGGCGCTCCAGCAGTTCGAGAGAGTGCCGCACGTCCTGCTGCGCGGGCTTGTCATCGTGGCGGTACTCGCGCATCGGCACATGCTCCTCGTCGGTCGCCGTGACGGCTTCTACGGTGATCACCTCTTCGGCGACGCCATGTTCCTGCGGAAGTGCCAGGGCCGCGTCACAGAGAGCGTCCACGCCGGCAGGGAAGACCGGAAGCACGATCGAGTGCTCCCTGACCTGCGTCCACAGCGTCCCCATGACGCCTTGAGCGTCGCTCCCCAGCCCACGGGGGGAGCCGGCCAGCATGCCGAGAGCGAGGGGCGCGAGTGGAAGGTCTCTGTGAACGACGGACGCGAGCATGAGGTCGACCAGACCCCTGGGCAGGGAAGCCATCGCACGCAGTGCCGCCTGGAGAGCATCCGCCTCTTCGAGGACCTTGTCCGCGGTCTCCCGGGAAAGCAGCAGCCCGCAATCGTCGGCGCTCAGGTCGTCCGCGTTACTGAAGGCAGGAATAATCGGCTCGGTCAGAATTTCGATGAAGAGCGCCCTTTTGTTGTCCGAGGCGTGCAGTACTCGAATCAGGTTCGCCGCGGTCGTAGAGTTCACGGTCTTCTGGCTGGGGAGCCCAACCAGGCGGAAGATCACCTGTCGCACCTGCGGCGGGTAGAGCCGGACGCCCGAGCGAAGATCATCAGCGGTCACTTCCGCGGCCGCTCCGGTGATCAATATGTCCGATTCCGAGAATGACGCATAATCGGAGAGAAACCCCAGCGGGGCCAGCCCTTCGGGCATATCCTCCTTGAGTTGATGCGCCTTGTGACGGCCGCACCTACAGCGCTTCACTACCTAGGCCACCTCCATCCCCAGCAAGTGCCAGAGCTCGCTTGAGCAGGCGGAGCCTGTGCCTGCGATCCATCTACGCCGACCGGGAAGCACACGAAGCCCTCGACCGGTTCCTGTGTACGGAAGGATACAGCCGGTAAGCAGTTGTTTCAACACACGGCAAAATTATTGTGAGCTCGATTCACGCATGCCCCCGCCTACCGTTCTTCGATGGCCGGGAGGAAGACGCGGAAGGTGGTGCCCCTGCCCAGGTGGCTTTCCACGGTGATGGTGCCGCCGTGGGCTTCGGTGAGGGCGGCGGCTATCGAGAGGCCCAGGCCGGTGCCGCCGGATTGGCTGCGGGTGCGGGCCGGGTCGGCGCGGTAGAAGCGTTCGAAGACGCGGTCGGCGGCTTCGGGGGGCAGGCCGGGGCCCTCGTCCGCGACCTCGATGACCACCCGGTCGTCCACGGTGCCGACGCCCACGCGGAACGGGGTGCCGGGCGGGGTGTGACGCAGAACGTTGCCGACCAGGTTGGCGATCACCTGGTGGAGGCGGGGCTCGTCGCCGGTCACCATGACGGGGCCGTCGCCGGAGTCCAGGCGTACCAGGTCGATCTCGCGGTCGGGGGCGAGCGTCTGGGCGTCCAGGACGGCCCCGGCGGCGAGGCTGAGGACGTCGACGGGATGGCGGTCCAGGGGACGTTGCTGGTCAAGGCGGGCGAGAAGGAGCAGGTCGTCCACGAGGAGGCCCATGCGGGCGGCCTCGTCCTCGATCCTGTGGAGCAGGCGGGCGGCCTCGGCGAGGTCGGGGGTCTCGTGGCGGTACAGCTCGGCGAAACCGCGGATCGACGTCAGAGGGGTGCGCAGCTCGTGGGATGCGTCGGCGATGAAGCGGCGCATGCGCTCCTCCGAGCGGCGTGCGTCGGCGGCGGACTCACGGGCCGCCTTGGCCGACTCGCGGGCGGCGATCTCCGACTCGCGCGCCGCGATCTCGGAGGCCTCGCGGGCGCGGAAGGCCGTCTCGATCTGGGCGAGCATGCCGTTGATGGCCCTGCCGAGCCGTCCCATCTCGGTCCGCCGGTGGCGCAGGGGGACGCGGCGGGACAGGTCGCCGCGCGCTATGGCGCCCGCCGTGCCTTCGATCTCGGCGAGTGGGCGCAGGCTCCGCCGTACGAGCCAGTGGCAGGCGAAGCCGAGCAGGACGAGAACGCAGCCGCCGACCGTGGCCACGATGATCGCGAGGCGGGTGACGGTGGCGTCGATCTCGTCCAGGCGGATCGCGATCACGCGGATGCGTGTGCCGTCGCCGTCCTCGGCGGCGATCGCGCGCCAGCGGATCCCGGAGTCGGACCCCACGGTGAAGGGGTGGGGTGGGACGCTGCGCACCTGCCGCAGCGTGAGATGGGGAAGTCTCGGCGGGTGGGGGTCCAGGTTCTCCTGCAATGTACGTTCGACGCGGCCGTCGGGGCTGAGCAGGGCCATGTAGAACAGGCCGTACTGCCTGGGGTATCGCGGGCCGTCCGGGGGCCTGATCGGCGGCGTCGCGGGGATGGCGACCTCGCGCCGGGGCATGGCGGCCACCATCAACTGCCGGTCGACGCGCTCGACGAGGTAGCCGCGGAGCAGTTGGACGGCGAACCCGCCGGTGAGGGTGATCGCGAGCGTGACCAGCAGCAACGTGCCGACGACGAGGCGCAGCCAGAGGGGGGTGCGGGCGAGGCGTCGTTTCAGCTCGCGGACAGGGGCACGTGTCCAGCCCTGCCGAGGAGGGATCGGGGGTGGCTCACCGTCCAGGTCGAGGTCCACCGGTCCGGGTACGCCGCCCGGGGCCGTCGTCCTGATCGCGTCGCTCGTCCCCGCGTAGGAAGTCCCCACGCCGCTCGTCCCCGCGCCGGTCGTCCCGGTGCCGGTCGTCCCCGCGCCCGTCGTCCCGATCGCATCGCTCGTCCCCGCACCGGGAGTCCCCACGCCGGAAGTCCCCACGCCGGAAGTCCCCGTGCCAGAAGTCCCCGTGCCGGTCGTGCTGTTTTGGGGAACGGTGCCGGAAGCGCCGCCCTTATCGGCGGGGTCGGCGGTTTCGTCCCCGGCCGGTCCGGTAGGGCCAAGGGGGGTGGTCGTGCTCGTCGCCTGGGCGTCGGCGTCCGGAGGTGTGTCACGCTCGGGGGGTGGGGGCGCGTCAGTGGCGTGGTGCGCGTAGGACGTAACCCACCCCCCGGAGCGTGTGGATGAGCCGCGGCTCCACGGTGTCGATCTTGCGCCGGAGGTAGGAGACGTACGACTCGACGACGTTGCGGTCGCCGCCGAAGTCGTAGTTCCACACGTGGTCGAGGATCTGCGCCTTCGACAGCACCCGGCCGGAGTTGACCATGAAGTAGTGCAGCAGCTTGTACTCCGTGGGCGACAGCTTCACCCGTCTTCCGGCCCGCCAGACCTGGTGCCCATCCTCGTCCATCTCCAGGTCGGCGACCTGGAGCCGTGAGGGCAGGTTGAGGTCGGCCCGGGTGCGGCGCAGGACGGCCCGGATGCGGGCGAGCACCTCGTCCAGGCTGAACGGCTTGGTCACGTAGTCGTCGCCGAGGCCGAGACCTGTGAGCTTGCTGTTGGACTCGTCGCGCGCGGTCAGGAAGACGACGGGCACGCGGCGGCCCGCGGTGCGCAGGCGGCCCGCGACCGCGAAACCGTCCATGTCGGGCAGCATGACGTCGAGGACGACCAGGTCGGGCCGTACGCGCTCGGCGAGCTGCACCGCCTCGCGCCCGTCCGAGGCGGTCAGGACGTCGAACCCGGCGTAGCGCAGGGTGGCGGACAGCAGTTCGCGGATGTTCGGCTCGTCGTCGACGACCAGCAGCCTGGCCTCGCCCGCGCCCGAACCACCGGATCCCGTGGAGCCGCCTGAACCCCCGGCGCCACCGGGACCGACGGAACCACCGGGACCGCCCGAACCATCCCGGTTACCGGACCAGGCCATGGCACATCTCCACTCGCATCAGTCTTTGCCTCGCTTACGTACCTTTTCGCGAAATTTCCGGACATCCTAGGGATCGGCGCGGCGCGAACATCAGCCGCCACCCCGGTTGCCGAACCCCCCGAGCGCGCCGCCACTGCTCACGGTGGTCGCGCTGACGGAGCCGTTCGTGCCGCGCGTGCCCTGGACGACCACGGGGCTGCCGGGCTTGAGGTCCTTGAGCTTGCCCTCCTTGCTCACCTGGACCTTGGTGTCGCCGGTGGTCGTGACGATGACAACGCCGGTGGGCGTCTCGACGTAGAGCTTGCCGCCGTCCACGAGCTTCACCGTGCCGACGGTGAAACCGTCCCCGGCGCCCTGCCCGGCGGAACCCGCGGGACCGCCGGAACCCCCGGCACCACCGAAGCCCCCGAAGCCGCCCCGCCCCGCGCCTCCACCCGCACGTTGCTGGGCCGCGCCGCCGTTGCCCGCGAGCAGCGCCTGCGCGACGCCCGCCTGGTCGCCGCCCGCCCGCGTCCCCCACAGCTTCTGGGCCTGGATGCCGAGGAGCATGCCGGCCACGAGGAGCACCCCCGCGCCAAGGGCCACGGTCAGCTTGGACGCGCGCCGCCCCTCGGGCCGGGCGGCGAGCGCGGTGTCGAGGTCCTCGTCGAACGGGGAGGTCTCCAGCAGCGCATGGTCGGGCGCGGAGTCCTCGGAGGGGTACGGCTTGCGCCTGGTCGTGCTCATGTTCACTCCTTGATCCCGGTGGCCGTACGTCACTCGTGCCGCAGCGCTTCGATGGGGCGCAGCTTCGCGGCCCGGTTCGCCGGGTAGCTGCCGAAGAACAGCCCGATCGCGACGGACACGCCGAGCGCGAGCGCGATCGAGGTGGGCACGATGACCGGCTGGACGCCGGCGATCGTGAACCTGCTGCCGATGAACCCGATGGCGACCCCGAGCAGGCCGCCGATCAGGCTGAGCATGGTGGCCTCCGCGAGGAACTGGCCGAGGATCGCGCCGCGCGGGGCGCCGATGGCCTTGCGGATGCCGATCTCCCGGGTCCGCTCGGTGACGGTGACCAGCATGATGTTGGTGATGCCGATGCCGCCGACGAGCAGGCTGATGGCGGCGACGGCGCCGAGCAGCACGGTGAAGGTGCCGATGGCGGCGCTGACCGTCTCCTGGAGCTGCGCCTGGTTGAGGATGCGGTAGTCGGCCGTGGAGGTCGCCGTGATGCCGTGCCGCTGGTCGAGAATCTGCGTGATCTCCGACTGCGCCGCGTCGACCGCCGTGGCGCTCTTGGCCTGGACGATGATCTGCCCGAGCGGCCCGTACCCGGTGAGGCTCTGCTGGACGGCGGGCAGCGGCGCGACCGCGATGTCGTCGGCGTCCTGGAAGCCGGAGGATCCGGCCGGTTTGAGCACGCCGACGACCGTGAACGGCACGCCGGTGATCGTGACCTGCTTGCCGATCGGGTCGACGCTCCCGAACAGGTCGTCGGCGACGGTCTGCCCGATCACGATGATCTTCCGGGCGGCGGTCACGTCGTCGTTGTAGAAGTACGAGCCCTTGGCGACCGGCTTGTTGGACGCCTCGAAGTAGCTCGGGTAGGTGCCGACGAGCTGGGCGATCGAGTGGCTCGCGCCCTCGTACGTGGCCGCCTGGGACGACGCGCTGACCACGGGCGACACGCTTTTCACCGAGGGAGCGGCCGAGGCGTCCGTCAGGGCACGGGCGTCCTCGATGGTGAGTTCCTTGGCCTGCGTACGGGGGCCGGCGCCGCCCTGCTGCTGCGCGGCCCCACCCCCTGCGAAGAAGCCGCCGCCACCGCCGCCACCGCCGCCCGAGAAGGACTGCATCACGGTCAGCGTGTTGGCCCCGAGGCGCTGGATGTTCTGGGTGATGGACCGCGACGTCCCCTCACCCACCGCGACCAGCAGGATCACCGCCGCGACCCCGATCAGGATGCCGAGCGTGGTCAGCACGCTGCGCATCTTGTTCGCCGTCAGCCCGCGTACGGCGAAGCGGAGGACCTCCAGGGCGCTCATCAGGGGGCCACCACGGCGAACCGGGGCGGAGGGCCGTCGACCGGCGCCTTGCGGTGGTCCTCGACGATCCGCCCGTCGACCAGGCGGATGACGCGCTTGGCGTGCGTGGCCACGTCGTCCTCGTGGGTGATCAGGACGATCGTCCGTCCCGACGAACTGAGCCGGTCGAGGATGCGCAGCACATCGGCGGTCGAAGTGGTGTCGAGGTTGCCCGTCGGCTCGTCGGCGAGCAGCAGCGACGGCGCGGTGACCAGCGCGCGGGCGACGGCGACGCGCTGCTGCTGGCCGCCGGACAGTTCGTTCGGGTCGTGGTGGATCCGGTCGCCGAGACCCACCTGGCCGAGCGCCGCGAGGGCCCGCTTGCGCCGCGCCGCCGCGCCCAGCCCGCCGTACGCGAGGGGCAGTTCGACGTTGGCCAGCGCGCTCATGCGCGGGATCAGGTTGAACGACTGGAACACGAAACCGATCTTCCTGTTGCGGAGGACGGCGAGCTGGCGGTCGCCGAGCGCTCCGACGTCGGTGCCGTCCACGAGGTAGGTGCCGCTGGTGGGTACGTCGAGGCAGCCGACAATGTTCATCAGCGTCGACTTGCCGGAGCCGGAGGCGCCCATGATGGCCACGTAGTCCCCGCGCTCGACGGTGAGCGACACGCCGCGCAGCGCGTGCACCTGCGCGTCACCCGTCCCGTAGATCTTGCTGACCTCGCGGACCTCCAGGACAGGGGCCTCGCGACCTTCTGGGACGTCGCGCGGGTTCACCCTCGGCCTCCGCCGCCACCGAAGCCGCCACCGCCACCGCCGAGGCGGATGCCGCCGCCGGGGAAGCCTCCGC
This sequence comes from Sphaerisporangium sp. NPDC051017, assembly GCF_040683095.1. Classification (NCBI taxonomy): domain Bacteria; kingdom Bacillati; phylum Actinomycetota; class Actinomycetes; order Streptosporangiales; family Streptosporangiaceae; genus Sphaerisporangium; species Sphaerisporangium sp. NPDC051017. The sequence goes on from NZ_JBFBCI010000030.1 coordinate 89,795, forward strand.
CGGGGAAGCCGCCCTGGAGGCCGCCGCCCGTGGCGCCCGTCGTGCGGACCACCTGGTCTCCCTCCTTGAGCCCCGAGGTGATCTCGGTCGTGGTGTCGCCCTTGACGCCGACCTGCACCGGCTTGGCGACCTGGCGTCCGTTCTCAAGGACGGTGACGGTGCTCTGTCCGCCGGCGGTCCTCACCGCCGAGGTCGGCACGGTGAGCGCGTTGTCGGCCTTGGCGACGATGACCTGGACGGTCGCGGTCTGGCCGAGGCGCACGGTCTTGGGGACGTCGCTGAGCGAGATCGTCGCGGAGTACTGCACGACGTTGTTGTTCGTCTGCGCCACCGGGTCGATGAGCGTGACCTTTCCGCTCGCGGTCACGCCCGGCAGCGCGTCGAACGTCACGGTGGCGGGCTGGCCGGTCTTCAGCTTCGTCACGTCCGACTCGGTGAAGTCGCCGACGATCTGCAGTCGGCCGGCGTCGGCCATCTCGATGAAGCCCCCGCCGGACGAATCCGAGCCCGCGGACCCGGACGAACCGCCCGAAGCGCCTCCTCCTTGCCCGGATCCGGTGCCCGAGCCCGAACCCGAGGAGGACGATCCGCCGGACGACGAGCCGCCGACCGTCCCGTTCACGGCCGTGACCGTCCCGGCGAAGGGCGCCTTGATCACGGTGGCGTCGAGCGCGCGCTTCGCCTCGCGGTAGGAGTTCCTGGCCTGAATGTACTGCGAGTACCCGGAGGCCGTGGTGGTGTCGCCGTCCTTGGCCGCGCTGAGGCTCGCGGAGGCGGCGTCGAGCGCGTCCCGTGCGGCGGTGTCGTCCGCGCGGGCCAGGATCTGGTTCTTGCCGACCTTGTCGCCGGCCTCGACGTAGATCTTCTCGACGGTGCCGCTCGTGCCGAAGCTGAGCGAGCGGGTCCTCGCGCTCTCCACCGACCCGGACGCCGAGACCGCCGACAGGACGGTCCCCCGGGTGACGCGCGTGGTGAGCGGTGCCGCCTCGGCCGTCGGCCCCTGGTTCAGGGAGGCGTACGCGACGCCCGCGCCTCCCACCAACAGCACGGCCAAGGCGCCGTTCACGATCAGCGCTCTGCGCTTCGTCGACAGCTTCACGACCATTGAGCCTGGACCATGCCGCTTGGGCGAACCTCCGACGTCCCTGAAGGTTTCCTGACAACGTGGCAACTTGCGCCTCATAGAGCGCTATACCGGCCTATGGTTCGACAAAGCCCCAGCTCATCGCGGCCTTTTCATCCGGATTTACACAGGGAACTTTGAGTTCGGGCTGAGCTTGGAATGACGTCAGCCCGCCAGGATGGCCCGCATGAGATCGAGCACTCCTCCCGCCGCCGTACGCGTCGGGGGCCTGACCCTCGCGGCGATCATGCTGGTGGGGGCCGGGCTGGTGTACGCGGGCAGCGGCGAGGACGCACCCGCGGCGCGCGTGGAGCCGGCGTCCGCCAAACGGGGCACGGTGGTCAGCGCCGTCTCGGCGGCCGGGAACACCGTGGACACGCACAGCCGCGACCTGGCCTTCGGCGCCGCGGGGACGGTCGAGAAGGTGTACGTGCAGCCCGGGGACAAGGTCAAGAAGGGCCAGGTCCTCGCCCGCGTCGACGACACGCTCGCCCAGGAGGACGTCGACGCCGCACGGGCCGCGCTCGCGGCCGCGGAGGAGACGCTCGACAACATCAAGAACGGCAAGACGACCGCGGGCACGGGCGCTTCGGGTGCGACCTCCGGCGGCGGAGCGGCCGGGGGTGGAGGCGGTGCTTTCGGCGGCACGGGCGGCTCCGGCGGATCCGGTGCTTCTGGAGGAAACGGCGGAAACCAACCCGGTGGCAAGCCGACCGGGCCACAAGGGCAACCGTCCTCGCCACCCTCGGGACCGACCGCGAACTGCCCGCCCACGACGCCCAGCCCCTCACCGACGCCCTCCGTCCCCAACGGTGACGGCGGCCACTACGGCTACACCGTCACACCCCGCCCCCGGATCGCCCCTGTGTCATACGGAAACACGGGCTCGTACGGGAACGGGCAGAGCGACGGCCACGACGGCCGGACACCTCACGCGTCCCCGAACCCCGAACCGACCTCGACCCACGCCCCCAAGCCCACTTCCAAACCCACCGCCAAACACACTTCCAAGCCGACGACAAAACCCACGTCCAAGCCGACGCAGAAGCCAACCGGCAAGCCGACCGGTAAGTGCACCGCCCCGAACGGGAACGGGGGCGCGAACCCGAACCAGCAGCCCGACCCGCAGCAGACCGCACCCCAGGGGAACTCGGGACAGGGAGGCAGGTCGGGGAACGGCCAAGGCGGACAGGCGCCACAAACCGGAGGAGGCGCCGGCCAGGGCGGCGCGGGCGGACAAGGCGGCCAAGCTGGACAGGGCGGCCAGCAGGTCACGACCGTCGCCGAGGCCGAGGCGAACGTCGGCAAGGCCCAGACCACGCTGCACACGGCCGAGGACGCGCTCGCGGGTGTCAAGATCAAGGCGCCCGCCGCGGGCACCGTCCTCAGCGTCGCCGGCGCGGCCGGTACGGACGCCACCGCCGGGACGACCTTCGTCACCCTGGGCGACCTCGACGAGCTGCAGGTCAAGGCCATGTTCTCGCAGACGGACGTCGGCCACCTCAAGATCGGCCAACCCGCGTCGGTCTCCCTCGCGACCCGCCAGGGCACGACCTACGACGGCAAGGTGACCCACATCGACCCGGCCGCGACCACCACCGGCCGCCTCGTCCAGTACGGCGTGACCGTCGCCTTCGATCACCCGCCGAAGGGCCTGATGCTCGGACAGACGGCCACCGTGATGGTCACCGTGGAGAAGGCCGACGAGGCGATCTACGTCCCGGCCCAGGCGGTGAGAACCCGCCCGAACGGCGCGGCGACCGTACTGGTCCGCCAGGGGAACGGCAGCGTACCGCGCGAGGTGACGACCGGCGTCCGCGGCGACCAGTACATCGAAATCCGCTCAGGCCTGTCCCCCGGCGACCAAATAGAACTCCCCACCACAGGCCCCTCGTCCTTCCCCACCGACGGCTTCCCGTCCCCCTGAGCACATAGGGTGTCGCCGGTTACTGCCAGTTGCTGCTAGTTGGCGCCAGACTGGTAGATCACCGTTGTAACGATCGGCCACCGCCAATACTGCCGCTCGGGTGCCGGTGATGTGGCCACGCCGTACCACCCATGACGCCGGAAGCCTGCCGCACCCGCCACACCACGAGTGGGAGCAACCCGCTCCCGCGCAGGTCAGCGCGCATCTGAGCGCCGTCGGCGTCTGGGACGAGACGGCGGATCGCCGGCGGCGACGCCGTTGCCTGTCTCTGCGGGGGAGAACGGCAGGCGGGTGTGCCGGCGCTGCGGCCTCAGTCGTCCCGCGCCGCATCGGACGGCCCGTGCGACGCGATACGCAGGAATTCCTGTACCAGTGGTTCATGAGTACCGGCCCGGGTGACGAGGGAAAGTTCGACGATGTCGGCGGGGTCGGTAAGGGGACGGTAGGCGACGGGGTGCCGGAACGTGCGCGAGGCGGTCGCGTTGGGGACGAGGGTGACGCCGAGGCCGCAGGTCACCATGGCCAGTTGGGTCAGAATCGAGTTGGCGAGGTGCCGTGCGTCGGGGGTGAAACCGGCTCGGCGGCAGGTCATCATGAGTTGGTCGTGGTAGTCCGGTGACGCCTCGCGGCGCAGCCAGACCCAGGGCTCGTCGGCGAATCGGGAAAGGTCGACCGGGTCCGCGGGGTTGCCGGCGAGGGGGTGTTCCTCCGGCAGCGCGATCACGAAGTGGTCATGTCGCCAGGGCCGCATGCGCAGGCCGCGTACGGGTGCGCTGGGCCGGATGACGGCGATGTCGATCTCGCGCTGGGCGACGGCTTCCTGTCCCGTTCCCGTGTCCACCTCCGTGATCTGGAGCTCGACACGGGGACGGGTCTCCCGGAACGTGGCCAGAGCACCGAGGAGGGGCTCGCTGAGCGCCGAGGTCACCACCCCCATCCGCAGCGTTCCCACCAGTCCCGCCTCGGCCTGGGTGGCGACCTCATGGGCGTACTGCGCGACAGCCACCAGCTTGCGGCACTCCTCCGCGAAGGCCCTTCCGGTCTCGGTGAGCTTGACACTGCGCCCCGTGCGATCGAACAGCTGCGCTCCCAGTTGCCGCTCCAGCTGAAGGATCGCCTGGCTCAGCGGCGGTTGGGACATGCCGAGTTTCTCGGCGGCGCGTCCGAAGTGCAGTGTCTCCGCGACAGCCAGGAAGTAGCGGGCTTGGCGAACCTCGATCATGAGTCGCTCTGCCTATGAGTGAGAGAGGAAATCAGACCTTCAGTATATTGACTGGTCTTGCTTCACTGAAGGGCATGACAGCTGAAGCAGCCTTGTTGGCGCAGTTCACGGCCTTGGACACGGCCGCCGTGTCCGACGCTCTCGACAACTGCGGTCTCCCTGCCGGCCTGGGCGGCATCCGGCCGATGTGGGGCCGTCCGAAGGTGGCCGGGTTCGCGAAGACCGTTGAACTCGAACCGCTGACCGCCGAGCACGGCGGCGCCCATATCCTCACCGGGACGATCGCAGAGTCCGGTTCCACGGACGTCCTCGTGATCGCCAACGCCGGTCGTACCGACGTCTCCACCTGGGGTGGCATCGTCAGCCTCGGCGCCGCGGTGAACGGCGTCCGGGGCGTGATCACCGACGGCGCCTGCCGGGATGTCGGCCAGGCCAGGGAGTTCGGCTTCCCCGTCTACGCGCGGGCGCAGGTCCCGGTGACCGCGCGCGGACGACTGCGGCAGAAATCGGCAGGCGAGCCGATCGTCATCGGCGGCGTGACGATCAACCCCGGCGACGTCGTGCTCGCGGACGAGGGTGGCGTCGTGGTCGTCCCCCGTGAGCGGGCCGCTGACGTACTCAAGGCGGCCCAGGCCGTCGCGGACCGGGAGGCGGTGATCGAGGCGGAAGTCCGCGCGGGGGTTCCGCTCCCGAACGCGATGCGCGATGCCCGTCTGGCCGGGAAGGAGGAGAAGTGATGAGCATCGGCGACATCGATCTTGTCGCCCGGCTTCGTGCCCTGCCCACCACTGCCGTGTCCGACGCCCTGGACCGGATCGGCATTGAGGGCGCCCTGCACGGCCTGTCCCCCCTGGCGAACGACTTCCGAGCCGTCGGGCCGGCCTTCACCGTCCGCTACGCGTCCGTCGACGAGGCCGGCGCCGGCACGGTCGGCGACTTCCTCGATGACGTGCCGCCGGGCTCGGTGATCGTCATCGACAACGCCGGTCGTACCGACGTCACCGTCTGGGGCGGCATCATGACCGAGGTCGCCGCCGCCCGCGGTATCGCCGGGACCGTGATCAACGGGGTCTGCCGCGACGTGTCCGCCTCACTGACGCGGAGCTACCCGCTCTTCAGCCGCGGCCGCTTCATGCGCACCGGCAAGGATCGGGTGCGCCTGGTCGCCATCGGCGAGCCGATCACCGTCAACGGCATCGAGATACGCCCCGGCACTCTCATCGCCGCCGACGCCGATGGAGTGCTCGCCGTGCCGGCCGCCAAGGCCGAGCGGGTCACCGAGATCTCCGAGGACATCGAGCGCGTCGAGTCAGACATCGTCGACGCGGCGCGCGCCGGCAGCACCCTGCGCGAGGCCCGCGAGAAGTTCGGCTACCACCGGCTCCAGACGAGGAGGCCGACATGACGGACGCGGCCCGCGGCCACAGCACCGCCACCCTGTACGAGGCGTGCCGAGGCGCCGCGCACGCCTGCGACCCGGCCCTGCGCCCTGCCTGGTCGGGGGCGCGGGTGGCCGGCCCGGCGTTCACCGTGCAGGGCATCGGCGGCGACAACCTCGCCCTGCACCGTGCCGTCGCGCAGGCCCCCGCCGGCAGCCTCCTCGTGGTCGACCTTCAGGGCGCCGCGCACGGCCACTGGGGCGAGATCCTCGCCGTCGCCGCCCAGCAGCGCGGCATCCTCGGCCTGGTCGTGGACGGTGGCGTACGGGACACCGCCGAACAGGCGGGCCTCGGCTTCCCCGTGTTCGCCCGGCACATCACCGTCGTCGGCACCGGCAAGGACCACCCCGGCACCTTCGACGTACCGGTTCGGGTCGGCGGAGTCGTCGTCCGGCCCGGAGACCTGGTCGTCGGCGACGCGGACGGCGTGGTCGTCGTACCCGCCGAAGCAGTGGCGAAGGCCCTCGACCGGTCCGACGAACGGGTCGCGGCCGAGCAGAATGCCCTCGAAGCCATACGCGGCGGCGTCACGACGCTGGAGTACTACCGCCTTGTGTGACTTGTGTGAATGGAGAAGCCTTGGCCACAGGTAGCGAGTTCACCTACGAACACCTGAGCCTCCACATCGATGAGGTGGCCCTGCGGGTCACCACCGTCCGACGGGACGGTGAACGCGCTCCTGTCGTCTTCCTGCACGGCTTCGGCTCCACAAAGGAGGACTACGCCGACTTCGTCCGCCAACCGGCATTCGACGGGCGGCCGTTCCTCGCGTACGACGCCCCGGGCTGTGGGGAGACACGGTGCGCGAACCTGACGAAGATCTCGATCCCGTTCCTCGTGAAGACCGCCCAGGCGGTGCTGCGGGCAGCGGGTATCGACCGCTTCCACGTCGTCGGCCACTCCATGGGCGGCCTCACCGCACTCATACTCGCCCACCAGGAACCGGACCGGATCCTGAGTTTCGTGGACATCGAGGGCAACGTCACGCCGGAAGACTGCTTCCTGAGCCGGCAGATCGCCACCCACCCCGCGACAGACGACCAGCGCTTCTTCGACGATTTCAGCGAGCGGGCACGCCGTTCGACCGAGTCCTCCAGCGCACTGTACGCGGCGAGCCTGCGCCACAAGGTACGCGCGGGCGCAGTGCGAGGGATCTTCGAGTCGATGGTCGATCTGTCGGACCACGGCGACCTGATGACCAAGTTCCTGGCCCTGCCCTTCCCCCGCATGTTCATGTACGGCGTCGAGAACGCGCGCCTGTCCTACCTGCCCGAACTCGCCGCGAACGGCATCGAGTTGGCCGAGGTCCCGCACAGCGGGCACTGGCCCATGTACGCCAACCCCGTCGCGATGTGGGAGCTGATCGCAACGTTCCAGTCACGCACCGGCTCCTGACCAATCCCGAAATCCGAGGCAGTTGATGCATCAGTTCCGGCCGTCCCAGGCCCTCACCCGCGTCCAGCAGCTCTCCCTGCGCCCCACCGGGGCGGCCCCACCGCCGGGAACCGTGACCCTGGCCCAGGGGGAACCCGACTTCCCCATTCGGTAGACCGGTGCCGTGGGGTGCAGGGTTCCGATCAGCTTGCCGGTGGCGACCGCTACTACGGCCCGGCCATGGCGATCTTTACCGATCGCCGACTCCGAAACACCCGCTGATCAGCGGCGGAGCAGACCGCGCCTGCATACCGTGACCCAGTCACTGTAAGTGAACGACTGGAGCTGACGAGTATGAGAATGCCCATAGCCTGCCTGACCCGTCCGGCCGTCGCCGTGGCGGCCACGTCGCTGACGCTCGCCGGGGTCATCGCCTCCCCCGCTGCCGCCGCGGTGCCTTTCATCGGCCGGGACGTGCCGACCACCGTGACGATCACGCCCGGCGCCACCGGGGCCGTGCCGTGGACCTACCAGAACACCGGCGGCCCCGGCCTGCTGCCCCCCACCGGCATGCAGGTGGTGTTCACCGCGCCGGGCAACACCGTCTTCGCCCCGCAGACCACCGTCCCCTCCCAGTACAGCGACGACGGCTCGAACTGGCGGAGCAACAATGTCGGCCTGCGCAACTGCGCCCTCAGCGCCGGCAACACCACACTGACGTGTGAAGGCTATGGCATCAACGGGGGCCGCAGCAGCTGGCCGTCCCGCGGCTACTTCCGCTTCTCCCCGCAGATCACCGTGGCCGCCTCGGCCCCGGCGGGGACCACCCTCCCAGCCGGCGCAGGCACCTTCCGCTACACCGACCCCGGCAACGGCACCGAGTACACCATCAGCGACGGCACCCTGAACGTCGCCACTCCCGCGGGGGCCCGGAGGGGGATGTGCCTGGACTCCCCCGGCCGCGAGAACAACGGCAACATCCGGATCTGGCAGTGCCTCGACCATGCCAACCAGAAGTTCGTCATCGACGGCGGCCTCATCAAGGTGGCCGACACCGTCGGCACCGCCCGCGAGATGTGCATCGACGCCGGTAACACCCGCAACAACCTCGACAACGTCTACATCTGGCAGTGCCTGGCCAACCCGAATCAGATCTGGGTGATCCGCGACGGATCCATCGTGATCAAGGACACCCTCGGCACCGCCCGCGAGATGTGCATCGACGCCGG